>NZ_PPDK01000012.1 GCF_003074135.1 Euzebya tangerina | reverse complement strand
GAGAGCAAGCTAATCAAGCCTTAGAGCAATACGGATATGCCGCACGAATTGACGAACGTAGCTACAAGGAACAAGGCATAGAGCAAGCCCCAAGAGCAAGAATTGACAGGGTAACGTGGCAAGAATTGAACCGATTAGAGCAAGAAGAACGCCAAATCGTGCAAGAGCTTGCACTTAAAGGACAAGAAATTAACAAAGAAAAATCCTACTTGCAGAAAATCGAAGAAAAACAGGCTCAAGGAATGGGCAAATATGAATCCAAATTCGCAGCTGCGTTTTCTAAATTATCGGAAAGTGCCCTAAAACACGATTTAAGCAACGAAAAAGAAAAAGACAGTAAAATACACACTCAAGAAGAAAAAGTGCCTCAAAATCGCATTCAGGGGCTTTCTCAAGCAGATTTTGATCAGTTTTTAATTGATGAATGGCTACCTCAAATAGAAAAATACGTTAAAGCCCAAGAAAAGCGGGACGGAATGGAAGTAGAGATCACGCAATACGACAAGGATTTACAGCGTATTCAGGGAGACTATAACAAGCTCACAGATAAAAATCAGGGTTTTCTCGGTTTATGGGAAACTAAAGAGCAAAAAGCAAAGAAAAAAGAGCTTGAAGATGAATACAAACATACAGCAGAGCAACGGAACGCTAAAAGCCAAGAATTAGCCGAGTATAGCCAAAAAATAAAAGCATACGAACAGAAAACGCTAGAGCCAATC
>NZ_PPDK01000011.1 GCF_003074135.1 Euzebya tangerina | reverse complement strand
ATCAATGTGTCGCATGTGGAGTATGAGACCGACAATCGGCATTACGCCCACGTGGATGCGCCGGGCCATGCTGATTATGTCAAGAACATGATCACGGGTGCGGCGCAGATGGACGGCGCGATCTTGGTGGTGTCGGCGGCGGATGGGCCGATGCCGCAGACCCGGGAGCATGTGCTGTTGGCGCGTCAGGTTGGGGTGCCTGACTTGGTGGTGGCGTTGAACAAGGTCGACATGGTTGATGATGAGGAGTTGCTTGAGCTGGTGGAGCTTGAGGTCCGCGAGTTGCTGTCCTCCTATGAGTTTGATGGCGATAACGCTCCGGTCATCCCGGTCAGCGCGCTGAAGGCGTTGGAGGGTGATGAGGCGTGGGAGCAGAACATCTTGGATTTGATGGCGGCGGTGGATAGTCACTTCCCCGAGCCGGAGCGTGATACCGACAAGCCGTTCTTGATGCCGATTGAGGATGTGTTCTCCATCACCGGTCGTGGGACGGTGGTGACGGGCCGGATTGATGGTGGGATCGTCAAGACCGGTGACACCATTGAGATGGTGGGGTTGCGCGATACCACCTCAACGACGGTGACGGGGGTTGAGATGTTCCGCAAGCTGTTGGATGAGGGTCAGGCGGGCGATAACGTCGGGGTGTTGCTGCGGGGTACCAAGAAGGATGATGTGGAGCGTGGGCAGGTGTTGGCTGCGCCGGGCACGATCACGCCGCACACCAAGTTTGAGGCGCAGGTCTACATCTTGTCCAAGGATGAGGGTGGTCGGCACACGCCGTTCTTTAACAACTATCGGCCGCAGTTCTACATTCGGACCACGGATGTGACGGGTGCGGTTGAGTTGCCGGGTGGCACTGAGATGGTGATGCCGGGTGATAACACCGAGATGACGGTGGAGTTGATCCAGCCCATCGCGTTGGATGAGGGTCAGCGGTTTGC
>NZ_PPDK01000010.1 GCF_003074135.1 Euzebya tangerina | reverse complement strand
TTCGGACAGATTGGATAAACTCACGATCTCGAAAATCTGCCGTTTTCATCGCTCCGCCCTTTTCTGGGGATTTAGTATTAGCACGTTTAAAAAACTGCTCGGCTGTACGGTCTATGCCGTCAAGTTGGCGTTCTGAAAATATCAAATGACAATGGGGATTATGATTATTTTTATCGGTATGGATAGCGAAAGAGTAGGGTAGTTTATTGCTACCGCTATCAACCGTATTTTCTATAAACGAACTTACTAATTTTTGCTGTTGTTCTAGGGTTAATTCTCTAGGTAAAGCAAATTCAATTTCAGTACAAACTCGGGCATTAGCTCGCTCGTAAATATCTGACAATCGCCAAAATTCTTGCGGATTATCTTCGGCAAATTTTGGCATATTACCATAGCCTGAAAACTGTAAATCATCTAACCGCTTTGAATATTTATCATTGCGGTTGATGTAGTCGTTTTTGGCTTGAGCTGATTGCCCTTTGCTTTTACTGCAATAGCGAACGTTTAAATGATAGATTGCCATAGTGTTGAGTATTGCGAAACGGTCAAGCGGTACGCTTGCCCACCAGTTTCTCGAAGAGAAACTGATAAGTGGGCATTACGTTATTTTAACGTAATGAACAGAACACTTGCAAGCCTAGCACCTACTGAATAAAATAACGATAATTTCTAACTATATAAAGGGGCTAGTATGGCAAGCGAAAAACTTACAAGATTGGAACAGCAACAAGCAGATTTACAACGCAAGCAGGACGAAATCAAAGCGAAAATTCGTGCGATTAAGTCAAAAGAACAAGCAGAAAAGCGTAAGAAAGCTACGCATTACAAGGTTTTATTAGGGGCTTTTTGGCTAAATGAAATAATAAATAACCCTCTTTTAGATGTAGATAGAAACTTCCCTAAGTTGCGTAAATTTATCAATGATGACAAGAAATTTGATGAATTGAGTGCATTTATCAATGAAGAAATTGAAAAAGGTAAAAAATAACTGTGAGCGAAATTGTAACAATCATTTTTTACAATGTATTGATATTGTCTTTTATTGCTATAAGTGTTTATGTTTACCTGAAATGGCAACATAAAAAACGGATTGATAGAATGTTAGATGAGATGGAAAAATCTTATTCAAAATTTGCCGATCACAAAGCAAACGAAAGAATGCAAAAAAGGATTGATGAGTACGATAAAAGACACCCACTCAAAGCATTTAAACGGAAATTTAAAGATAAAATTAAATGGCTTTTATAGGCTACCGCCCTACGCCTAACGGCT
>NZ_PPDK01000009.1 GCF_003074135.1 Euzebya tangerina | reverse complement strand
CATCTTGTTCTTCTTCAAAAAAAAGTTAAGTAAAATACCTACCTAAATTTTTACTAGTTCGCAATCTACGAGCTTATAACCTCGTTTTTTCAATTCATTTAAAAAATCAGATTTTGAGCCTAATTTTGATCTATTGCTATCGTTACCCGCTAGAAATACCCAGTAATTACGCAAATCTTCATTGGTAACTTTCGTAATATCGGTGTAATGATCTTCGAGTATTTTTAAGCAATCTCTAGCCCATAAACCGTACTCGTGATTGCTCATCTTAGGGTTTTGCTTATCGAGTTTGACGAACTTCCCATACTTGTTTTTATGTGGAAATACTGGCCGTTTTGCAACTTCTTCAATTTTTTGAGCTGTTCGTTTTTTACTACCAATCACAAAATTTAAAGAGTGAATAGTACGCCCACGCTTGATTTGTTCAACCTCAACGACTAAATCAGATTTCTCGTTAATCTCAGTTATTGCAGGTTCCAAAACACGTTGATTTAATGAATTAAATCTAGGGTATTTATTTTCAACCTGAAGCCATTCTTTTAGTTTTTCTACTGTAATTTCACGACTACCAACAGAGCGATATTGTGTAATTAGCTCATAAATTCGAATTGAATGTACACTGTTGAAATAAGCGATATGTTTGAGTTGATATTGCGTGAATTGCCCTTTAAGTTGCGTTAGGTATGGCATAACTTCATCAGTCATTGCAATTCTAAAACGCCCCTCTTTCTTGAAATATGTTCTAGAGGAAACCCAACGAAATTCAGTTACACGGTCTTTATCTTCAGTTTTAACACTTCGGTCATAAATCCGTTTTATAGCCGCCTGAATTTGCTTATAGGCGTTATCTTGGCTTATTTCTGGAAACTCACGGACAAAATCAGCCACCGTAAAATCAAAAATCTTTTGATTAGATTTCGGATCCATAGTCCCAATAGTTAAAGCTAAAATTCTGATTTCATCAATACTCAATCGGTAATTGGCTTCAATAAGGCTATTAGCCTTTACAACAACTAAATCATTTGGCATAAGACAACAAATTTCCTGTTTAAAACAACAAGCAAAATATACCTGTTGTTTATATATAAAACAACAAGTATTTTCTTAAAAGTTGTCTATAACAGGAAATTTGTTGTCTTATAACAGGAAATTTGTTGTCTTATAACAGGAAATTTGTTGTCTTATAACAGGAAATTTGTTGTCGTATAAGTTTGTAACTTATTGATTTTACTGGTTTTAAAAACGCCGAAAACAAGTAAAAAACAAAAATATAAAAATATAGGGACTTTCGTCCCTTTTTTGGGCTTTCAGCCCTAATTTTTTCTTTTTTCAGGATTAAAAATTACAAAACCCTTACAGAGCAAGTAAACTTGTTTGCTTGTTCTGCAAGGGTTCAGCAACCGAAGCCGTTAGGCGTAGG
>NZ_PPDK01000008.1 GCF_003074135.1 Euzebya tangerina | reverse complement strand
GAGTATTTGGTGGATGCCTTGGGTCTGAAAGTCGATGAAGGACGCGATTACCTGCGATAAGCTTCATGGAGTTGGAAATAAACTATGATACGGAGATTTCCGAATGGGGTAACCTAACTGAGCAAACCTCAGTTGCATTTTGATGAATCCATAGTCAAATTAGCGAGACACGTTGCGAATTGAAACATCTTAGTAGCAACAGGAAAAGAAAATAAATAATGATTTCGTCAGTAGTGGCGAGCGAAAGCGAAAGAGCCCAAACCTGTAAAAAGGGGTTGTAGGACATCTTACATTGAGTTACAAAATTTTATGATAGTAGAAGAAGTTGGAAAGCTTCAACATAGAAGGTGATATTCCTGTATACGAAATCATAAAATCTCATAGATGTATCCTGAGTAGGGCGGGGCACGTGAAACCCTGTCTGAATCTGCCGGGACCACCCGGTAAGGCTAAATACTAATCAGACACCGATAGTGAACTAGTACCGTGAGGGAAAGGTGAAAAGAACCCCGAGAGGGGAGTGAAATAGATTCTGAAACCATTTACTTACAAGTAGTCAGAGCACGTTAAAGTGTGATGGCGTACATCTTGCAGTATGGGCCGGCGAGTTATGTTAATATGCAAGGTTAAGCAGAAAAAAGCGGAGCCGTAGGGAAACCGAGTCTGAATAGGGCGACTTTAGTATATTGGCATATACCCGAAACCAGGTGATCTATCCATGAGCAGGTTGAAGCTTAGGTAAAACTAAGTGGAGGACCGAACCGTAGTACGCTAAAAAGTGCCCGGATGACTTGTGGATAGCGGTGAAATTCCAATCGAACCTGGAGATAGCTGGTTCTCTTCGAAATAGCTTTAGGGCTAGCGTATAGTATTGTTTAATGGGGGTAGAGCACTGAATGTGGAATGGCGGCATCTAGCTGTACTGACTATAATCAAACTCCGAATACCATTAAAATTAAGCTATGCAGTCGGAACGTGGGTGATAACGTCCACGCTCGCGAGGGAAACAACCCAGATCGTCAGCTAAGGTCCCAAAATTGTGTTAAGTGAGAAAGGTTGTGAGATTTCATAAACAACTAGGAAGTTGGCTTAGAAGCAGCCACCTTTTAAAGAGTGCGTAATTGCTCACTAGTCAAGAGATCTTGCGCCAATAATGTAACGGGACTCAAACACAATACCGAAGCTACGGGCACATTATGTGCGTTAGGAGAGCGTTTTAATTTCGTTGAAGTCAGACCGTGAGGACTGGTGGAGAGATTAAAAGTGAGAATGCCGGCATGAGTAACGATTCGAAGTGAGAATCTTCGACGCCTATTGGGAAAGGTTTCCTGGGCAAGGTTCGTCCACCCAGGGTTAGTCAGGGCCTAAGATGAGGCAGAAATGCATAGTCGATGGACAACAGGTTAATATTCCTGTACTTGGTAAAAGAATGATGGAGTGACGAAAAAGGATAGTTCTACCACTTACTGGATTGTGGGGTAAGCAACAAGAG
>NZ_PPDK01000007.1 GCF_003074135.1 Euzebya tangerina | reverse complement strand
ATTACAATGATCAAGCAGGAAATTTTTTTGATTGCCGTAAATGTCCGTATATCTAGTTGAGGCACAACCCGCCAAAGTCATTGCCCCAACCAGAACGGCGATAAACCGTATATTTACCGATAAGGCATCCGGCAGTTCAACAGACCGGGAAGGGCTGGATTTGCTGAGGATGAAGGTGGAGGAAGGTGATGTCATTCTGGTTAAGAAACTCGACCGTCTTGGCCGCGACACTGCCGATATGATCCAACTGATAAAGGAATTTGACGCTCAGGGCGTGGCAGTCCGGTTCATTGATGACGGGATCAGTACCGACGGTGATATGGGGCAAATGGTGGTCACCATCCTGTCGGCTGTGGCACAGGCTGAACGCCGGAGGATCCTAGAACGCACGAATGAGGGCCGACAGGAAGCAAAGCTGAAAGGAATCAAATTTGGCCGCAGGCGTACCGTGGACAGGAACGTCGTGCTGACGCTTCATCAGAAGGGCACTGGTGCAACGGAAATTGCTCATCAGCTCAGTATTGCCCGCTCCACGGTTTATAAAATTCTTGAAGACGAAAGGGCCTCGTGATACGCTTATTTTTATAGGTTAATGTCATGATAATAATGGTTTCTTAGACGTCAGGTGGCACTTTTCGGGGAAATGTGCGCGGAACCCCTATTTGTTTATTTTTCTAAATACATTCAAATATGTATCCGCTCATGAGACAATAACCCTGGTAAATGCTTCAATAATATTGAAAAAGGAAGAGTATGAGTATTCAACATTTTCGTGTCGCCCTTATTCCCTTTTTTGCGGCATTTTGCCTTCCTGTTTTTGCTCACCCAGAAACGCTGGTGAAAGTAAAAGATGCTGAAGATCAGTTGGGTGCACGAGTGGGTTACATCGAACTGGATCTCAACAGCGGTAAGATCCTTGAGAGTTTTCGCCCCGAAGAACGTTTTCCAATGATGAGCACTTTTAAAGTTCTGCTATGTGGTGCGGTATTATCCCGTGTTGACGCCGGGCAAGAGCAACTCGGTCGCCGCATACACTATTCTCAGAATGACTTGGTTGAGTACTCACCAGTCACAGAAAAGCATCTTACGGATGGCATGACAGTAAGAGAATTATGCAGTGCTGCCATAACCATGAGTGATAACACTGCTGCCAACTTACTTCTGACAACGATCGGAGGACCGAAGGAGCTAACCGCTTTTTTGCACAACATGGGGGATCATGTAACTCGCCTTGATCGTTGGGAACCGGAGCTGAATGAAGCCATACCAAACGACGAGCGTGACACCACGATGCCTGCAGCAATGGCAACAACGTTGCGCAAACTATTAACTGGCGAACTACTTACTCTAGCTTCCCGGCAACAATTAATAGACTGGATGGAGGCGGATAAAGTTGCAGGACCACTTCTGCGCTCGGCCCTTCCGGCTGGCTGGTTTATTGCTGATAAATCTGGAGCCGGTGAGCGTGGGTCTCGCGGTATCATTGCAGCACTGGGGCCAGATGGTAAGCCCTCCCGTATCGTAGTTATCTACACGACGGGGAGTCAGGCAACTATGGATGAACGAAATAGACAGATCGCTGAGATAGGTGCCTCACTGATTAAGCATTGGTAACTGTCAGACCAAGTTTACTCATATATACTTTAGATTGATTTAAAACTTCATTTTTAATTTAAAAGGATCTAGGTGAAGATCCTTTTTGATAATCTCATGACCAAAATCCCTTAACGTGAGTTTTCGTTC
>NZ_PPDK01000006.1 GCF_003074135.1 Euzebya tangerina | reverse complement strand
CCAAACGATAAGCCAACGACACAAACGAACCCAAAGCAGGGGATGGGGAATGAGCCGATGATTACCGAGAACGAACGCGACAGGCGAACAGCCGCATGGCTGATAGAGACCTACGGGGCAGAAGCCGTAGCGGAAGCAGAAACCCGCATTGCGGGCGCGAGAAAGCCCTATCCGAGCAATATCGCCAAAGTATTGGGGGCTAGCCTACCCGAAGCCCTAAAACGCACAGAAAACGCCGCAGCGCGCCAAAAACTGGCAGGGCTGCGGCGGATGTTGGACGGTAAGGCAGTTAAGACTTCACAAGACTTGTGAAATCAGACCACTGCTCAATGCGGAACGCCCGAATATCGCGGACAGAAGACGGAAACCAAGGCAGAGCTTTTAGCTCGTTGATGGCTGAAAACAGGTTAGCCATATCTTCGTTTTGGCAGGTGTACAAACTTCCCTGAATGCGGGTAAAGCCGAATTTCCGCAGGGTGTATCCAATATCCGCGTAGGCTTGGGAAATGCCTTTCGGATGGTTTTGAGCGGTATCGGCAACCACCAAATCAAAAGAAATCGCGTACATTAGGCAGCCTTTGGGTCTTGAACGATGTGGGACAGTTTGTATTGCGTGTGTTCGCCGCTTTCCGGCAGTTCAATATTTACGAGCCAATCGCCGTCCGGAAGCTGTTCGGCAGGCGTGCCGACGATGTACATCACGCCGTAATCGCCAAAGGTGCGGATTGAACCGGTGGGGATAGTGGTTTGCATGGTTAGTTCTCCTGTTGGGTTTGGTTTTCAGGCTGGTTTGTCATGTACAAAACCCGTTGGGCAGCTTTTTCGGCTGTTGTGCGTTTGATGCCGTCAGGCAGAAAAATTCTCCATTTTTTGGCTAGAACTATATCTGCAAGATCATCAACCGTTGCGCTTTTCAAAGCAGGATTTGCGTTAATTTCCGAATACAGAAAATCTTTGAATGCCGAGTACAGAGCATCGCGGTTTATTGCGTATCTTGTCATGCTGTTTCGCTTTGGTTGTCAGTTTCAGACGGCATAGGCTTGCCGCGCCTGTACCAAGTGGCGCGGGAAATGCCGAAGTGTTCCCACGGTTTATCGCGGCTGATAGAGTTTTCGGCTAGGTAGTCGGCGCGGGATTGCGACCATGCCCGAAAAACGGTTCTTGTGGAACAGCCGAAGCGTTTTGCCAGTTCTTTAGCCGTAACGTCTCGCTTGGTGGTTTTCAGTTTTGGATAGGCCATATTTCAAAGCTCCGTGATGATTTTTGTTCTGCCTGCATTGATGGTTGTTTTCCGCAAACTATTCCGATGAGCCTGCAATTCCGAAAACCGTCGATTGCTGGCTGCAATATCAAACTTGTACCAAACCCAGTTAGCGATTGATTTGGAGATACATTTCACTTCTTTTTCCCACATCGGGACAGGGAAATCCCCATTTACCCGCATACACTGGTAATGCACTTCTTTCAGCCAGCCTTGCACCGTGTAGCCCTGCTGTTTGAACGCCAACACGTTTTTGTGCGCCCAACGGCTCACAAGGTTAAACACCGTGCAATTTCTGCTTAATCCGACCGCTTCCACGTTAGAGCGACCGATATAGGGCTTAAACTTGTCTAAATCCACGAAATCCGCAAGATACTCCAAATCGTAGCCCCTGATTGCGTCAGGAACGCCGCGCAGCGTCAGCCAATGCGGATGTTCGGGATTTTTCGTAATCAGCGATACAAAGCCCACATCACCGCGCAATTTCGCCTTATATGCTGCTTCAAGTGCAGCAAGATAGCGCAGGGCTTTTTGTCTCCCACCGTATTCCGCCGTCAGCACAGGCGCGGAAAGCGCATAGGCAAGGTGTGCGCCGCCGTTTTCCCTGTTGATTGCCGCCCAAGCAGGCATAGGCAGATTATTGTCTTCCCAAGCCAACCCCGCCCCTTCGTAATCCAAGTCAAAGAGCATAAACACACGCAGATGCGGCGGATTGACTTGGATGTAGCGGCGTTTGATGGCGGCAGCGTAAGAGCGCACCAGCATAGGCGCTTCTTTGAAATCTTTGCAGTATGGCTTGTGTGGGATACGTTCTTGCAAGAAGAGGTCGGGTTGGGTGTATAATTGGCTCATGTTGTATCTCGAAACCCCCGTGCAGATTGGCGTTTGGCGGGGGTTTTGCTTTGTCTAAGATTTGCAGATTGTATGCTTGTTTTTAAGATGATACAACTATGTCAAAATAACCATAATCAGATAACAGCCCGATAGGGGTTCTTATTTCAAAATTTTCCAATCCGCAATTTAGCGAAGCCAGCAGGCGAAGCGGTAAAGCTTGGAGCGCAGCAGCGCGACCTAAGCCGGCCAGCAGGGCGGCGTTTTGGGGGAAACATGAAACCAGTTCCGACAGGGCGGCGTGCGTGTTCTTCCCGGAGTTCTTCATGGAGTATCGGCGAAATGCCGTGATGAAATGCCGTTTTTTTGAGCAGAAAGCAGTCAAAAACAGGGGTATTTTGCCCTTTTGACAGGTTCGAGTGCCGCCGAAAAGCGAACAAAGCAACTCATCATCCGAGTCAGCCCGACCGAGTTTGAGACTTTGACCCGACAGAAGACCCATCCGAATTTAGCCCGCTACATTCGGGAGCGGGTTTTGGAAGATGGCAAAGCATCCGACAAAAAAACCGTCAAATTCCAATTCCCGCCCGAAGTCGTGCGCGTCCTTGCAGGCATGGGTAACAACCTGAACCAAATAGCCAAGGCCCTGAACACCGCCGCAAAGGTCGGCACGTTGGGCAATGTGGAAGCACTCAAGGCGACGACCGAGCTGGCAGCGTTGGAACGTTCCTTAAATTCCCTACGGGATTTTTTAGCCAAAGAAAAGAACGGATGGCAGTCCCAATGATTGTGCAGTTTTTCAATAGGGGGAAAGGCGGCGGGAGTGGTCCGATAGACTATCTTCTAGGCAAAGACCGCGACCGAGAAGAAGCCAGATTATTACGCGGCGACCCCGAAGAAACCGCCGCCCTGATAAACAGCAGCGATTACGCCAAGAAATACACCGCCGGCTGCCTGAGCTTTGAAGAAAGCAACATCCCCGCCGAACAGAAACACGCCCTGATGGACAGCTTCGAAGAGTGTATTTTTGCAGGCTTGGACAAAGACCAATACAACTGCCTATGGGTAGAACACCGAGACAAAGGGCGTTTGGAACTCAACTTCGTGATACCGAACATCGAGCTTTTGAGCGGAAAGCGGTTACAGCCCTACTACTACGCCGCCGACAGAGGAAGAGTGGACGCATGGCGCACCATGCAGAACCTGACGCACGGATACAGCGACCCAGACGACCCCGCCAAACGGCAGAGCATGACCCAAGCCAAAGACCTGCCGAGAAACACGCAGGAAGCCGCACAGAGCATCACAGAGCATCACAGACGGCTTAGAAGCCCTAGCCCTATCAGGCAAGCTAAAAAGCCGCGCAGACGTGCTGGAAACGCTGGAAAAGGTAGGTTTTGAAATATCACGAGCGACCATCAGCAGCATCAGCATCAAGAACCCGGACCCAAAAGGGCGCAACATCCGACTGAAAGGCGCACTGTATGAGCAAGATTTCCGATTTGGCGAAGACCTTCGAGCAGACATCACGCACCGAAGCCGCCAGCATAGAGCAACAAACGAAAGCAGACTTAGAGACGTTACGGAAAAATATCAACGAGGCATTGAAGCAAAGCGAGCAGAAAATAACCGCCGATATAAACGCCCGGCAGTTACGCATGAGCAAGGCAGTATTCAAGCCCTATCTGTGGAGCTTGCTAGGTATATCGGCGGCAGGGTTGATAGTCATAGCAGGGCTGTTCATAGCGATATGGAGCGTCAAGAACGAGCTGGACGACTTGAAACAGCAGAGAGCCGAAGCAGAGCGCACCCTAGACCTGTTGGAAACCAAGACCAAAGGTTTGACACTGGAAAATTGCCCAGTCGAGAACAGCAAAGCAACGCGGGTATGCGTAGCGACCGAGAAGCGAATGCTGGACGCGTTAGCGGAATTAGAGAGCAATCACGCAGCAATCGAGCAGCGAATGATGAAAGCCTTAACGCACTTGGGCGAAAGGTTGGCAGAGCTAGAGCAGGAAAACACGAGTTTAGCGCAGCAGCTAGCGAGCTTGGCAGCCG
>NZ_PPDK01000005.1 GCF_003074135.1 Euzebya tangerina | reverse complement strand
GTTGCCGGGTGGCACTGAGATGGTGATGCCGGGTGATAACACCGAGATGACGGTGGAGTTGATCCAGCCCATCGCGTTGGATGAGGGTCAGCGGTTTGCTATCCGTGAGGGTGGCCGCACCGTTGGGGCCGGCCGGGTCACCAAGATCCTGGAGTAGCTCTGGTTCCGGGTCTGGCTGCGGTCGGGCCCGGTGATCCTGGGCGCTCCAGCATGGGCTTTTGAGCTTCCGCGCCTTGAGGACCACCGGTCCCTCCCTCCGCCAGACCCTCCACTCCCGCTCAGTCGGGCACCGGCCGGTCGGGGCTCACGAAGTTCCAAACCGGCCGGGGAGAGAGAAGGCTCCGGTCAGGCGCCGTACGCCGTGGCGTCCAGGTGCTGCAGCAGGTCGTGGGCGGCCAGTTCGATCGACTTGTGGTGCCACTGGGCGGCGCGGTAGCGGCAGGCCACCAATCCCATGCGGTGCACACGCCTGAAGTCCCCGTAGACGAAGCCGTACCGTGCCTTGGTCTGCTCGGTCGCTCCCTCGGTGAGGCCCAAGTGCCACGCGGCGTAGCTGTCCCAGTCGTGACGGTCGAGGAACTCGTTCTCCGCCTCCGCCTCGGGCTGCGATCGACCCCAGTCCGACTCGAGGACGTACTGGCGGGCATCGATCATGGCACGCGCCTTGTCAACCGCGGGTCTGTTGACGTGATAGGTAGCCATGCGCGCGGATCAGCGTAACCCCGGCACGTGGCGTGATCGGGCGGCGCCCGTGTGCGAGGGTTGCCGCATGGCCAAGCAGACCGGGACGATGACCGCAGCCGTCACCATGGGGCACGGCGGCCCTGACCAGATCGAGGTTCGCACGGACTGGCCCCGCCCTGTCGCGGAACCAGGTCACGTCGTGGTCCGGGTCGCCGCAGCCGCCATCAACAACACCGACATCTGGTCGAGAGAAGGCGCCTACGGGACGGCCGGGGATCCGGATGCGGTCGCGGGATGGCGTGGCGTGCCGTTGGACTTCCCGCGCATCCAGGGGATCGATGTCGTGGGCTACATCGACAGCGTCGGCCAGGACGTGCCTGAGCGTTGGCTGGACCGGCGGGTCCTGGTCGACTCCGCGGTCCGCTACGAGGACGACCGGCCTGCCGAGATCGTCGGCAGCGAGGTCGACGGGGGCTTCGCGGAGTTCCACGCCTGCGCTGAGGCGCAACTGCACGACATGACCGGCTCCCCCCTGTCGGATGCCCAACTGTCATGTGTGCCCACCGCCTACGGAACCGCGTTGGGCATGATCAACCGGGCCGGCTGTGCCGCCGGTGAGCGGGTGCTGGTCACGGGCGCATCCGGTGGTGTCGGAATGGCCGCGGTCCAACTCCTGGCCGACCGGGGCTGCCGGGTCGTCGCCCGGACCAGTGATGGCAAGCAGGACGTGGTCAAAGCGGCCGGGGCCGACGAAGTCTCACTCCGGGGCGCCGACTCACTCGCCGCCGTTGAACTCGTGGACGTGGTGGTCGATGTCGTCGGTGGGGAGGAGTTCGGGGCTGCGGTCGATCGTCTGCGAGACGGTGGCCGCCTGGTCACGGCGGGCGCCATCGCGGGGCCGGTTGTACCGCTGGACCTCCGGCGGCTCTATCTCCACCATCGGACCCTGATCGGCTCGACCATGCACACTCCGGCCGACTTCGCGGAGTTGGCCCGGATCGCGGTCCAGGGGGGCATCGCCCCGGTCGTCGCCGAGTCCTTCTCTCTGACCGACATCGCTCGGGCCCAGGCACGCTTCCTCGAGAAGGACTTCGTGGGCAAGCTCGTGCTGGTTCCGTGATGCGGCCCATCGGGCACGCCGGCGATCGGCCTGACTTGTTCAGCGATGCGGACGCAGTCGGTCGAGCGACCTGTCGACCTCACGTCGCGAGCCGACGACGGCCAGGCCGACCAGCGGGAGTTCGGCCGTCGGCACCTCCCTGACCGTCGCCCGGTTGTCCGCGTCATTGCCCGTCGCGAACATCTCCTCCACGTAGATCGCCGTGGCCAGGCCGCGCTCCGTCGCGCGTCGCAGGCCCCGGGCGAGCGCTGCGGCGTCGCCGGACAGCACGATGACTGGGTGGGCCAGCATGCACAGGTGCGTCCGCTCATCGCCGTCGACGTACGGCTCTCCGATCAGCTCAGCATCACTGGTGCCGATGCCGCTGGTCAGGAAGGCGACCACGTTGAGCTTCTGCCAGACCGGCAGGTCCTCACGAACGGCGACGGCGATCTTGGGAGGGTCAGTTGAGTCCATGGCGGGCACCGTGCCGCCTCGACCATCCGTGGCGCTTGTACGTTTGTGACATGACCGAGGGCGAGTGGGTCACGGCATGGCGCCCTGACGTCCCCGGCGTTCGCGAGGCGCTGCAGGCACGCTTTCGGACGCACGCCTATCCGCCACACGTGCACACCGGGTGGACGATCTTGGAGGTGGAGGAGGGCGTTGTCGAGTACCGCATCGACGGTCGCTCCCGGACTGCCGCACCAGGGGCGGTCACGGTGCTGCCGCCAGGCGTGGCCCACGATGGGCAGGCCGGTCGGGGAGCCCCGTTCAAGAAGCGGGCGCTGTACCTCGATGCTCCGGTCCTGAGCGATGACCACGTCGGCCTGGCGGTCGACGGCGGTGCGATCCCTGATCGCTCGCTGCGGCTCCTCCTCGGGAGGGCCTTCGCGGCACTGGCGGACCCGCGCGAGGCGTTGGCAGCAGAGGAGGCCGTGGCCACGATGCTGAGTCGTCTGGATGCCGTGCTCGCGCCGGGCGGGGGACCTCCTCCGCCAGGATGGTCCAGCCACGCCCTGGCGGAGGATGCCCGGGCGCGACTGGATCGGTCGATCCGGTCAGGCGTGCCGCTCGCGACCATCGCGGGATCGCTCGGTGTCAGCCGGGCCCACCTCATCCGGAGGTTCCGTGCGACGTTCGGCGTCACCCCACACGCCTACGTCATCGGCCGGCGGGTCGAGTTGGCCCGTCAGCGTCTGCTGGACGGCGTCCCCGTCGCAACCGCTGCCGTCGACGCGGGCTTCTTCGACCAGTCACACCTCACCCGCCACTTCGTCCGCCACGTCGGCGTTACGCCAGGTGTGTACCGGACCTCACGCAAGGCCAGAGTCCAAGCCACCTAGACTCGCGCCCGCGCTCGCCCTCGGAACGCCCGCGCTTGCCCAAGGAATAGACGATGGGACGCTGCGCGTCGCGGCGCGAATCTGAGATCGGCGCCGTGCGACGCCACAGAGATGGGCCGGCTGTATCACCGCTGCGGTCGCGCCCCTCTTCCTCCACAGAGGAGAGAGGAGCGCGCGTCCATGCCCGACGAGGTTGAGGGAGCGACCCCGCCGACCACGTCCGTCGGTGTCCTGCTCGTGCACGGCATCGGCGAGCAGCAACGCGGCCGCACGGTGACCAGTTGGGCGGACGCGCTGCTCGCCTTCCTCACCGAGTGGCTCCACACCGCCGCGCCCGACGATCAGCCCGTCGTCGTGCTTGACGCGCACCTTCGGGACGACGACGACGCCAGCAGGGCCGTGTCCTACGTCGACGCTCGCGTGTCGATCGGCGATGCAGTGGCCGATGTCCGGTTCCAGGAGGGCTGGTGGGCACGAGCCTTCGCCCCTCCCTCCTTCGCCGAGGTGGTGCACTGGTCGACGACCGTGCTGCCGTGGGTCCTGCTCACCCATCTTCGCACCGTCTATGACCGTGCCCGCGGCCGAGTTGTGCGGTCGGCTGGTGCCAGCCGGCTGGTCCTCGGGCTGGGACAGTCCGTGGTCGCTCTTCTGGTGCTGCTGTGCGGTCTGCTCGCAACGCCCCTGCTCGTCGCGCTGATGGGCGTGGTGCTGGTGCTCGGCGCCGTGCCGATCCCCTGGATCAGGACCATCGCGGTCCGCGTCCAGGCGGCCCTCGCCGGATCCGTCGGCGACAGCTTCGTCCTCCTGGGATCCCCGACGCGGGCAGCCGCGATCACCGCAAGCGTCCGACGCTCCCTCCACCAACTCTCCGCGGCCTACGACCGAGTCGTGATCGTCGCCCACTCCCAGGGGGCGGCCGTGGCCTATGAAGCTGCAACATCAGCCAACATCCCGAACCTGCATCGCTTCGTCACCTTCGGGTCGGGACTGCGGAAGCTCCACGGCATCAGGACCATGTTCGCCCACGGGAAGCAGCACCTGTCCTGGCTCGCGACCTTCGGCATCCTCGTACTGGCCGGCGCCGTTCGTCTCGCGGCCGGCTCGATGAGCGACATCAGCGACCAATTGATCGGCGTCGTGGCGTTGGTCGTCCTGGGTGGGGCGCTGATCTGGGCTGCGCTGAAGGAGGTCCGCATCGACGTCCCGGACTCATGGCCGAACGCCGTCGGTGCCGCACAGGGATGGCTGAACTTACACGCCAGTCACGACCCCGTCTCCAACGGTCCGCTTCGTCCGGATGGGACACGTCGCGAGGATCTGATCGAGTCCGAGGTCGTCAATCGGGGCGCCTTCCTGACCGACCATGGGTCGTACTGGTCCAACACCGATGGTTTCGTGCCCTTCGTCGCCGACGTCCTGGCAGAGGCAGTGGGCACCCGGATCCACGCGGGCAGCGTGTGGGACGGGGTGCGCCTGAACCTGGCTGTCCCCCGCAGACGCTGGCGGGTTCGCTGGCTCATCGTGTCCCGGTGGCTCGCCCTCGCCGGCGCAGCCCGACTGATCCTCGCGTTCGGTGATCGGCTGGACAGCGTCGCCGCTCGTGGGACCGACGTGATCGCGACCGCTCTCGGCGTGCTGCCGTTGGTGTCGTGGTCCCCGCCGGACGTGAGCGGCGCCGCTGCTGAGGGCGTCGGGGTCCTGATGCTGGCCGCCGCCGTGCTGGCCGGACTGTGGCTCGTCACGCTGATCTGGAACGTCTGGGACGCCAGCGAACGCCGGCTGTTGGTCCGCCGACACCCCTACGCTGCGCTGGGTACGACGTTCGTGTTCTTCGTCGTCGCGCTGGCGGTGGCGACGGTGTGCGTGGTGGTCGCTCCCTGGGTCACGCTCCCCGAGGGCGTTCCCGTCGGCGAGTGGGTCTCGGCAGGGGCCCTCACGGCACTGGTGGGTGCGCTGATGCTGGGTGTCGGCATGGCGGTGCGCGGCCCACTGCAGTGGCTGCAGCGGCAGGGCCTCGTTCGGCCTGGCCGGGACGTCGTCGACCTGACGACAGTCGTCACCGCAGCGCCGACCAGCGTGGCGGTCCTCTCCGCGGGGCAGCTGTGGGGCCTCAGCAACACCCTGCTCTTCGTGGGGTTGCTGGCCGTCGTCGTCGCCGTCCCGGTGATCGTGCCGGTCTGGAGCGGGACGACGATGGCGGAGCGGGTCGAGCACCGCTGGCGACGCTGGTCCCACGCCCAGCCGGTCGTGATCGCGGTGCTTCGCAGCGACCACGACGACGAGGTGGTCGACCAGGTCGTCGAGGCGGAGATGACGAAGTGGCAGCGGCAGGCGGCCAGCGTCCGGCTGCCCACCCCCTCTGCGGACGAGTTGGTCAACAGGCTCGTGCACGCCCGCAGGGCACGCACACTCGACGCCCTGTCCCGTCGCGCGGCGGCTGCCGCTGACGCCGCCACCGAACGGGGCCGCAGCGACCTGGCGTCGCGTCTGCGCCGGCTCTCGCAGCGCTACGGCGCAGACGCACGGGACAGCGCCGCATCCAGATCCGCGACTCCGCAGCAGGTGAGGTCTTGACAGGTGAGGTCACGAGCTGCAGCGCCCGCCGGGCGAGAGAGCCCATCTGGTCAACATCTTGGAACGTGAGCAGCGGGATCGACGGCTAGGCTCTGGTACGACTCCGGTCGTACGGCCAACCGACCCCTGGCAGGGTCGGTCTTTACGTCGGGCGTTCAAGACGTCACGATGGGGCCCGTCCGGCTGAGACGAACACAACACATCCCCACCGAGCAAGGAGACACGTGGCTGAACGACTCGCGACGAATCAGGAGATTCGTGCCAAGGAAGTGCGCCTCATCGGGCCGACCGGCGATCAGATCGGCGTCGTACCACTGAAGATCGCCATCGACGCCGCCCGAGAGGCCGATCTGGACCTGGTCGAGGTGGCGCCCAACGCCAAGCCGCCCGTCGCCAAGGTCATGGACTACGGCAAGTACCAGTATGAGCAGGAGCGGGCCGCCCGCGAGGCTCGGAAGAAGCAGAAGTCGACAGGTCAGAAGGCACTCCGTCTGCGGCCGAAGACCGATGACCACGACTTCGACACCAAGGTCCGCCAGGCACGGAAGTTCCTGACCAGCGGCTACTCCGTTCGCTTCCAGGTCATGTTCCGCATGCGTGAGCTCCGCCGGCCTGAGATGGGCCTGGCCCTGCTCGACAAGGTCGTCGAGGAGCTCGACGACGTCGCCCAGGTCGACAGCCGAACGGGTTTGCAGGGTCGCTTCGCGACGATGGTCCTCTCACCGAAGGCTGGGGCCGGCTCATAGGTCAGGCCGTTGCCGTCGTGGTCGGGATCGAGACCGGTCTCGGCGCGGCCGTCGGCGAGGAGCTGACGCGGCGTGGTCTGCAGGTCGTCGGCGTCGGCCGTCCGGCCTCCGGGCACACCGCTGCGGCTGAGGAGCACGCCGGGGCATCGGTGACCGGGGACCTTGCCGATCCGGAGACCGCCGCCACGGCCACGGAACTGGCGGCCCGGCAGGGGGATCTGTCCGTCCTCGTCGTCGCCAGCCTCCACCCGCTGGACCGGGCGTTCGTCAGCCAGGACGACCGGGAGTGGGACCTGGTCCTCGACTCGCTGCTGACCAGCAGCCGCACGTTCTGCCGTGGTGTGGCACCCGCAATGCAGGCGGCCGCGGCAGCCGAGATGGAGCCCGGACCGCTTGCCCGGCCAGCCCCTCGACGGATCGTCCTCACCGTCCCGGCGACCACGGCAACCGCGACGGCAGGCGGCTCCGCCAGCGCCGCTGCCGGCGGCGCCGTCGTCGCTCTCACCCGGACGCTGGCCCGAGAGTTGGGTGGCTACGGGATCCGCGTCAACGCCGTGCGGGTCGGCCATCTGGAGGATGAGGGGGCCGCGGCCATGGCCACACCGGTCCGCGAGATGGCCGCAGCCACGACGGCCTTGGGTCGCTTCGGGACCGTCCAGGAGGCCGCGGCCGTGTACGGCTTCCTGGCCTCCGAGGGGGCGGACTACATCACAGGAGCGGTGGTTGATGTGACCGGCGGGCTGCTCGGCACCTGAACCGTTCGGGCAACGTCGCGACGCCATGATGTGACATGGTGCACGAACCCTGGATCGCAGCGGCTTCATGCAACATGTTGCTCAGTGGTCCGCGATGGACGCGGCGCCACGACACCCCTACACTCGTGGATCCCATCCCACCCACGGGGTCTGTTTGGAGTGCACTCCAGCAACCGCCGGGTGCGTCCGAGGGGCGTAGCTCAATTGGCAGAGCGTCGGTCTCCAAAACCGAAGGTCGTGGGTTCGATTCCCTCCGCCCCTGCGTTTCACAGCACAGCATCTGATCCTGCCGCCGACCATTCCAACGACCGGTTCACGAATGAGCGACACAACCAACAGCGGCCCCACCAGCGACACCCGCGTCGGGCCAGCCCAGTTCCTCCGAGAAGTTCGCACCGAGCTTCGACGGGTCGCCTGGCCCTCTCGCACCGAGGTCGTCCAGTACTCCCTGATCGTGCTCGCCGCCACGCTGGTGCTGGGCGGCTTCATCTTCGGGCTGGACCAGTTGTTCGGACAGATCGTCTTCTGGATCTTCGGATGAGCGACGACACCACCAACGACGGCGGCGTCGCCACCGACGATCCGACCGACGACCTGGACGACCTGCTGAGCGCGGCGGGCGCCGACGTCGAGGACACGTCCGAGGCCCGTGAGGACACCACGGCGGAGTCCGACGACGACGCTGCGGCGGAGATCGTCGAGGCCGATGACGCCGCCGATGACGGCGCTGATGACGCCGACGACGAGACCCCCGCGGCACCCGCCAAGAAGCGGCGGATCAACCCGCTGTTCCTGCCAGGCGAGTTCTACGTCGTGCACACCTACGCCGGCTACGAGGCCAAGGTGAAGGAGAACCTGCTGAGCCGGATCCAGTCCATGAACATGGACGACCGGATCTACGACATCATCATCCCGACCGAAGAGGCCGTCGAGATCAAGGCCGGGAAGAAGCAGCAGGTCCAGAAGAAGGTCTTCCCCGGGTACGTCCTGGTCCGCATGGACCTCGACGACGAGTCGTGGTACGTCGTCCGCAACACGCCAGCCGTCACCGGGTTCGTCGGTCCGCCGGGCGCCCGGCCGGTGCCGCTCTCGATCGACGAGGTCGAGAAGATCCTGGCCGAGCCGGAGGAAGACGAGGCCGGCGACGGCGAGGGCAAGGCCAAGAAGCCGACGATCGACTTCGACGTCGACGAGAACGTCCGCGTGACCTCCGGCCCGTTCGCCGACTTCACCGGAACGATCTCCGAGATCAACGCCGACCAGGAGAAGCTCAAGGTCCTGGTCTCCATCTTCGGCCGCGAGACGCCGGTCGAGCTGACCTTCGAACAGGTCGCCAAGCTGTAAGTCCCTGACATGACCACCACCTCACTGTGGGAGGGCTCGCGACAGCGAGTCCACTTGCACCACGAAGGAGCGAACATCTAATGGCCAAGAAAGTCTCCGGCCTCATCAAGCTGCAGATCCCTGCGGGTCAGGCAACCCCTGCCCCGCCCGTCGGTCCGGCCCTCGGCCAGCACGGCGTCAACATCATGGAGTTCTGCAAGGCCTACAACGAGCGCACCCAGGCGCAAGCCGGCAATGTCATCCCGGTCGAGATCACGGTGTACGAGGACCGCTCGTTCACCTTCATCACCAAGACGCCGCCAGCGGCCAAGCTGCTGCTGAAGGCCGCCAAGCTCGAGAAGGGCTCCGGCGAGCCGAACCGCAACAAGGTCGGCCAGATCAACCGCGACGCCGTCCGGGAGATCGCCGAGATGAAGATGCCCGACCTCAACGCCAACGACGTCGACGCCGCCACCAAGATCATCGAGGGCACAGCCCGCTCGATGGGTCTTGTGGTTGTGGACTAGAGGGGAGCGAAACCATGGCAAAGCGTGGAAAGCGGTATCAGGCCGCAGCAGCAAAGATCGACGCGGAGCGGTTGTACAGCCCCTCTGACGCCTCCCGACTGGTCCGCGAGACCAGCACGGTCTCCTACGACCCGAGCGTCGAGGTCGCCGTTCGACTGGGCGTCGACCCCCGCAAGGCCGATCAGATGGTCCGTGGCTCGGTCATCCTCCCCTCCGGCACCGGCAAGACCAACCGGGTCGCCGTGTTCGCGGACGGCCCGAAGGCCACCGAGGCGGAGGAGGCCGGCGCCGACATCGTCGGGGTCGACACCCTCATCGAGATGATCGACTCCGGCGATCTGGACTTCGACGTTCTCATCGCCACACCGAATCAGATGGGCAAGATCGGTCGGTTCGGGAAGGTCCTCGGTCCCCGTGGGCTGATGCCCAACCCCAAGACCGGCACGGTGACGATGGACGTCGCCAAGGCCGTCGGCGATGCCAAGGGCGGCAAGATCGACTTCCGCGTCGACCGCCAGGGCAACGTGCACCTGGTGATCGGCAAGGCCTCGTTCACACCAACTCAGCTGTGGGCCAACTACAACGCCGTGATGGAGGAGCTCCACCGGCTGAAGCCCGCCTCGGCCAAGGGTCGGTACATGCGGTCGATCGCCATGTCGACGTCGCAGGGCCCCTCGATCAAGGTCGAGGCGCGGACCCGCGACGAGTTCGAGGAGGCCATGGAGGCCGCCCCGGACGAGGTGTCGGTCTAGCACCTCCAACCCGGGTGCTGCCCAACCCATAGGATCCCCGCCATGAGCTGGGAGACGTTGACGGCCGCCGAGCAGGACCACCTCCTGCGGCGGCCGTTCGACCATTTTGCGCGGTATCGCCTTGCCGCGGAGGTCGTCGAGCGAACCGTCGGGCCGGACGCCCGCGTGCTCGATCTGGGTGGCGGACCGGGCACCCTCGCGGCGTTCCTGCCAGAGGCCGACGTCACCGCCACCGACATCGTCGCGCCGTCCAGCTGGCACGAGCAGGCGCCTGACCTGGTGCTGGCTGACGGTGCTCAGCTGCCGTTCGCCGACGACGCCTTCGATGCCGTGGTGACGCTCGACACGCTGGAGCACGTCGTCCCGGCCTCGCGGTCGTCCTTCCTGGACGAGATCGGCCGGGTGGCCGCCCGATGGGCTCTCGTCGTCTGCCCCTTCGGCACGCCCGGCGTTCCCGACGCCGACATCGCACTGCGGGCCTACGTCCGCAACCGGTTCGCCGATGACCTCCCGACCATCGGCATCCTCAACGAGCACATCAACTACGGCCACCCGAACCTGGCCGCAAGTCGCGACCGCCTGGCCGCTTTCGGTCTCGTCGCCACCATCCCCAGCGGACGTCTGGACCGGTGGCTGGCCGGGATGATCACCTTCTTCCACCTGCTCTCACTGGGCGACGATGAGCCCGTGGAGGTGGTGCAGCGGTTCCTCAACCGCAATCTCTACGAGGCCGACCTGCAGGGACCCGCCTATCGGCACGGGCTGCTGCTGCGCCTGACCGATGACGGCCCGGACCCGCAGTCGATTGCGGATGCGCTGCTGGAGCGCGCGATCGCCGACCCGCACGCCGAGGCCGATCTGGACCTGCTCAGGTTGGTCCTCACCGAGGAGTTGATCGACTCGAGCGCCTCACAGGCTGATCTGCAGGCTCGACTCGACCTGACCGCCGAAGCCGAGCGACAGACCCGCAAGAACGCCGAGGGCTTGGAGCAGGCACTGGCGGTGGCGGAGGCCGAGCGGGTGAACCTGGCGGCCCAGATCCAAGAGGTGCAGGCGCAGCGGGATGCGCTCCAAGCCGATCTCGACCGCATCATGCAGCATCCTGCGGTCCGGGTCCGTCGTGCGGTCAAGCGGCTCCTCGACCGATGAGTGACACCGACCGGCGGCCGAGGACGGCGAACCCGGCGCCCTTCGTCGACGCGATCACCGAGTACCTCGAGCCGCACCGCGAACAGTTCAACTACGACGCGATGCGGCACACCTTCCTGGACAACGATCGCTTCCACCGCTGGGCTGCGCAGGTCGATCGCCACCACCCGGTCGAGGGCTCTCGCTTCCTCTCCTCCGGCTGCGGCATGGGCGGTTCCCTGCTGGCCTACCACGACGCTGGAGCAGCCAGTGTGACCGGCGTCGAGGTCGACCCGCTGTACGTCCGCATGGCGACGCTGCGAACGGCCGATCTGGCGGACGCTTCGGTGCAGCAGGTCCCACCGGACCCGCCGCTGCCGTTCGAGGACGGCCGCTTCGACTTGATCGAGTCGATGGACGTCATCGAACACGTCCCCGACCCACGGGCCTACCTGGCGGAGCTGCTCCGGGTGTTGGCGCCCAGTGGCCTGATCCTGGTGGTCACCCCGAATCGGCTGTGGCCTGTGGAGCAGCACCTCGGCATCGCAGGGCCGCCGTGGCTGCCGGTCGGGTTTGCCGACCGGGTCTTCGCGGCAGCGGCACGTCTGCCCGGCCTCTCGGACGAACGGCGCTTCAAGTTCCGGGAACTCGCCGACATCCGAACGCAGAACATGAGCCTGCGACGGCTCCGGGGCCTGGCCGTCGACCTCGACCTGCACCTCGAGGTTCTTGTGCGGAGTGACGACGGCGAGGCGGCCTTTCCGCTGCCGGCGGACCAGCCGCGGGCCGAGGCGATGATGCGGTCCCGTTGGGGCAAGTTCGTCTCACCACTGAAGACCTTGGCGGTGACCCTGCAGCCACGCTGACGACGCCTTGCGGGGTGTCCAGGTCGCGTATGTGGAACCCGGATGGCACGCAGTCCGGAGTGGGAGTGACTACAGTCAGTTGGTGACCACCCCGAGCAGCGCGCCGACCACCCCGAGCAGCGCGCCGACCACCAGCCCCGTCACCGAGCCGTTCACCGCCGCAGCCTTCCGTCCGTTGGTCGACGCCTTCCGCGACCTGTTCAGCCGCCGCAAGGACGGGGGAGGAGCCCTGGCGGTGTATCGGCACGGCGAGCCGGTCGTCGACGTCTGGGCGGGGTATCAGGACGTCGAGGCACGAACGCCCTGGCGGGCGGACACCATGGCGATGTCGTACTCCACCTCCAAGGGGGTGACGGCCACCCTCGTCCACCGGTTGATCCAGCGCGGTGTCCTCGATGTCGAGCAGCCGATCGCCCACTACTGGCCCGCGTTCGGTCAGCGTGGCAAGGACGACATCACGCTGCGCGAACTCCTGAGCCATCAGGCCGGCATGCACCGCATCCGAGGGGTGGCCGACACCCCCGGCGACCTGCTCGACCACCGCGTCATGGCCAAGCAGCTGGCGGCGAGGCGCCCCTCCTCACTGCGAGGACGACCGGCCTATCACGCGATGACCTTCGGGTACCTGCTGGCTGCCGTCATCGAGGCGGCGACGGGGCGTGACTTCCCCGCAGTGCTGGCCGAGGAGGTGACGACACCACTCGGCCTTGACGGGTGCTTCATCTCCACCCCGGCTGACCAGCAGCACCGGATCGCCCCCTTCTACCAACGGCTGGCACCCCTCGGCATCAGCATGGACACGATCGGCCACTACGCCAAGACGCTCCGGCGGTTCCGCCCAGCCGTCAATGCCCTGCTGCCCCACGGCCTCGACCAGTTCGCCAACACGCCCGCCATGTGGGAGGCCGTGATCCCCGCGGCCAATGGGGTGTTCACCGCCCGATCCCTGGCCCGGATGTATGCACCGCTGGCGGCCGGCGGCTGGATCGAGGGGCAGCAGTTCCTGCAGCCCGAGGTGCTGGGCGAGGCCGGGAGGGTCCAGACGCGCAGCCGCGATGTCGTACTCGGCCTGCGGATGCGCTGGCGGCTCGGCTACCACCAGGGGTTCGTGGCCGGGTCCGACCAGCCGCGGCGGGCCTTCGGCCACTACGGCCTCGGCGGGTCGGGCGGTTGGGCTGATCCCGACACCGGGCTCTCTCTCGGCTTCGTGACGAACCGCCTGTCAGCGGCCACCACGCCGGTTGCGGACGCCCGACTGGCCAAGCTGGGCGCCGTCGCCCACAGCTGCGTGCACTACTGATCACCCAGGCGTCACATTCCCTGCCGGTGGGAAGGTTGCGGCCATGGCTGATCTGGATGACGGAGTTGCTCGATTGGACGCCGACCTGGTCGTGATCGGTGCCGGACCGGCGGGGACGGCGGCTGCGCTTCGCGGCGCGGCCCTTGGCGCCGACGTCACCATCGTGGAAGCCGATCGGGTCGGCGGCGTCTGCACCAACACCGGCTGCACGCCGGTCCGGGTTCTCGCCCGAACGGCGCGGCTGGCCCGGGACGCGCGCTCTGCGGCCCAGTTCGGGGTGGACGTCGGTGCGGTCTCCGTCGACTGGGACCAGCTTCGCACCCGCGTCGCTCGAGTGATCGAAGACGTCCACGAGGCCAAGGCCATCCCCAAGCAGTTCGCCGACGCGGGGGTCGCGTTCCTCCACGGCCGCGGTCGCTTCAGCGATCAACACACGCTGCACATCACTCCAGCCGTCACCGTCGGGCCCGCGGAGCGCGATGTCGAGTTGGACTTCGGCTCGGCGATCATCGCCGTCGGGGGCCACTCACGAAGGCTGCCCATCCCCGGTGCCGAGCTGGCCGTTCTGGGCGAGCACGTGCTGGAACTCGAGCGACTTCCCGACCGGGCACTCATCATCGGATCCGGGTCCACGGGCGTCCAGCTGGCGACCGTGCTCCGTGCCTTCGGCTGTGACGTCGCCCTGGTCGAGGTGGCTGACCGGATCATGCCGACGGCCGACCCCGACATCTCCGCGACGCTGAGCCGGGCGTTCAGCGACTCGGGCATCGATGTCCGAACCGCCACGTCGGTGACGGCCATCGAAGCACTCGGCGGTGACCAGGACGGCGGTCGCCGTGTTCACCTCGACAGCCGCCTGGGCCCGGCCCAGCCGGCATCCGGCAGCCTGGAGGCGGACGTGGTCATCATGTGCGCCGGGTGGCCCGCATCGGTCTCCGGCCTGGGCCTGGGTGACCTCGGCATCGATGTCCAGCGGGACGCGATCGTCGTCGATGACTACCTCCGCACGAACCTGCCCCACATCTACGCGGTGGGAGATGTCAATGGACGGGCGATGCTCGTGCAGGCCGCGATGGCGGAGGGTGAGGCGGCAGCGATCAACGCCGTGCTGGGTCCTCGCCGCACTGCGACGCACGGCCTCCTGCCCTGGGGTGGCTTCACCGATCCTGATATCGCCGGCGTCGGTCTCACCGAAGACGAGGCCCGAATCGCGCACGGCAGCTGCGTCGTCGGGCAGGTCAGCTACGCGGAGATGGAACGGCCCATCATCGATGGACGAACCAATGGGTTCCTGAAGGTCGTGCTGGATCCCCGTCGCGAGCTCATCCTGGGGGCACACGCGGCCGGGGAGAACGCCGTGGAGGTGGTCACGGCCGTGGCGACCTCGATGGCCGCAGACGTCGCTCCGGCGACGCTTGCGCGGGTGGAGTACGCCTACCCCTCCTACTCCGCTGTGATCGGCGAAGCCTGTCGCCGGGCCATGCGCGATCACGAGGCCTAACCCGACCGGGTGGACGACAGCAGCGGCTGGCACGAGATCCTCGTCGATGGCTGGGGTGAGCTCGTCCGCGAGGCCGTGATCGATCGGGTGCGTGCGGACTTCGCCTTTCGCGTGGGAATCCTCGCCGCCGCGGTCGTGACCCCCGATGACGCCGAGGCGGAGTGGGTCGAGGCGGTCCACCGATCGGTGGTTGACGGGATACGGATCGAGACCGGTGCCGACATCGAAGAGCTCGGTTCACAGGCCGCCTGGGCGCCGTATGAGGAGGTCTGGCAGTTCATCGAGGCCCGCCTGGGCGCCGATGCGAGCTTCGAGTCCGTCCCCGAGTACCGGGTCGGCCAAGTCCTCGCGCTGCTCGCGGAGCTGCCCCCGCGTGCCGTCCTCCACGCCGGCGGCATTCCCTGGCCCGAGGAGGCACCGGCAGCGCTGGTCCTCGACGGTCGGACTCGCGTCCATGTCGACGGGCTGTTCCGCTGGCTCGCCACGGAGGACGAGGCGACCGGGGAACACCGCGTCCTCGCCCGAGCCCTCATCGCCCTGGTCCGGCAGGAGCGGCTGGACGAGGTCACGTGAGCGAGCGACAGCCCAGCCGCGATGAGGAGCCGTGAGCCCGGTGGCACGTAACCACCCCCTCGACCGAGCCGGCCCCAGGGGTTGCCTCCGGTGTGCGCGGCCTGGGGCCCCTTGATAGAACGGTGCGGGTGCGCCGCCCCTTGGCTCTGCTGCTGCTCGTCGTCTTGCTCCTGCCGATTCTGCCGGGGTCGCCTGCCATCGCAGAGGTGGGACCGGAGGGTGCGGTCGCCCGTGTCGTCGGGGATCCGATCATCATGCACCGGCAGGTCGTGGCCAGGGTGGAGGAGCGAGTCGGGACGTCGTCGGATCGGTTGGCCACCGCCTTCGACCAGGAGGCCAGGGTCGTCGAGTTGTCCCAGCACGCCCACCCGGAGGGCGCAGACACCGTGTACCTGGCCAGCAACGCGACCTTCGCCGACGCACTGGCGGCCGGTCCACTGTTGGTCCGGGACGGGGCGGCGTTGCTGCTCACCGATCCTGCGGAACTGGCGGAGCCGATCCGTGCTGAGCTCCAGCGGCTGGACCCGAGCGCCGTGGTGATCCTGGGCGGGCCGGCGGCAGTCTCCGATCAGGTGGCCGAGGCGGCAGCGGGGGCCGTCACCGCGCCGATCACCCGCGTTGCCGGGACGAATCGGTATGACACGGCTGCCGCCATAGCCCGGGAGGTCTTCCCCGGCACGACCGAGACGGTCGTCGTCGCCAGCGGTGAGGGCTTCGCCGATGCCCTGGCCGCCCTCCCAGCCGTGGATGTCGACGGCGCCGCCGTCCTGCTCACCGACGGTGGGCGTTTGCCGCCCGAGACGGTGGCTGCGCTGCAACGACTGGATCCATCACGGCTGCTCGTGATGGGTGGCGAGGCGGCGATCGAGGACGTCACCCTCGAGGCCATCGATGCGGCGGTGCGAGCCACGCCGCTCCGCCTTGCCGGGCCGACGCGGTACGACACGGCCGCAGTCATCGACGGGTACACCAGTCGTCGGCGCGGAGCGGTCCCCGAGGTGTCCTACGCCGTCGACGGCAACGACTGGCGGGACGCCCTCGCCGTCGGACCTGCCGTGGCCCAGGCGGATGCGCGGCTCCTGGTGCTGGATACGACCGTGCGGTTCCCGCCGCCGGACCTGTCCGCCGCGATTGCTGTGGCGGATGCTCGAGCCGGCGAGGTCAGCATCCAGGTGATGGGAACTGACGGGCGCACGATCGGATTCGCCGAGGATCGGGTCGTCGCCGCCGTCAGCACCCTCAAGGTCATGTTCATGGCTGCGTATCTGCGGCAGCCGGACGTTGCGGGTCGCGAGCTCACCGAGGCCGACCGGGCCCTCCTCGAGCCCATGATCACCGCATCGGACAACACGACCGCCTCGACCATCAACCGTGAACTCGGCACGGCACCGCTGGTCGAGATCGCCACCGAGGTGGGGATGCAGGACTTCCAGCACGTCCCGACGCCGTGGGGCAACACGCGCACGTCGGCACGGGACCAGGTGCGGTTGATGGCGGAGCTGCCGCGACTCCTGCCGGATCGTCACCGCGCGTACGCGCTGGATCTGCTGACCCGGATCGTGCCCGAGCAGCGGTGGGGCATCGGGCAGTTGGAGCTGCCGGGGTGGACCGTCCGCTTCAAGGGCGGCTGGGGCAGCGCGACCGGATCGGTCAATCACCAGTCGGTCCGGCTCGAGCACCGCGACGGGGCGGTGGTCGCCCTTGCGGTGACCACGACCAACAGCCCGTCGCATGCGTACGCCAGTGAGACCTTGGAGTTGGTCTTCCGGGAGATCCTGGCGACGCTGCCCTGAGTGTCAGGTCGCGGGGGCAAGCAGAGTCCCGCCCTGAGCCACCTGGCCGTTCCCGTTCTGCCGAGTCGCTGCTCGACGGACCTGGTGGGTGGACTTCCTGGTCCACAGGTGGGTTACGTCCACCCACCCCGAGTGCGACGAGCACCGCTTGGGGGACGGGGGACGGTCAGCAGGCTGCGCCGTCCAGCGCCTCGATCTGCTCCACCACGGACTGGGCCACGATGGAGCTGTCGCCGATCGTGAGCGTCCGGACGGCCTTCGCTCCGCACTCGGTGACGAGATCACGGGTCGCCGGCGACGCGCTGTCGCCCACCACAACGACGGTGGGGGCATCCGCGTCAGCACCCACACCGGCGGCCACCAATCCGAAGGCCCAGCCGTTGGTGATGCCGCCATTGATGACCACGTAGCTGCGTGGCCCCTCCGCGGGGCTGAGCCACAGGCTGGAGGCGAGGTTGGCGGCCGTCTCGGTGCGCTCCCCGCCGGAGACACGGGTGCCACCGGGGACCTGGCCCTCGATGCCGGCGGCCAGCGCGGCGCTGCCGCCCAGCAGGACGGTGTTCTGGACACCGTTGTCGGTCAGCCACGAGCTCACCTCAGGGAGCAGCGACGCCGAGTCGGTCAGGACGATGGGCACTCGTCGGTCTGCGGCCAGGCTGCCCGCGGACACCGAGTCGGCCCAACCAGCCGTGGGGTTCTCGGGCGGCCCGCCCGCGCGGGCGAGCAGTGCCACGTCGGGCGCGTCGGGGTAGACCCGCTTCACCTCCGACGCTACCGCCAGGGCGGTTTGGACGCGGCCCGGGCCGGCGAGGCGGACCGGTGTCAGCCCGAGGTCGCTGATGGCCTCCTCCACCTCCTCTGACAGGGCGGCGACGCCGCCGAGCAGGTACACCGTCCCCGAGTTGCCCAGCAGTCGAGTCAGCTCCGCTTCCACCGGGGGGTCGAGGCTGGTGCGCTCCGTCAGCAGCATCGGGGCTTGCGACGTCAGGGCCGTGCCCGCCAGGGAGTCGGGGAAGTCGTCGTCGCGTGAGAGCACGGCCCAGCGGGCCGAGGGGCCGCCGTCAGGGAAGCGGGCCTGCGACAGCTGGATCGCGGCATCGTTCGGGGAGGATGCCGACACCGATGGTGTTGCCGACGGGTCGGTGGCGAAGAGGCTGGCCCCAGCGCCCTCACCCGCACCGCCTGGCCCGGGGTCACCTGGTCCGGGGTCGCCTGGTCCGGGGTCGCCTGGTCCGGGGTCGCCTGGTCCGGGGTCGGCGCCGGGTGGGAGGGGTGTGGTGAGGGACCCGACCGGCGGCGGAGTCGTGCCCGCGGCAACACCGACAGTCGGCTGGTTGTTGGCGTTCGCGTCGCCCTGGAAGGGGAACGTGACTTGCGAGCCACCCTGGCCGCCCGGTCCCAAACCCGTGGCCGGCATGGCCCAGATGCGAGGCACGAAGTCCTGTGTCTGCTGGCTCAGCGGAAGGTCGACGTGGCTGTACAGGATCTCCTCGCCCGAGGGGGTGAACGCGCCGCTGACGTAGGAGGCGTCCTGCCGTACCGGTGTCAGCACCTCCGCCTGCTGTCCGTCGGCGCTGACGCGACACAGCGCCACACCCAGGCAGTTGACGACGAAGGACTGCCCGTCCGGGGCCCAGTCGGGCTCGATGAAGTTGATGATCGTCCGCCCCTGCGAGTCCTGCGGCAGCGGGTTCTGACCCAGCCAGATCCCGTTCACGTCGGAGCGGAAGACCTCTCGGACCTGCCCGGTCCGAAGGTCGTAGTACATGACCCGGTCCTCGACCTCGTCCCAGAACAGGACCTGGTCGCCGGCGGGGGAGACGTGCGGCTCGCTCGGGGCGATGGTCGAACTCAGTTGGGTCGCGAGACCCCCTCCACGAGGGACCGTGTACAGGTTGGCGTTCAGCGTCAGCTGATCCACCGCCACGAAGACGACAGCCGACCCGTCCGGCAGCCATGAGGGGCTCCGGGCCTGGCCGATCGACATCTGGTCGGTCGTGTACTGGATGAGCCGCTGCTCGGCGAAGCTGTAGCTCCAGATCTGGGAGTTGAACGGCCCGTTGAAGACGAAGGCCACCTCGTTGCCGTCCGGCGAGAAGTGGGGTGCGTCGTTGGCGTTCTGACTGGTCACCCGTGGCAGCGGAACCGGTTGGGCTCCGGGCTGGGCGATGTACCCGAGGTCGCCGGAGGCGAGGCTGAACACGACCCCACCATTCGGACCCGGGTAGGCGGCGCTGGCCGGCACGACCGGCGCCACGACGGCAAGAGCGAGCACGACCAGGAGCAAACGACTGCGCATGGCCGGACTGTACGGTCGGTCGACCCGACGGGACAGCCCCGTTCAGCGCGTCGTTAGCCAGTCGTTAGCCCGGCCAGCTCTGGCCGCCAACGCGACTTTGGGTTCACGCGGCGGGGCTGTCGGTCCGACGCTGTACTGAGAGTTCGCGGGGCCGGGCCAGGGATGAGACTCTACTGAGAGTTCGCGGGGCCGGGGGAGGGATGAGACTTTCGGTTCACGTCGCGCCGTCGTTGGTCCGGCGGTGTACCGATGGTGGGCTGCGACCAGGCACGACGCGACTCTCAGTACACCCGCGAGGCGCGCACGGCCTTGCTCGTGTACCGAGAGTGCTCGTGTACCGAGAGTGCTCGTGTACTCAGAACGCTTGTGTACCCAAAGTCCGCTCCGGCCGGCCACGACGATGACGCCAGGCCCATCCCAGACGCGTGATGGCCACGATGTCCTCCGAAGGACGGCCATCACAAGGTCTGGTTTGCAGCCCCCGGCACCGCGCCTATGCTGGCGGGTCCACGCCAGAGACCGTCGGTCGTCCGCCCCGCACTGGGAGCGCCACGTAATCCCCACGTAGGTCGTGCCGCCCGCTCCACCCGAGCACGTGTGTCCACGCCCTGCGCCTCCCGATGGCCAGGGCGTTACTTGTTCCCCGAACTGATTCCGCCAGCTCCGCTGGCCAGCACAGACCAGACAGGAGTCCCTGCCCATGGGCGCACGATCCGAGAAGACCGCGGTCGTCGAGAAGGTCCGCACCGACCTCGACGGCGCCGCCGCCACCATGCTCACCGAGTATCGCGGCCTGTCCGTCCAGGACATGGCCGACCTGCGCACCGCACTGCGCGAGAGCGGCGCCACTTACACGGTGGCCAAGAACACCCTCATCCGCCTGGCTGCCGCCGAGCTCGGCTTCGATGTGCCGCGGGAGACCTTGACCGGTCCGACGGCCCTGGCCTACACCGGCGAGGACATCGCCGGGGCGGCCAAGGCGCTCAAGGCGTTTGCCAAGGACCACCCGTCGCTGGTGGTCAAGGGCGCCATCCTCGAGGGCGAGTTCATGGGCGCCGAGGACGCCATCAAGCTGGCCGACCTCGAGAGCCAGGAGGAGCTGCTGTCCAGCTTCGCCGGCATGTTCGAGTCGATGTTGGCCTACATGCCCAGCATGGCTGACGACCTGCTCAGCGAGACCGGCGGCCTGTTGGACGCGCTCGAGGCCAAGAAGGCCGACGCCGAGTAGCAGACGGACGCGCAGCCCGACCGGCCGCGGACCTGACGGACCGCCCCGCCCCACCCCGGGGTCCACACCCAGGACAGAGACCACCCGAGCCACCCACGACCACACCAATTCCACCCCGACCACACCCGACAGACCCTCACAAGGAGAGAAACACCATGGCGAAGATCGCAACCGAGGACCTCATCAGCGCGTTCGAGGAGATGACGCTCCTCGAGCTGAAGGAGTTCCGCGACCAGTTCAAGGAGCACTTCGATGTCCAGGCGGCCGCAGCTGTTGCGGTTGCCGCCCCCGGTGGCGGTGGCGGCGAGGCCGCTGCCGAGGAGGAGAAGGACAGCTTCGACGTCGTCCTGACCTCTGCCGGCGACAAGAAGATCCAGGTCATCAAGGAGGTTCGTGCCCTCACCAGCCTCGGCCTCAAGGAGGCCAAGGAGCTCGTGGACAGCGCCCCCGGCGCCGTCCTGGAGGGCGCCAACAAGGAAGACGCCGAGAAGGCCAAGGAGGCCCTCGAGGAAGCCGGTGCCAGCGTCGAGCTGAAGTAGTCCGGCGGCCAGGCGTCGAACCGCCTGGCACACCAGCCAGCCAGACGAGCCGCTACGGGTGCGGATCTCTTCGGAGGTCCGCACCCGTTCGCTCGTCCCGATGGTGTATGATCGGGCCCGTTCGGGCCATCTGACGAGCGGAGGCCTTGCGCGCTTGGCGTGCCCATGTACGATGTGGGTTCGTCTATTTCCGGGTTTCGCACCGGACGAGGGAGTCGTCACGAACACCTTCCGGGATGTTCTCTGCTGCAAGGTCCGTCGCCAGGCGGATTCGACGATGCTCCGAGGTCACGCGATCCCCAGGTCCCACCGCAGCCATGGACCACACGCGCCGCCTGTTCCACAGCTCGCGTGACCCACGGGATTCTCCGCGAATCCGCCTTCGCGTGACCGCCTCGCCCCACCCGGCCATGGCGTGCGCACGCAGCCAGCAGCACCCCACCTGCGCCCACCAGCACCCCTCACAAATCGACGTGCATCAAGGAGCAAGCTTTGTCGACGCTTGAAGACCGCCCCGACGTGACCTCCCCCCCGCTGGCCTCGCGCCTGTCGTTCGCCAAGATCGACGAGCCGCTGCCCATCGACGAGCTCGACCTCGTCGCCATCCAGCGGGACAGCTTCGACTGGCTGAAGGAGGAGGGCCTCGGTGATGTCCTCACCGAGCTGTCCCCCATCGAGGACTTCACCGGCCAGATGGCCTTGTCCCTCACCGAGCACCAGTTCGAGGCCCCGAAGCACTCCACGGAGGAGTGCCGCGAGAAGGACCTCACCTACTCCGCACCTCTGTTCGTCACCGCCGAGTTCGTGAATGCCCAGACCGGCGAGATCAAGCAGCAGAAGGTCTTCATGGGCGACTTCCCGATGATGACGGAGAAGGGGACCTTCATCATCAACGGGACCGAGCGGATCGTGGTCTCCCAACTCGTCCGCTCGCCGGGCGTCTACTTCGACGAGTCCATCGATAAGACGACCGGCCGGGACGTGTTCGGCTGCAAGATGATCCCGTCGCGGGGCGCGTGGCTCGAGTTCGAGATCGACAAGCGTGGCTTCGCCGGCGTCCGGGTCGACCGCAAGCGGCGTCAGCACCTCTCGGTGCTGTACCGCGCGCTGAAGGCCATCGTCTGGAGCGAGGAGAGCGGCGAGTACGAGCTGGCCCCCAAGGAGGTCCTCGACGAGCCCGTCTCCGACGACGAGATCCGCGAGTTCTTCGGTGTCCTCGGTGACCCCGAGAAGCTCGACGAGGCGCACCAGGAGATGCGCGAGATCCTGGACCGCACGCTGGCCAAGGACTCCATCGCCACGCCCGCCGAGGCGCTGATGGACATCTACCGCAAGCTCCGCCCGGGTGAGCCGCCGACACCGGACTCCGCCGGTCAGCTGATGATCAACTACTTCTTCAGCGGCAAGCGGTACGACCTGGCCCGGGTGGGCCGGTACAAGGTCAACAAGAAGCTGGGTGAGGAGCAGGTCTACCTCGGTCTGCGCACCCCCGAGGAGGCCAAGCCGCGGGTTGACGGCGAGGCCCCGGAGGCCCTGCTCGCTGCCGACGACGCCCCGAAGCGGGACATCCGCACCATCGCCCTGGGCGACGAGGGCTCGACCCCGATCGGCCACGTCCTCACCAAGGAGGACGTGCTGGCCACCATGCACTACCTCCTGGGGCTCGCGACCCGGGTCACGGATCCGAACGGCCAGCCGCGCTACCAGACCGACGACATCGACCACTTCGGCAACCGTCGTCTGCGCAGCGTCGGCGAGCTGATCCAGAACCAGATCCGGATCGGCCTGTCCCGCATGGAGCGGGTCGTGCGCGAGCGCATGACCACCCAGGACATCGAGACGATCACGCCGCAGACGCTGATCAACATCCGGCCGGTCGTGGCGTCGCTCAAGGAGTTCTTCGGCGCCTCGCAGCTGTCGCAGTTCATGGACCAGACCAACCCGCTGAGTGGTCTGACGCACAAGCGGCGTCTCTCCGCGCTCGGCCCGGGTGGTCTGTCGCGTGAGCGTGCCGGCTTCGAGGTCCGGGACGTCCACCCCTCCCACTACGGCCGCATGTGCCCCATCGAGACGCCTGAAGGCCCGAACATCGGTCTGATCGGGTCGCTGGCCACCTACGCCAAGCTGAACGAGTTCGGGTTCATCCAGACCCCGTACCGCAAGGTCGTCGACGGTGTCGTGACCGAGCGGATCGACTACCTGACCGCTGATGAGGAGTACCGCTACAACGTCGCCCAGGCCAACGCGCCGATCGACCGTGACGGCAACTTCCTGAACGAGCGGGTCCTGGTCCGCCTGCCCGGTGGCTCACCGCGTGAGATCCCGCCGGCGCAGGTCCACTACATGGACGTCTCGCCGCGGCAGATCGTCTCGGTGGCTGCGGCCATGATCCCGTTCCTCGAGCACGACGACGCCAACCGCGCGCTGATGGGTACCAACATGCAGCGCCAGGCCGTGCCGCTGCTGCGCAGCGACAGCCCCTACGTGGGCACGGGCCTCGAGTCCAAGGCGGCTCGCGACGCCGGTGACGTCGTGATCAGCGACAAGGGTGGGACCGTGGTCGAGGTGGCCGCGGACCGCATCATCCTCAAGACCCCCGAGGGGACGCTGGAGAAGAAGTTCCTCTCCAAGTTCGAGCGCACCAACCAGGGGACCTGCTACAACCAGCGGCCGCTGGTCGACGAGGGTGACGAGGTCCTGCCGGGCCAGATCATCGCCGACGGCCCCTGCACCGACACCGGTGAGATGGCCCTGGGGCAGAACCTGCTGGTCGCCTTCATGACCTGGGAGGGCTTCAACTACGAGGACGCGATCATCCTCTCCGAGCGCCTCGTGCGGGAGGACGTCCTGACGTCCATCCACATCGAGAAGTTCGAGGTCGACGCCCGCGACACCAAGCTGGGCGCAGAGGAGATCACCCGCGACATCCCCAACGTCAGCGAGGACGTCCTGGCCCACCTCGACGAGCGCGGCATCGTCCGCATCGGCGCCGAGGTCAACCCGGGCGACATCCTGGTCGGCAAGGTCACCCCGAAGGGGGAGACCGAGCTGACCCCGGAGGAGCGCCTGCTGCGCGCCATCTTCGGTGAGAAGGCCCGCGAGGTCCGTGACACCTCCCTGAAGGTCCCGCACGGTGACACCGGCATCGTCATCGGTGTCCGCACCCAGTCCCGCGACGACGGCGACGAGATGCAGCCGGGCGTCAACGACCTGGTCCGCGTCTACGTGGCCCAGAAGCGGAAGATCTCCGACGGCGACAAGCTGGCCGGCCGCCACGGCAACAAGGGTGTGATCTCCACGATCCTCCCGGTCGAGGACATGCCGTTCCTGGCCGACGGCACCCCCGTCGACGTCGTGCTCAACCCGCTGGGTGTCCCGTCCCGCATGAACGTCGGGCAGGTCCTCGAGACCCACCTCGGCTGGGTCGCCTCCAACGGGTGGCGGTTCGATGAGCGTCCCGAGTGGTTCGACCGCATGAACTGGGGCGATGACATGCTCGACCACAACCCCCAGAAGCTGGCGACGCCGGTCTTCGACGGGTGCCGCGAGGACGAACTGCAGGACCTGCTGGAGCACACGAAGGAGGGCGCGGGCGGCGAGCGCATCGTCAACCGTGCCGGCAAGGCCATCGTCTACGACGGCCGCTCCGGTGAGCCGATCGACCAGCCGATCACCGTCGGCTACATGTACATCCTGAAGCTGCTGCACCTGGTCGACGACAAGATCCACGCCCGCTCGACCGGTCCGTACTCCATGATAACCCAGCAGCCGCTGGGCGGTAAGGCGCAGTTCGGTGGTCAGCGCTTCGGTGAGATGGAGGTCTGGGCCCTCGAGGCGTACGGCGCCGCCTACGCCTTGCAGGAGCTGCTGACCGTCAAGTCCGACGACGTCGTGGGCCGCGTGAAGGTCTACGAGGCCATCGTCAAGGGCGAGAACATCCCCGAGCCGGGCATCCCCGAGTCCTTCAAGGTGCTGGTCAAGGAGATGCAGTCCCTGTGCCTCAACGTAGAGGTGCTGAGTGCCTCGGGTGAGGAGATCCAGTTCAAGGACTCCGACGAGGACGCCTTCCGGGCCGCCGAGGAGCTGGGCATCAACCTGTCCCGCCCGGAGCGCCAGACCGACGACACCTACGCCTCCTAGCCGAGGCCAGCGAACCACTACGCAAGACGAAAGAGAGCAGCACACGAATGCTTGACGTCAACAACTTCGACGAACTGAAGATCTCGCTGGCCACCGAAGACCAGATCCGCATGTGGTCCAACGGCGAGGTCCGCAAGCCCGAGACGATCAACTACCGGACGCTCCGTCCCGAGAAGGACGGGCTGTTCTGCGAGAAGATCTTCGGGCCGACCCGCGACTGGGAGTGCCCCTGCGGGAAGTACAAGCGTGTCCGCTTCAAGGGCATCATCTGCGAGCGGTGCGGAGTCGAGATCACCCGCTCGAAGGTCCGCCGCGAGCGGATGGGACACATCGAGCTGGCCGCGCCGGTGACCCACATCTGGTACTTCAAGGGCGTGCCCTCACGCCTCGGATACCTCCTGGACATGGCGCCGAAGGACCTCGAGAAGGTCATCTACTTCGCCTCCTACATCATCACCTCGGTCGACGACGAAGGACGGCAGGAGGCCCTGCCCGAGCTCGAGAAGGAGATCGCGGCCGACAAGAAGCACCTGGAGTCCCAGCTCGAGAACGAGCGCGAGCAGCTGCTGCAGGAGCTCGAGACCACCCTCGCCGAGATGGAGGCCGAGGGCGCCAAGGCCGACGCCATCAAGAAGAAGCGTCGCGAGATCGAGAAGCTGATCAAGGGGGTCACCGAGCGCGCGGCCGACCGGGCCGAGCGGCTGGACGACGTCCTCGAGCTCTTCCGCGGCCTCGGCGTCAAGCAGCTCGTCATGGACGAGATGCTCTACCGTGACCTGCGCGACCGGTTCGGTGAGTTCTTCACCGGCGGCATGGGTGCGGAAGCCATCCGCGACCTGTTGGGTCAGGTCGACTTCGAGGGCGAGGCCGACACGCTGCGCCAGATCCTGGCCGACGAGGCCGAGAAGATCAAAGCCGGCAAGCGCAAGACCCGCTCGCAGAAGGCCACCCGTGCCGTGAAGCGGCTCAAGGTCGTCGAGGCGTTCCGGACCACCGGCAACGACCCCACCTCGATGGTGCTGAAGGCCGTCCCGGTCATCCCGCCGGACCTGCGCCCCATGGTGCAGCTGGACGGTGGCCGCTTCGCGACGTCCGACCTGAACGACCTGTACCGGCGTGTCATCAACCGCAACAACCGCCTCAAGCGACTGATCGACCTCGGCGCCCCCGAGATCATCGTCAACAACGAGAAGCGGATGCTGCAGGAGGCCGTCGACGCCCTGTTCGACAACGGCCGTCGTGGCCGTCCCGTCACCGGGCCCGGCAACCGTGCGCTCAAGTCCCTCTCCGACATGCTGAAGGGGAAGCAGGGCCGGTTCCGCCAGAACCTGCTCGGCAAGCGCGTGGACTACTCCGGTCGATCGGTGATCGTGGTCGGTCCGCACCTGAAGCTGCACGAGTGCGGCCTGCCGAAGAAGATGGCGCTGGAGCTGTTCAAGCCCTTCGTCATGAAGCGCCTGGTCGACCTCAACTTCGCACAGAACATCAAGTCCGCCAAGCGGATGGTCGAGCGGCAGCGCCCGCAGGTCTGGGACGTGCTCGAAGAGGTCATCGGCGACCATCCGGTGCTGCTCAACCGCGCACCGACGCTGCACCGCCTCGGCATCCAGGCCTTCATCCCGAAGCTGGTCGAGGGCAAGGCCATCCAGATCCACCCGCTCGTCTGCTCGGCGTTCAACGCCGACTTCGACGGCGACCAGATGGCGGTCCACGTGCCGCTGAGTGCCGAGGCGCAGGCCGAGGCCCGGATCCTGATGCTGTCCGCCAACAACATCCTCTCGCCGGCCAACGGTCGTCCGCTGGCCACCCCGACCCAGGACATGGTGCTCGGTGCGTACTACATGACGTACGCCGAGGGGTCCGACGAGTTCGCGTCCAAGCCGGCGGAGGGCTTCGCCGAGGAGGTCCGCGAGGGCAAGGTCAAGGTCGCCGCGTTCAGCGGACCGGCCGAGGCCGTCATGGCCCTGGACCGCCGCGAGGTCACCCTGCAGGACTGGTGCCTGGTCCGGCTGAAGGGTCGGGTCGTCCGCGAGGACGCCCTGTTCGACCCGATCGGTGAGGACGGCGTGTCCGAGGAGCTGGTCATCGGAGAGGAGGACGGTCTGCGGCTCGTGCAGGACACCGCCAAGGGTGTCCGCGTCATGACCACCGTCGGGCGGGTCCTGTTCAACGAGATCTTCCCGCCACGGATGCCGTACAAGAACGAGTTGGTGACCAAGAAGGGGTTGGCCAACCTGGTCAATCGCTGCGCCGACGACTTCCCGTCGTGGGAAGCCGCCGAGGTCCTGGACCGGATGAAGGACATCGGGTTCAACTACAGCTCGCGCGCCGGTGTGACCGTCTCGATCGACGACGTCACCCCGCCGCCGGTCAAGGAGGAACTGGTCGCCCAGGCCGACAAGGACGCCGCCTCGGTGGAGTCCAAGTTCGAGAAGGGCCGTCTGTCCCCGACCGAGCGTCGTGACGCGCTGATCGAGATCTGGACCACCACCAAGGACAAGGTCCAGGACGCGATGGCCGAGAACTTCGAGACCGAGGAGCGGACCAACCCCATCTGGATGATGGCCCACTCCGGTGCCCGTGGTTCGATGGGTCAGCTGGTGCAGATCGCCGGCATGCGTGGTCTGGTCGCCAACCCGCGCGGTGAGATCATCGAGCGGCCGATCAAGTCCAACTTCCGTGAGGGCCTGAGCGTCCTCGAGTACTTCTTCTCCACCCATGGTGCTCGGAAGGGTCTGGCCGACACCGCGTTGCGGACGGCCGACTCGGGATACCTCACCCGTCGCCTGGTCGACATCGCCCAGGACCTGATCATCCGCAGCGAGGACTGCGGCGTCACGCGTGGCATCCCGATCGAGGTCGGGCAGCGGGACTCCCAGACCCTCTTCGGACGCATCCTGGCCCAGGACGTGTACTACCCGGGCAGCGACGACCTGCTGATCGAGGCGGGGACGGAGATCGCCGACGGTGAGATCCGCGCGCTGCGCTCGGTGCTGGTCAAGGGCCTGCACCCGGAGACGGGCGAGGAGCTCGAGACCAAGGCCACGGAGGTCGACCGGACGATCCGCGTCTTCTCCGTCCTCAACTGCGAGGCCGAGGTCGGCGTCTGCGCCAAGTGCTACGGCCGCGCGCTCGCCGAGGGCCGGATGGTCCAGATCGGCGAGGCGGTCGGCATCGTCGCCGCCCAGTCGATCGGTGAGCCCGGTACCCAGCTGACCATGCGGACCTTCCACTCCGGTGGGGTCGCGGGTGAGGACATCACCCATGGTCTGCCGCGTGTCGTCGAGCTCTTCGAAGCTCGCTCCCCCAAGGGGAAGGCCGAGATCGCACCGGTGTCCGGTGTCATCTCGATCGAGCAGACCGACAAGGGCATGGACCTCAACATCGACCCGGGCAACGACGAGGACATCGTCACCATCAGCGTCACCTCCCGTGCACGGCTGATCCGGGTGCCGGACGACTCGACCGCATCCGGCGACCGTGAGCTCGAGACCGGCGACGAGGTTCGCGTCGGCCAGCAGCTGACCGTCGGGTCGATCGACCCGCACGAGAAGCTCGAGATCCTCGGTGCTCGTGAGACCCAGAAGCTCCTCGTCGAGGAAGTCCAGAAGGTCTACGGCGCCCAGGGTGTGTCGATCCACGACAAGCACATCGAGCTGATCATCCGGCAGATGCTGCGACGCGTGAACATCATCGAGCCCGGCGACACCGACTTCCTGCCCGGGGAGCTGGTCGACCGCCTGAAGTTCTCCAAGGGCAACCGACTGGCCCTCGACGAGGGTCATCAGCCAGCCAACGGCCGGCAGGTCCTCATGGGGATCACCAAGGCCTCGCTGGCAACGGACTCGTGGCTGTCGGCCGCGTCGTTCCAGGAGACCACCCGGGTCCTCACCGAGGCCGCCATCGAGGGCAAGTCAGACGCCCTCAACGGCCTGAAGGAGAACGTGATCATCGGCAAGCTCATCCCGGCCGGGACGGGTCTGCGGAAGTACCGCGACATCGCTGCGGTGCCGACGGAGATGCCGACCCAGCTGATGCCGGCCGACCTGCTCGACTCCTTCGGTGAAGGTGGCGACTGGGACGCTGAGGAGAGCTGGTCCGAGGGCGTCTACTAGCCCCTGGTTCTCATCCGACCATCGACGGCCGGCCCCACGCGAGGGGTCGGCCGTCGTCGTATCCCCAGCTGAGCCGACTCCGGCGCTGGGGTCCGGGCGTGTGCCTGGTTGCGTTGACGCATGCGTGACTTCGCCCGCCAGGAGCGGGTCAACTCACGCATGCGTTCCCGCATGGGCGCTCCGAGGTCACGTCGGCGAACCCTGACCGACAAGTCACGCGAGCAGTGACTCAAGTTGGCTGATGTGGGCGGGTAGGTGGTGGGCCGACTGGATCTCAATGGCCACGGCCTCCCACGGTCGTGGCTCATCGAGGGCCACCTCCTCGTTGCTGCTCAGTCGGCAGTGAACGAGTGTCTGGCGCTGCGCGTCGGTCATGTGTGAGAGCGCACCAGCGAGTGCCCGAGCGTGCATCCGACCACGCGCGACCAAGCCGTCCCGGTCGTCTGAGTGGCTGATCCATCGCGCCAGCGCCTCCCGGTCCTGGCTCGTCCCGTTCTCGAACCGAGCCTCCCGGTCGTGCAGGATCGCATTGCAGACCGCCGTCATCGCAGCGTCGTTCAGCGCAACGTGGGCGATCACCTCATCGGCGGTGAACTCGCCCTGCGGGGGAGCGACGAAGGTGCCGCGCTCGGCCAGTTCGAAGAAGGCCGCCTGCGCGGACATCAACACGTCCAGCGCCTCCGCGGTGAGCCGCCTCTCGGTCCCGTCGGCGAAGAAGTCGAGGATCGCCCCCCACGCATCCGGCCCGTCGTACCCGCGACGCCGTTCGATGGCCTCCTCACCCAAGATCTCCCAGCCGTCATGGGTGATGGTCACACGAGTGAGGTCTCCTTCGGACTCGAACGACACCGCGACCCTGGTGGCCTGACGGGCCTCACCCCCGGGGTTCCACCGAATCTCCAGTCGGCGTGGCGCGTCCCAGCGCTGCACGGCGCCCCACACGGTCTCGGATCCGTCGACGCTGGTCTCGATCAGTTGGCCGTCCCGAAAGGACAGACCACCCGACTGCTCGCCGTAGAGCCCGTGGGTCGGCAGCGGCCACCAGGCTCCGATCTCCTCGGTGAACACGCGAAAGGCTTCGGCGACGGTGGTGTTGACCGTGGCGGAGCGGACGACAGGGGGCAGTGCGGTCGTGCTCATGGCTGCTCGTTTCGTTCAGTCTCGACCGTTTCGGTGTGGGCGACGAAGGCTGCGAGGGCGTCGTCCCAGAAGCTCTCGACCCAGCGTCGGACCAGGTGCAGTCCGTCTCGGTCCAGGCGGTAGAGATTGCTGGCGCCCTGTGGTCGGTGGGTGACGAGGCGGGCGTCCCGGAGCACACGGAGGTGCTGCGACACCGCTGGCTGGCTGACCTCGAGCGCGTCCGTCAGCGATCGCACGCTGCGCTCGTCCTCGCGGAGAAGGTCGAGGATCTGCCGGCGCGTCGGGCTGTTCAACGCCTCCAATACCATCGCTACATCAGCCATGGCTTATGATAAGCACGGTCTGATGCCACTCGCAAGTGCCGGCACGCGCGAATCACCGGTCACTCGATGCGTAGGATGCCGGTTGATGGACGTGGTCGATGTCGACGGGTTGGTCACCGGGCTGGCCGAGCACAGCTACCTGGCTGACGACGACCTGGCGACGGCCATGTTCCTGGCCCTCCGCATGGAACGCCCGATCCTGCTCGAGGGCGAGGCCGGCGTCGGCAAGACCGCCATCGCCCACGTCATGGCGGCGCTGCTGGAGACCGACCTGATCCGTCTGCAGTGCCACGAAGGTCTTGACCTGGCCCAGGCGGCCTACGACTGGGACCATGCCCGCCAACTGCTGCACCTGCGGGCCGCGGAGGCCACGGGGGAGGCTGCCGCAGCCGGGGCGACCGAGCTGCGGGACGGCCTCTACGGCGGGGACTTCCTGATCCGACGGCCGCTCCTGCACGCCATCGATCACGGCGGTGACCCGCCGGTGCTGCTGATCGATGAGGTCGACCGAGCCGATGACGAGTTCGAGGCCTTCCTCCTCGAGATCCTGAGCGAGTACGCCATCACGATCCCCGAGCTCGGGACCTTCTCCACCGATCAGCCGCCGCTGGTCATCCTCACGTCGAACCGCACCCGTGACCTCCACGACGCGCTGAAGCGGCGGTGCCTCTACCACTGGGTCGAGCACCCCTCCCGTGAGCGCGAGACCGCCATAATCCGACTACGAGTGCCCCAGGCCAGCGCGACCATCGCACAGCAGGTCGCTGACGTCGCCGCGACGCTGCGAGAGCACGGGCTGTACAAGCCCCCGGGGATCGCTGAGACGATCGACTGGGCGCATGCCCTGACCGTCATGGGGGCCACCGAGTTGGATCCCCGGTTGGCCGAGGTGACCCTCGGTGCGCTGCTGAAGTACCGGGAGGACACCGAGCGCGTCGTCGGACACGGGGTCGCTGCGATGCTCGAAGCCTCCTTCGGGCGGCGATGACCGCAGCCCTCCCCACCGCGGAGGGGCCGCTGGACGGCGCTCGGGTCGTGACCGATCTGGCCCGCGCGCTCCGCGAGGAGGGCGTCGACGTCGCGATCACCAGCGAACTGCTGGCAACCGAGGCCGTCAGCACGGTCGGTATCGCAGACGCCGACCGCCTCTACATCGCGGGACGAGCCGCCCTGATCCACGACCCGGAGGACATCCCGGCCTACAACCGGGCGTTCGCCCTGGTGTTCGCCCGCCCCGTGGCCCGCCCGCTCCCGCCCCTCGAACCCCCACCGCTCCGAATCACCCTGAACCACGACGACCCTGACACCCAGGACCGCGACGGCGGTTGGGAGGTGGACAACCGCGGGGAGGACCTGACGCTGCGCTTCAGCGCGACCGAGGTGCTCCGGCGGGCTGACCTGGCGACGCTGGATGAGGCCGACCGAGCCGAGGCGCAGCGACTGATCGCCCAGCTGCGGCTGGACGGCCCCTGGCGGCGGGGACGACGACACCGACCTGCCCGCCGCGGCCCGACGCTCGATCTGCGCCGGACCGTCGGACACGCCCTGGCCACCAGCGGGGAGATGGTGCGGCTGGCGAGGACCGCGCCTGCGCCAACCCTGCGCCGGCTGGTGTTCGTGCTCGACGTCAGCGGGTCCATGGAGCCGTACGCGACAGCCCTCGTGCGCTTCGCCCACGTGGCCATGACCGTGCGCTCACGCGTCGAGGTGTTCGCGGTCGGCACCCGGCTGTCCCGGCTCACCCGCAGCCTGGGCACCCACGATCCGGACGTGGCATTGGCGGCGGCGGCCGCTGCGACGCCGGACTGGGCCGGCGGGACGCGACTGGGAGAGGCGCTGGCGGCCTTCAACGATGGCTGGGGCCTTCGAGGCATCGCGCGCGGGGCCGTCGTCGTGATCGCGAGCGACGGCTGGGACCGTGGTGATCCGGGCCAGATCGCGGAGCAGATGCAGCGCCTCCACCGCGTCGCCCACCGGGTCGTCTGGGTCAACCCGCTGGCGGCCGATCCGCGCTTCGCGCCGGTCGCGTCGGGCATGGCGGCCGCTCTGCCCCACGTCGACGACCTTCGACCGGGCGAGTCGGTGGCGTCGCTGCAGCGCCTGGCCGATCTGCTGGCCGACGTCACCGGCCGCTGAGCGTCACCCCTCGGGGCCGCCGCGTGCGGGTCCTCCAGCGCCGCTCACCACGTCTGTTCCCGGTTTGGCACTCCATCAGGCCTGCCGCTAAGGTGAGGCTTACCAAATCTAGTGGCAACGTTGCCGTCCCACGAAAGGAAGCACTCCATGAGAGCGCGGAGCAGTGTACACGCCGTTCTCGTCGTCCTCGTCCTCGGCCTGGCTGCCTGTGGGACGACCGACGACGGCGCCACTGTCACGAACCTCAACTCCGAGGAGGGCGGCGGGTCCGAATCGGGCAGTGCGTCAGGTTCGGGGAGTGGCTCGGGCTCGGCCAGCGGCTCAGCGAGTGCCACTGGGTCTGCCAGTGCCAGTGAGTCTGCCAGTGCCAGCGGGTCCGCAAGTGCCAGCGGTTCGGGCAGCGCGACCGGTGCAGCCAGCGAGGACGCGAGCGGCAGCGCGTCGGGAAGTGGGTCCGCCAGCGGCTCGGCCTCCGGCAGCGCCACCGGCCTTGCTGCGGAGGACCTCTCGGGGGAGACCGACAACGAACTCGTCCTCGAGGCAGTGGAGGAGTACCGGACCTACGTCGGCGAGCAGGTCGACGAGATGATCGAGCTGACCACCGTCTTCACCGACGCCGTTCGTGCTGGCGACCTCGAGGGCGCACAGGACGCCTACGCACCCTCACGTGTCCCGTGGGAGCGCATCGAGCCCATCGCCGGCCTGATCGAGGAGATCGACGGTGCCGTGGACGCCCGCGTGGACGACTTCGACGGCGTGGACGACCCCGAGTTCACCGGCTGGCACCGCCTCGAGTACATCCTGTTCGAGGAGGACACCACCGACGGCGCCGCAGAGTTCGCCGACCAGCTCGATGCAGACCTCCAGATCCTCGACGAGCAGATCGAGACCCTCGAGTTCCCCCCGGCGGCGGTCGCCGTGGGTGGTGCCGAGCTCATCGAGGAGGTCTCCCTCGGCAAGATCACCGGTGAGGAGAACCGGTACGCCAAGACCGACCTCTGGGACTTCAATGCGAACGTCGAGGGTGCGACGCAGGTCGTCGAGTTGCTGACCCCGGCGCTCGAGGAGGCCGATCCCGACCTCCTGGCCGACATCGATGCCGGCCTCGAGGAGTTGAACGCGACGCTCGACCCACTGCGCGATGGCGACGGCTGGGTGCTGTACTGCCTCCCCGACGACGAGTTCCCCTCCGACCGGTGCCCCGACGAGCCGACGGTGGGCGCCGACACCGTGGATCAGCTCCAGTCGCAGTTGGCCGGTCTGAGCGAGGACATGTCGCAGGTCGCCGGGGCGCTCGGCCTCCAGTGAACGCGTCCGCCCAGCCGGGGATCAGCCGTCGGCGACTCCTCCGCGCCGGCAGCACCGGTACCGTGGTCCTCGCTGGCCTGGCGGCTGGCTGCACGGCCGCCCGCGAGGACGCCGCTGGCGACGCCCCGCCCAGCGATCAGCCCACCGGGTCCAGCGACACCCTGGCCGAGACGCAGCCCACGAGGGAGGCGCAGTACCTGCCCTTCGAGGGCGTGCACCAGACCGGCATCACCCACACGCCGGTCGCCGCGCAGGGGCTCGTGGCCGCCTTCGACGTGACCGCCACCGAGCGGGATGGCCTGCGCACCCTCATGCAGAACCTCACGACGGAGAGCCGCGCCCTGATGGCCGGCGAGGAGATCCCGCAGCGCGACCCAGCCTTCCCGCCCGTGGACTCCGGCCTCCTGGGCGAACAACCCCCACCGGACAACCTCACGATCGTGGTGTCCGTCGGCGATTCGCTGTTCGACGACCGGTTCGGGCTGGCCGATCGAAAGCCGGTCGAGCTGCGTCGGATGCCGTTCCTCGCCAATGACCGCCTCGATCCGGAGCGCAGCCACGGCGACATCCTGATCAGCATCGAGGCCGAGCACGCCGACACCATCCAGTTCGCCCTGCGCCAGCTCATGCGCGCAACTCGCCGCGAGATGGTGCTGCGCTGGATGGTCGACGGCTACACCCGCGGGACGAACCCGAGATCCGGAGCCGGCGCACCCCGCAACCTGCTGGGCTTCAAGGACGGGACGGCCAACCTGGACGCGAGCGACGAGGAGTTGATGGACCGCTTCGTCTGGCTTGCCGAGGAGGATGACCAACCGGCCTGGGCGGTCGGCGGCAGCTATCACGTCGTCCGGCAGATCCGGATGTTCGTGGAGTTCTGGGACCGCACCCAGCTGGCCGAGCAGGAGGCACTGATCGGGCGTCACAAGCTCTCCGGGGCGCCCCTCGGGGAGGATGCCGAAGACGTCGAACCCGACTACAGCGACGACCCCGATGGCGAGGTCATCGCCCTGGATGCTCACATCCGTCTGGCGAACCCGCGCACACCGGAGTCGGAGGAGAGCCTGATCCTGCGTCGTGGCTTCAACTTCTCACGCGGCTTCGACCGCGCCGGACAGCTCGATCAGGGGTTGGCCTTCGTGTGCTACCAGCGGAGCCTCGAGAAGGGCTTCCTGACCGTCCAGGGCCGACTGTCCGGCGAGCCGTTGGAGGAGTACATCGTCACCGTCGGCGGCGGCTTCTTCTTCGCGCTGCCGGGCGTCACCGATGCCGCCGGCCATCTCGGCGAGGGACTGCTGGCATGACCCGCCCTCGACTGCTGCTCGCCACCATGAGCCTCCTCACACTCCTCATCACCGGCTGCGCCGTCGGTGGAGGCGACGAGGACGCCGTCCGGGTCTACTCCGGTCGGCACTACGACCTCGAGGTCGCCTTCGAGCGCTTCGCCGAGGAGACCGGCATCAACGTCGAGTTCCTCTTCGGCTCCGACGCCGAGCTGCGGGAGCGGATCCAGGCGGAGGGCGAGGACACCGAGGCTGACGTCTACCTGACCGTCGATGCCGGTAACCTCTCGCTGGCGGCGGAGGAGGGCTTGTTCCAGCCACTCGACTCTGCGGTGCTGGACGAGGTCGTCCCCGAGAACATCCGCCACCCCGACGGGCTGTGGTACGGCCTCTCGCAGCGGGTGCGCACCTTCGTCTACGACCCCGATGACGTCGACCCGTCCGAGCTCGGGACGTATGCCGACCTGGCCGATCCTGCCTGGGATGGCCGGCTGTGCATGCGCAACGCCTCCAACGTGTACCAGCAGTCGCTGGTCGCGAGCCTGATCGCGAATCACGGCTACGAGCGTGCCCTCGAGATCGTCGAGGGCTGGGTGGCCAACGATGTGCAGATCCTGGGGTCGGACATCCTCGTGCTGGAGACCATCGCCCAGGGTGGATGCGATGTGGGCCTGACGAACCACTACTACCTGGCTCGACTGCTCGAGGACGACCCTGACTTCGGCGTCGACCTGGCCTTCGCGGGTCAGGACGCCGAGGGCGTGCACGTCAACGTCAGCGGTGCCGGTGTGACCCGGTTCGCCGACAACCCGGACCTGGCCCAGCAGCTGCTGGAGTGGCTGGCTGACGACGGACAGGACCTGTTCGCGAACAGCAATCACGAGTACCCGGTCAACGATGCTGTCGAGCCGGACGAACTCGTGGTCGAGGAGTTCGGTTCCGACTTCTCCGCCGATCCGCTGAACGCCGCGGAGTACGGCAGCTTCAACGCCGACGCCGTCCGCCTCATGGCCGAGGCCGGCTTCGAGTAGCTCGTGTCCACCATCGTCAGGAGAGCTGGAGGGTCCGGCGGCTGGGTCGTCGGCCTGGTCGCGGTCACCGTGGTTGTCGTCGCACCCGTGCTGGTGATCCTCTCCAGCGTCCTCAGCCCATCGACGGCCGTGTGGTCGCAGCTGCTCGAGACCGGCCAACTGCGACGGATGGCCCTCGACACCGCCGGCCTGCTGGTGCTGGTGGCGACCGGCACCCTCGTGCTCGGTGCGGGACTGGCCTGGCTGACGTTCGCCTACACCTTCCCCGGGAGCCGTCTGCTCGGCTGGCTGCTGGTCCTGCCCTTGGCGATGCCGGGCTACATCCTCGGCTTCGTGACCCTGTCGCTGTTCGGGTTCACCGGCCCCATCCAGGGCGCACTCCGCTCCGCCTTCGGCTCGGACGTACCCGTCCCCGAACTCCGCTCGGTCGGCGGCGCGGCGATCGTGTTCGTCCTGACCCTGTACCCCTACGTGTACCTGTTGGCCAGAGCCGCCCTCCGTGAGCAGGCGGCGACCGGCTACCAGGTCGCCCGGGCGTTCGGTCATGGGCCGCTCGCCGCCGCTCGCCGGGTGGTGCTCCCGCTGGCCAGACCGTCGCTGGCCGCCGGGGTGACGCTGGTGATGATGGAGACGTTGACGGACTTCGCAACCGTCCAGTACTTCAACGTGCGAACCCTGACGGTCGGCGTCTACGACATCTGGAAGGGCATGTTCGACCGGCAGGCTGCCAGCGAGGTGGCTGCCCTGGTGCTCCTGGTGGCGCTGCTGATCCTCGGTGCCGAACGACTCCTCCGGGGCCGGCGTCGCTACGACCAGCCCGGCACGGGCCAGCCGCTCGAGCCGACGCGCCTGACGGGGTGGTCGGCCATCGCCGCCACCGGTGTGTGCGCCACCGTGCTGCTCTTCGCGTTCGTTGCACCGGCCGGGCAACTGCTGGTGTGGGCGATCGGTGACGGGCTCGGCGGACCCGGCGTTGACGGTCGCTTCGCCAGCTTCACGCTGAACAGTGCCGGCCTGGCCGTCGCGGCCGCGATCCTGGCCGTCGGCGTGGCAGCGCTCGTGGTGAACGCGGCACGCTTCGCGTCCAGTCGGACGGCCGACACGGCAGCGCAGCTGACGACGGTGGGCTACGCCCTGCCCGGCCCGGTCGTCGCCATCGGCGTGCTGGTCCTCCTGGCGGGGCTCGACGCAGTGCTGCGCGGTGTCGGCATCGATCTGCCGGGGGTCGTCGTGACCGGCTCGATCCTCGGCCTGGTGTACGCCTACGCCGTCCGGTTCCTGGCTCTGGGTGTGAACAGCGTCGGCGCGTCGCTGCAGAAGGTGCCGCGCGATCTGACCGATTCGGCCCGGGTGCTCGGGGCCGGCTCAGGCCGGGTCCTCCGCCGCATCCACCTGCCGCTCACGTCCAGCGGCCTGTTGGTCGGGCTGCTGCTGATCGTCGTCGAGGCCCTCAAGGAGCTGCCCATCGTCCTGCTGCTGCGGCCGTTCGGGTTCGACACCCTGAGCGTCTGGGTGTGGCAACTGGCGTCTGACTCACGCTGGTCCGCGGCCGCTCTGCCGGCGCTCGCCATCATCGCGGTGAGCCTGATTCCGGTGGCCCTGCTGTTCCGTCGTCTGGTCCCTGATCAGGGTACGGAGGACCCTGCTGCCCAGGGGGCCGCGGCCGACGACCTGCGGGTGTTCGCATGACGGCCGCGCTCGAGGTTCGTGGCCTGTCCAAGTGGTACGGCGGGGTCGCCGCCGTGGACGAGGTCGACCTGACCCTGGAGCACGGGGAGATCGTCGCCCTCGTCGGACCCAGCGGCTGCGGCAAGTCGACGATGATCCGGCTCATCACCGGGTTGGTCGAGCCTGATGCCGGCACGGTCGTGCTGGCTGGCGAGGAGGTGCACGGGCGCTCCGGCAGTCGACCACCCGAGGGCCGAGGGATCGGCGTCGTCTTCCAGGACCACAGCCTGTTCCCACACCTCGACATCGCCGCCAACATCGCCTTCGGCCTGCACCGGCGGTCGGCTGCGGAGCGTCGCTCACGGGTCCAGGAGGTCCTGGCGTTGGTCGACCTCCCCGGCGTGGGGGAGCGGTACCCGCACGAGCTATCCGGCGGTGAGCGTCAGCGGATCGGCCTGGCCCGCGCGCTGGCGCCCCAGCCCGACCTGATCTGCCTGGACGAGCCCTTCGCAAGCCTCGACCCGGCCCTGCGGCAACGCGTTCGCTCCGATGTCGTGGAGATCCTTCGCGACGCCGGAGCCGCGGCACTGCTGGTGACCCACGACCAGATCGAGGCCATGGCCATGGGTGACCGCGTTGCGGTCATGAAGGACGGCCGGTTGATGCAGGTGGGCTCGCCGGACACGGTGTTCACCAGCCCGACCAGCCGCTTCGTCGCCGAGTTCCTGGGTGAGGCCGACTTCCTGCCTGCGTGGCTGCAGAGCGACGGCACCACCATGACCGAGGTGGGGGTATGCCGGTCACCGGACGCCCACCTGGTCGGGGACCCCGGCACCTTGACCACGATCATGGTTCGTCCGCACGAGGTGGTGGTGACCCCTGACCGCGATGGGGACGTGATGGTCAGCAGCACGGAGTTCCGTGGCGGTCACGTCCTGCTGGTGATGCAGTTGCCGTCTGGACGTCGGCTGCGGGCCCTGGTGCCGCACACCGAGGCGATGGGCACCGGCGACCGGGTGTCGGTCTCCCTCGAGCATGGTCACGCTCCCGCCGTCCTGATGGCAGACGGACCCGCCTCGTGAGCACGGGCACGCCAGCCCCCGAACGCCAAACTCGTGCGTCGGTGTGGCGCTGGGTGGTTCTGGTCGGGCTGCTGGCCGCGGTGATCAGTGCGGTCGGTATCCCCGCCCGCGCGACCTATGGGGCGCAGGTCTCCGGCGACGAGCCGTACTACCTGCTCACCGCGCAGAGCCTGATCAGCGACGGCGACCTCGACATCAGCGACCAGATCGCGTCAGGGGCCTACCGTGCCTACCACGACCTGGCGCTGGACGAACAGACGGTGTCGCTCGACACCAGCGGTCGCCGGGTCAGTCCCCACGATCCGCTGCTGTCGGTGCTCCTCGCGCCGGCGATGGCGTTGCCCGCGGCAGCCGCCTGGCCGGCCGCCAAGGGGCTGCTGGCCATCGTTGCGGGGCTCACGGCCGGGCTGACCTGCTGGACGGCGGTCCGGCGCTTCGACGTCTCCGCGGTCACAGCCGGCATCGTCGTCGGAGCGGCCTTCGGCGGCATACCGCTGGCCAACTACGGCAGCCAGGTCTATCCGGAGATGCCCGCCGCACTCCTGGTGGTGGCCATCGTGGCGACCGGGACCGCTCCGTCGCTCCGCTGGGGGCACCTGGCCGCGATCGCCGCCGCCGTCGTCGCGCTGCCCTGGCTCTCGGTCAAGTTCACGCCCGTGGCGGGCGTGCTCATACTAACCCTCCTGTGGCGGCTATGGCGCGACGGACGACGCCGCGACGCAGGGGCGGTGGTGGGGTTCCTCGCCGTGGCCGGCGTGCTCTATTTGGTCGCCCACCAGCTGTGGTACGGCGGCTGGACGGTCTACGCCGCGGGCGACCACTTCGTGGCCGACGGCGAGTTCTCGGTGGTCGGCGTGGAGGCCGACTATGCCGGGCGGACCCGCCGGCTGGTCGGGCTGCTGGTTGACCGAGGCTACGGGCTGGCCGCGTGGTCACCCCTGTGGTTGCTGGCGCCCGCAGCGGTGACCGTGGCCGGTCTCCGCCGACATCGGTCCCGCACCTGGCTGCTCGTCCCCATCGCGGTCGGCTGGTCGGTCGCAACCTGGGTGGCGCTGACCATGCACGGCTGGTGGTCGCCGGGCCGCCAGGTCGTCGTCGTCGCACCGCTGATCGTCGTTGCCCTTGCCGTGGCAGTGGACGCCGTCCGATCTCGCCGGACCGCACACGCTGTGGTCCTCCTGGCCGGACTGGCGGGGGCGGTCAACTGGGCGACCTCGGCGGTCGAGGCAGCGACCGGTGGCCCGGTGCTGATCGTCGACTTCGAGGAGTCCGCTGCACCGGTCAGGCGCCTGCTGGCTCCACTGCTCCCCGACGGCGTCGTCGGTGGTCTGTCGGCCGACGCGCTGCTCCTGGCCTGGTTCGTCGGATTGGTCCTGACCGCCGTCGTCGCAGGGCGGGTGCTCGGTCACCGACGCTCCAGCGTCGCACCCGACCCTGCCCCCGGAACCCACCTGGAGAGCGTGGACCGGCGCCCCCCGCCGGTCACTGCCCGCGCCACACCGTCGCACCATCCGGACGAGGAAGAGGTAGCCCTGTCATGATGCTCACCCACCAGCTGCGGCGCCTGCCCACCGCTGCCATCGTCCTCGTCGTCGTCGGTGCGGCGACCGTGGCCATCGGCGGTCTGGTCGGCGTCGTCGACGGCGGGTCGCTGCGCGCGGGCCTGCAGCGTGCCGCGGGGGACCCGCTCGGCCTTGCGGTCGGCGTGCTCGGCTTCGGGCTGGCGTTCGTCCTCCGGGCGAACGCGTGGACCCGCACCATGCCTGGTCTGTCGAACCGCCAGGCCGTGGCGGGCATCCACCTGGCGCTGGGCGGCAACCACGTACTGCCCCTTCGCCTGGGGGAGCCGTTGCGGATCGTGTCCGTCGTCAGGCGGGCTGGCGTCGATCCCGGCGACGCCACGGCGTCCACCGTGGCCCTCCGCTCCGCCGATCTGCTCTCGCTCCTGGCGCTCGGGACGTTGGCCGTGCCGGGCCTGGTCGCCCCGAGCCTGGGTGGCGTCGGTCTTGCCCTGACCGTGGTGCTCGGGCTCGTGGCGGCGATCGCCGTGCGTGTGATGGTCCGACGTGCCCGCCGACGCGGCGGGATACGTGTTCCTGACGCAACCGTCGTGCTGCTGACGACGCTGGCGTGGCTGGGCGAGGCCGTCCTGGTCTGGCAGGTGCTGCGGTGGTTCGACATCGCGGTGACGCCTGCCCAGGTCATGGGAGTCCTGGCGGCCGCGGTGGCCGCGCAGCTCGTCGCCATCGCTCCCGGTGGGCTGGGGACCTACGAAGCCGCGGCCGCCGCCGCACTCGTCGCCGTCGGGGCGGATCCGGGGGTCGCCTTCGCCGCCGCCCTGGCGCTGCACGGGATCAAGACGGTGTACAGCCTGGTCGCAGGGGTCGTCGCGCTCATGGTCCCATCGCCACCGCTGTGGGGCCGACTGCGACTGCCGCGTGCGCTGCCGGCCCGACCGAGCCCGCAGATGCCGGCTGATCCTGGCGCGCCGATCGTGCTGTTCCTTCCCGCCCACAACGAGGCACCACGAGTCGCGCAGGTGATCGGCCGGGCACCGTCGTCGATCGGGAGCCACCCGGTCGAGGTCGTCGTCGTGGACGACGGCAGTGCCGACGACACGGTTGCGGTGGCTGAGGCTGCCGGCGCCACCGTCATCGAGCACACGGTCAACCGGGGCCTGGGAGCAGCGGTTCGGACCGGCTTCGAACACGGGGTCGAGACTGGCGCCGCCGCGGTGGTCTTCTGCGATGCTGACGGTGAGTACGACCCCGGCGAACTGGACCAGGTGGTTGCCCCGATCCTGGCCGGAGCGGCCGACTACGTTGCCGGTAGCCGCTTCGCCGGCCGGATCCAGCACATGCGACCGCACCGTCGCCTGGGGAACATCGTGTTGTCCCGTTGGGTGCGATGGATCGTCCGCCGACCGGTGACGGACGGCCAGACCGGCTACCGGGCGCTGTCACCAACAGCGGCCGCCGCCGTGGACCTCCCGCACGACTACAACTACGCCCAGGTCCTCACGATCGACCTGATCGCCCGCGGATTCGTGTACGCCGAGGTGCCGATCACCTACCGGTTCCGCGAGTCGGGTCGCTCCTTCGTGCGGCTGAGCCGCTACCTGCGCCGGGTCGTCCCGACCGTGTGGCGGCAGTTGAACCCACCCGCCGTGACCTCACGCGCATAGCAGCACCCCGACCAGGCTCACCCGTCGGGGGAGGAGACGTCTGACTCCATCTCGGCAACGAAGGCCGCCTTGACCGCACGCCACTGCTCGTCGGTCATCTCGCGACGCCAGTAGGGGGAGCACGACATCGAGGATCGATCCAGGCCCCGGTCTGCCAGCAGGTGACGGCGGATCTCCCGGATCTCCGTGGCCTCACCGTGGACGAACGCGAGCACCGATCCCTGCGGCCAGTCCAGGCGCCGCACGGCGTCGAGCAGCAGGGTGGCATCGGCCGCTCTGCCGCTCCGGTGCAGCCACTCGAGGTCCAGGTCGCCGGGACAGTCCAGGGCGATCTCGTGTTCGGGGCCATCGCACACCAGTCGCGCGACGGTGTGCGCCCCCTCCGGGACTGCCTCCAGCGACGCGGCGATGGCGGGCAGCGCAGACTCGTCGCCGACGAGCAGGTGCCAGTCGGCGGCCCGGTCAGGACGGTAGCCACCACCCGGCCCCTCGAAGACGAGCACATCACCAGGCGCGGCACCTGCCGCCCAGGGTCCGGCAACGCCCTCGTCGCCGTGGACGACGACATCGATCAGGAGTTCGCGGGTCTCATCGTCCCAGCGGCGAACGGTGTACCGCCGTCGTGCGGGCCACAGCGGCTTGGGGTGGGCTTCGCGGACCTCCTGAACGTCGAAGGGGGCCGCATACGGTGCCCCGTCAGGCGGGATCGCCACGTTCACGTATGCGTCCGTGGCCGCGACCATCGTGAACCCCTCAAGGCCATCACCACTCAGCCGGAGTCGCACGATCGACGGCGTCAGCCACTCCTTCTCCCGCACCACGCCGTACACCGGTACCTCCACTCGTCGAACCTGGCGCCTCCCTCGTGGCAGGCACCTCGTCCATCTTAGGGAACCCTTACCTCGACCGCCTCCGCCTGTCGGGTGGGCGATGCCGCGTGTTTGCCACCGCGAGCGGCAGGGGTAGTGTGCGCTCACGCCAGATTGGACCTGGTCCAACGTACGTCTTGCCACGCGAATCAGGAGACGCCATGAGCACCGTCAGCCCCGACACCACGCCCGGAACCCAGATCGAGACCAGCCTCACACCGCAGGCTGTGGCGGCTGTGGCCGCGGTGATGCAGCCGACCGTCACCGATCTCATCGATCTCGCCCTGACCGGCAAGCAGCTGCACTGGGCCGTCGTCGGGCCGCGCTTCAAGCCGGTCCATGAGCACCTGGACGAGCTGATCGAGGAGTACCGCGAGTACAGCGACACCGTCGCCGAGTACCTCTCGACCATCGGCGTCGTGCCCGATGGCCGGGCTGTCCGAGTCGCCGGCGACACCCCCATGGACCCGGTGGACGCGACGTTCATGACCGATGATGCGGTGATCGACCTCATGACGGCTCGGATCAAGGGTGTGGCGACCAGCCTGCGGCAGCGGTCAGCTCAGGTCGCAGACGCGGACAGCGCCGCGGAGGACCTCCTCATCGAGATCACGCGAGTCCTCGACAAGCAGCTGTGGATGACGTCGGCCCAACGGTAGGTCGTGGCCCACACTCGGACGCCGTCAGAGCAGGTCCAACCCGCCCCGACGGCTGGCCGCCTGCGCGAGGCCGGACTCCGGGCAACGCAGCCTCGACGGGCCCTGCTCGACTGGCTTGATGCCACCGCGGGGCACCACGCCGCGGAGGGGATCGTCGAGGGCACCGGCCTGCCGAAGGCGACCGTCTATCACGTGCTCGCCCAGTTGCGCGAGGCCGGGTTGGTCCTCGTCGCGGAGACGGGCTCGGGAGGGGTGCTGTACGAAACCGCTGCCCGCGCGCACGATCACTTCGTCTGCCAGACCTGCGAGGTGGTCATCGACGTCCCTCGTGACGACCGGGACACGCCCATCCCCCCGGACCTCGCTGAGCCCAGCACGTCGGCCGGCATCGCGATGGTCGATCACGCCGTCCTCATCCTGAAGGGGACGTGCCAGGACTGCGCCTAGGTCGCTACACCTAGGCGAAGCCCGTTCGAAGGGCGAACTCCGGACCGACGAAGACGTGTCCGACCATGCAGCGGGTGCGGACGTAGCGCTCGGTCCCGTCCAGCCCCGGCATCTCGAACCCGCCGCTCACCTCGGCGACCGTGCCGCAGCCAGGGCACGGTGTCAGGTCGAGGTCGGCAAGCGCACCCGACGGGGTGCCGCCAGGACTGGCGCTGTTGGTCATGGTTTGGAGCCTCGGAGGTGTCAGTCGGTTTGGGCCTAAGGTTAGCTTAACCTCGTGCCTTCGGTCGCTGCAATTCGGCACTCGAGGAGTCAGCCGCGAGGATTCCGATGCAGACCCAACCTCAGGGCTCGCCGGAGCCGCTCGGAGGTGAGGTGAGCAAGGACAAGGCCGCCGCAAGTACCGTCAAGCCACGGGGGCCCGCAGGATCGTGCGTGGTGATCTGCGCCAGCCGATCGAGGCGCTGGCCGAGGGTGTTGCGGTGCACCTCGAGCGCACCGGCCGCGAGACGACGACTGCCGTCGGCCGCGACCAGGGCCGTGACCGTGTCGGTCAACTGCGTGCGATGCAACCGGTCGTGCTCGGAGATGGTACGGCCGATCATGGCGAGACGTTGCACGACGGCCCCAGCGGCCCCTTCGATCACGCCTTCGAACAGCACGTCATCCAGCGTGACCTGACCAACCCGTCCGTGGCGATCAGCCAGGGAGGCTGCCGTTGCAGCGTCGACCAGGGCTGGTCGTAGGGGTCCGGAGGATGGACCACTCACACCTATCGTGGCGTCTGCCCGGGGGATGGGGTCGAGCTGGAGAAGCGCTGCGACGTAGGGGTCAAGCGACAGGCCGTGGTCGACATGGTGGATGACGACCGTTCCGGCCGCGCGGTGTGCTCGAACCGCCTCCGGCCGCCCGACGATGGCCCACCAGGCGGAGCTGTCGGAGGCGCCGCGGTCCAGCAGTCGTTGGACCGCTGTTGGGTCGTGGCCCGCTAGTCGGTCCAGTTCCTCGGCGTGCGCTCTGGCGACCTCCGTCGAGACCCGATCCGTGTAGCGGACGATCCAGCCCGAGACCTCCAGTGCTGCGCCGAGCGAGGCTGGATCTGCCGGGTCGACCAGTGATGCGAGCGTCTCCCACGCCACCGCCGCGCCTCGTCCGTAGGCCGAGAGGAGCGCATCGATTCCGATTCCCTGTCGGGCTCGTCGTCTGGCCCCGTCGAGGAACGGCCGCAGCTCCGCATCAACGGGCAGTCGACCGAGTCGTGCCGCCCGGCACCAGACCAGCAGGTTGCCTTCGATGACGGCCATCACGTCGCTGGCGCGCTCGGCTGACAGGTCTGCGTACGCCTCGATCTCCGTCGTCAGCAGGACGATCGTCCGTTCGGCGATGACAGGGATGCGTGCTTCGAGGGCTGCGACCAGCGCAACCGAGTCAGCATCGGTGTGCATCTGCACACTCTACCCAGGGCCGACGCCCTCTGGACCCGGGGGCGATCGGTGACCGACCATGCCGTGCACGCCGGGCGACCCATCCGACACGCTCGGCGCAGAGAGCCGTCGATGCCAGTCATCACCACGCCTGTCCGCCTTCTCCTGGTCCTGGCCCTGGTCCTCGCAGTAGCGGCCGTCCCTGCCACCGGGCAGGACCTGCCTCCGCTGCCGGATCCGCTGCCCGAACCCGATGGGGTGTCCGTGCTCCGCGACTCCTACGGCGTGCCGGTCGTCACGGCCGACGATGAGCGCTCCTTGTGGCGCGGCGCCGGCTACGCAACGGCCCAGGACCGCCTGTGGCAGGCGGACGTGCTGCGGCGGCTGGGGTCAGGCCGGCAGGCTGAGGTGCTCGGTGCCGATTTCGTCGCCTCCGACGTGGAGATCCGCACCGTCTACGGCGGTCAGGCGCGGTACACCGAGCTGTACGACGCGGCCTCGGAACGCGTTCGCACGATCCTCGACGGTTATGTGGAGGGCTTCAACGCCTGGATCGATGAGGCGACGGCCACCGGGGCGCTGCCGCCGGAGTACCTGGCGCAGGGCATCACGCCACAGCCGTGGACCGTCGAGGACGTGATCGGTCAGATGGTGGTGATCGCGGACAACTTCGGCATCCGCTTCCCCGATCAGCTGGACGATCTGGCGGAGTTGATGGCGCTGCAGCAGTCGCTGGGGGAGGAGGAGGGCGCGGAGGCGTTCGCCGACACCCACTTCTTGGATGATCCCACGTCGCCGACGACCATCGACACGGCCGCGACCGCCACCCCGATCGGGTTCGCCGGTGCCACGGGGGCCGGGACCACAGGTCCGGTGACCCAGGTCCCCGCAGACCTGCCGCCGTTGCCGGCGGGTGAGCCGTTCGGGCAGGCCATGGCCGAAGCTGCCCGGCAGTCCGGGGTCGCTCCGCCGCCGGCCTCCAACGCCGTCGTCCTGGGACCGGAGTGGTCGGCCGACGGCTCGGCACTGCTGCTCGGCGGTCCGCAGATGGGCTACACGGCGCCGCAGATCAACCTCGAGTTGGCCCTGCACGGCCCGAACTACGACGTCACCGGCATGGCCCTGCCCGGCGTGCCGTTGGTCACCATCGGCGTCACCGACACCCACGCGTGGACGCTCACCACCGGCGCCGGCCCCTCAGCCGACATCTTCGCCGAGCCGTTATCTGAAGACGACCCCACCGCCGTCGACTTCGATGGCGAGGACGTGCCACTGGACTGTCGGATCGAGACGATCAGCGTCGCCGGTGGTGATCCGGTCGAGCAGCAGATCTGCGAGGGCGTCCACGGTCCGGTCATCGGCCAGGCCGACGGCACGGTCTTCACCTTCGCCAACCCCGCGCGCGGTGCCGAGCTCGACAGCATGGAGGCATGGCTGGACTACGCGGCCGCTGATGACGTCGATAGCTTCGGCGAGGCCGTGGACCGCAACGCCTACAACTTCAACGTCATGTACGCCGACGTCGAGGGCAACATCGCGTACTACCACTCGGGTCGCTTCCCCGTGCGTCCCGCCGGCCTGTCGTTCCTGCCCGTTCCGGGTGACGGTTCGGCCGAGTGGGACGGCTTCGTGGACCCCGCCGACCTCCCCCGCGCCGTCAACCCTGAGCAGGGCTGGATTGCGCAGTGGAACAACAAGCCCGCGCCCGGCTGGCAGAACAACGGGGGTGGGACCTCCGGGTTCGGTCCGGTCCACCGGGTCCGAACGCTGCTGGACCTGCTGGAGGACCTGGACACCGGCACCGCGACGACTGCGACTCTGGAGGACATCAACCGGACGGCTGGTCTGACCGCTGCCGCGGACTACAGCACGCAGGGCTCCGCGGGTGCGGTGTTCGCGCCGAACCTGCTGGAGGGCATGCTGGCCCTGGTCGACGTCTCGGCCGATCCTCGACTGGCAGACACGGTTGCACGGCTGGAGGGTTGGGACCGGCTCGAAACCGATGCCGACGGCGACGGCACCACCGATGACGGAACCGCCACGCTGTTCCACGCTTGGGTCGCCGCGGTCGACCAGGCTGTGGTCGCCGACGAGCTCGACGACATCGTCGGCAACGCGGTGACGCGGTCCCAGGTCATCGCCCGGCTGCTCCAGGGTGAGGATGCAGGGCTCCCGTTGGCCCACGACTGGCTGGACGGGGCTGACCTCGGCGAGGCGCTGACGGCCACCCTGGTCGCCACGCTCGATGCGCTGACGGCCGAGTACGGCAGCGATGACCCGACGACCTGGACCATCGACGCACCGGTGCTGTCGTGGAGCTCGGTGGGTGCCCTGCAGGTTCCCGACACGCCGTACCACAATCGAGGCACCTACAACCAGATCGTCGCCCTGGGCGGGGGCGAGATCCGCTCAGCCGTCAACGTGATCGCCCCCGGTCAGTCCGGAGACCCCCGATCGCCGCACGCAGCCGATCAGCTGGAGCTGTACGCCACCTGGCAGTACAAGCCCATGGCCCTGACCGAGGTCGTCCGCGTGGCTGGCGACAGCCGCGTAACGACGGCAGCACAGGTTGCCCGCGACACCTTCGACACGCCGGTCGACACGGTGGTCATCGCTCGAGCCGACGAGTACGCCGATGCCCTATCAGGAGCGCCGCTGGCCGCACAACTCGAGGCTCCGATCCTCCTGGCCGACACCGATGGCGTTCCGCAGGCCACCACCGACGTCATCGAGGAGCTCGGTGCCTCAACGGCGGTGCTCCTCGGTGGTGAGGCCGCACTCAGTACCGAGGTGGCCGACGCCCTGACCGACGCCGGCCTGAGCATCGACCGAGTGGCCGGAGATGACCGCTTCGCGACGGCGGCGGCTGTTGCGGAGCGGGTCGGGGGCGAGACCGTCGTCATCGCGGAGGGTGCCGACGGCGACCCGTCACGTGGTTGGCCGGATGCCCTGGCGGCTGCCACGTACGCCGGGTCGACGGGTGTGCCGGTCCTGCTGGTGGAGACGGACGCGCTGCCGGCCGCGACCGCAAGCGCCATCAGCGATCTGGGAGCCACATCGGCGCTGGTCGTCGGTGGCACCGCGGCCGTGTCAGAAGCCGTGGCCGGCCAGATCGGTGATCTGGTCCCGGTGGTCGAGCGCGTCGCCGGGGTCGGCCGCGTGGAGACGGCCGCTGCAATGGCTGAGCGTGCCGTGGCCGATGGCGTGCCGTCGGACCAGGTCTGGGTCGCGACAGGGGCCGATTGGCCTGACGCCCTGGTATCCGGTCCGGCCGTCGCGGCGCAGGGGGGCCTGCTGCTACTGGCCGACGTCGAGCGCGCCAGCCTCACCACAGACGTGATCGGGGAGTTCGACCCGAACCGCGTGGTGGTCCTGGGCGGCACCGCGGCGCTGCCAAGCACCGTGGCTACCGAACTGGTGGACGCCACTCGATCGGAGTGACCGCCAGGCGGGTTGCATCACTGCATCATAGGCCGATGCTAGAATGCAGCCCGTGCGCACGACGGTCAACCTCGATGACGATGTCCTTCAAGCTGTGGAGGCCTTACGCGCCGAACGTGGCCTTCGGCTCAGCGAAGCCGTCAATGAGCTCGTACGGCGGGCCGTCGCGCTGGCCGACCAGCCCGATCCTGCTCCCTTTCGTCAGGAGGTCAGCAGCATGGGTGCGGCGTTGGTGCCGATGGACGACATCGCGGCAGCGCTGGAGCACCTCGAGGGTCCCGCCCAGCGGTGATCGTCGACGCGAACGTGCTGCTGTACGCACGCAACGCTGACGACCCGAGCCACGACCGTGCGCGACGATGGCTCGAGTCGGCGCTCAACGGCGAGGCTCGAGTGGGCCTGCCGTGGCTGTCCCTCTCGGCCTTCTACCGGATCGCCACCAACCCGAGGGCCCTGCAGCATCCGCTCTCACCCGCGAGTGCCGCTGATCAGATTCGCGCGTGGCGGTCGGCTCCTCGGGCGTGGACACCGTCAGCCGGAGCCGGCTTCGATGAGGTCTTTCTGGACGTGTTGACCAAGCACGAGGTCAGGGGTCCGCTGACGACCGACGCCCTTCTCGCCGCACTGGCCCGGCATCACGGTGTCGCCGTGGTGTCGACAGATGCGGACTTTGCAAGGTTTGATGTCCAGTGGATCAACCCGTTGGCGTAGAGGGCGCCGCCGATCGCTACGAGCCTGTGCGCCACTGGCGGCACCGCCCTCGTGCTGGCCATGCTGGGCGGCGCCTGCCTCGTCCACCAGTCGTGGCTGTCGCAGTGGGGACGGGAGGGCCACGACGCCGTTACAGGAGCGATGGATGCCACCGGTAGCCGTGAGCTGGCAGGGCGCTCCGTCGATCAGCTCTCCGGCGGGCAACGGCAGCGCGTCTGGATTGCGATGACACTAACTCAGGAGACCCCGGTCATGCTGCTGGACGAGCTCACGACGCACCTCGACGTCGCCCATCAGGGCGACGCACTGGACGCGCTGGCCGAGTTCAACGAGGCGGACGATCGCACCCTGGTCATCGTGCTCCACGACCTCCTCCTGGTTTGCCGATACGCCCACAATCAGATCGCCCTGCGCGAGGGCAAGATCGTCGCGGAGGGCCCGCTGACGGAGATCGTCACCGAGCAACTGGTGCAGGCGGTGTTCGCCCTGCAGTCCCAGATCATCGCCGATCCGGTGTCGGCCACTCCGCTGGTGGTTCCCATCTCGGCCACCGGCCGCTAGGCGGCTCATGGAGAGCGTCCTCACCGCCATTGGGGTGGTCTTCCTCGCCGAACTCGGTGACAAGACACAGCTGGTGGCACTCGGACTCGGTGCTCGGAACCGGCTAGGCCCCGTGCTGACCGGGGTGGCGATCGGCTACCTCGTCGCCACCACGCTGTCAGTCGCCATCGGAGCGGTGCTTGGGGCTGCTCTGCCCACGACCGCGGTGCAGATCGGCGGTGGGCTGGCCTTTCTGGGCTTCGCGCTCTGGACACTTCGCGGCAGTGACGACGGCGCAGCACGGGACGATGGTGAGCCAGGCGCAGCTTCGAACGGCACCGGAGCCATCGTCCTGCGCTCCGCCATCGCGCTGTTCGTCGCCGAACTCGGTGACAAGACGATGTTTGCAACGGCCACGCTGGCGGCGGACGCGCGTAGTGCTGTGGCGGTCTGGGTCGGAGCCAGCATCGGCATCCTCGCGGCCGGCGCCGTCGGGGTCGTGATCGGTCGTGTGGCGGGGCGGGCGCTTCCCGAGCGACCCGTTCGACTTGCGTCGGCGGCGCTGTTCGCCGTCTTCGGAGTGCTGTTGCTGGTTCAGGGACTCAGCTGATCACCAGTAGGCTCAGGTCCAATGCCACGCGCTGCTGCCCGTTCCGCTGATCGCTCTGACGAGCTATCGGGCGAGGACGGTCTCACTCGGGAGGCCGTCCTCGCGGCCGGCGTTGAGATTGTCGCCGAAGAGGGCTTTCAGCGCCTGTCGATGCGCCGCCTGGCCAGCCGTCTGGGTGTGTGGCCAACCGCGATCTACCACTACCTACCCGATCGGCAGCAGGTCGGCGAGGCGATCGCCGACACGATCATGAGCACCGTCGTGACGCCGCCCGAGACGGTCGAGCCCATCGAGTGGTTGCGAGCCATGGCCTGGGACATGCGACGCGTTGGCCTTGCCAACCCGGGCTTGGCGGCGTACTTGATGGAGGCCGGCGCGACAGGACCACATGGCCTGGCTCTTGGCGATGGCATCGCGGCCCGCCTGCATGACTTGGGGCACGTTGGCGACGAGTTGGCTCAGGCCTACAACCTGTTCCTCACCTGGCTCACCGCGGCCATCGGCAAGACCGATCGGTTCATGCAGCGTGGCGGTGCCGAGGGCGTGGCGGACACGATGGCGTTCATGGCCGCACTCGATGTCGAGGAGTACCCAAGCCTCGCGGCCATGCAGGACGGCTTTCTGGCCATGCCGGAAGACCCAGACTCGGTCTTCGAGTGGAGTTTGGAGCGCATGTTGAGGTCCTTGGCCTCAACAAGCACCGCCTGAGCAGAGCGAGTAAGGCTCTGATGAGCACCATGCTCAGGGTGATACCATTTCGAGCATCGCCCAGGGTCACGGATCCGACATGTCAGCTTCGCAACTGCTCCGCACGGCTCGCCAACGATGTGGGCTCTCCCAGCGCGCAGTGGCGGCTTTGGTGGGTACCTCCCAGTCGGCGATCGCACGGTACGAGTCAGGGACGGTCGTGCCGCGCTTCGACACCATGGAGAGAATCCTCACGGCGTTGGGTCATGAACTTGAACTGGTGCCTCGGCGCACGATGGACGACCAGTGTCATGACTTGGCACTGGCACGCTGGTTCCGGGGTTTGACGGTCGAGGAGCGGATCGATGCGTGGGAGGGATGGGTGCGACTCGTCGATGAGGTCGAGGTCGTCTCATCGTGACCCTCGACGTTCGCCGTCTTCTTCCCGAACTTGCAGGCGTTGGCCGGTACGAGGATCTTGGGGATCAGGTGGTGACGTTGGAACTGCAGGGGCGCCGGTTCCAGGTGGCTCGTTTGGCCGACGTTGTGCGGTCGAAGGAGGCTCTCGCCAGGCCCAAGGACCACCTTGCGCTGCCGGTGCTCCGGGCGGCCTTGACGGCTGAGTCAGAGCAGGCTCAGCGACGCCAGTAGCCGGTGACCATCACCCGGTCACGGGGAAGGTCGCGGTCGTGTCGAAGGTGGCGTCGAAGCGCGCCCGCGACCCGCACCTCGGCCGCTCCGAACCAACTGGTCTGATCCGCGGGAGCGTCAATCTGTTCGAGAGCCCCGAGCAGGCGCTCGGTTGCGCCGGCAGGTTCTCCGTCGCGGAAGAACCAGGTCACATCGATGCGCGCGCTTGCCGGCAGCGGAACGACGTGGGTGGGGTCGGCAACCTCAACGACAGCAGTGGCCGACCGGTCAGCAGGCAGATCGTCGAGGATGGCCCCGATGGCCGGTAGGGCCGTCTCGTCTCCAAGCAGGGCGACCTGCGTGGTTGGTTCGGGCGGCTTGTAGTTGCTGCGGGGCCCCCAGATCGCGACGGGTGTGCCTCGCTCGACGCCGTCGGCCCACGCCGCAACGGTGCCGGGGTGGTCATGGCGCACGATCCATAGATCGAGTTCCGCCGGTCGCCCGTGGGCATCGGTCCTAACACCTCGCACCGTGTAGTACGCGCCAGCGGCACGGGTCTCCGCGTCAGCCTCGACGTAGGACTCGAAGGTCTGCTCGTCGGTCAGGGCTCCGCCGTCCGCCCCACCCGTCATCAGGAACACGAACTGGTCGGGGGAACCCGGCTCGTACTCCTCAAGCCCTCCCCGTAGGGTCAGTTGACGCATCCCGGCTGAGACGTCCTCGATTGCGACGACGGTGGTGTGCAGGGTCGGCAGACCAGCCGTGGCTGCGAACTCCTCTTCCAGCGAGGTCAGCGCCAGATCGGGCGGCGCAGAAGCCCGCGCTTCGCCGAGCAGCCGCATGAACTCCCCTTGGAGGGTCTCCAGCGATGACACATCTGCGGCGAAGGCGATGTTGTGGCGACCGCCGTTGGTGTCGACGAAGGTGACCACGTCCGGCGACACTGCGACAACGGACGCACCGTCGGAGGGATCCGGCAGACCGGCGACCAGAGCGAGTGTGTCGGTGTGCTCGTCGTTGAGGTGCAGGGTCAACTCCTGCAACTCTCCAGCCGCACGGTCGTCGAAGCCGGTGATGGTGATGTCGGTCATGTGATGGGGGTCCTAGCTCGCTCGAGTGGTCCAGGCGCGAAACGCGAATGCGCTGAGGTCATCCATGGCTGCCCTGTCCTCGGCTATGACCTACGGCACGAGGTAAGGTTAACCTAACTAGTATGTCTGGTGATGCAAGTTCGTTCGCGATGGAGTGGCTGCGCCGCACCCGAGGTGCATCCCGCGATCAGGTCTCGCAGGTCATTGACACGCGCCCGATTGGTGATGGGCAGGCCTGGGTGGAGGTCGACCTGGCGGGCACGCGCTACGTGATCGGACTTCGGCGGCGTCAAGCGGCCGCGTCGTTCGACGGTTGGTCGAGTGGGTTGGGTGAGGAGTTCGACGTGCTCTACATCGCGAGCCACACCGACTGAGTATCGAGGCCGGCTCTGGTGGATGCGTTCAGAACAGCAGCGACTCCAGCGACCGATGCAGGAGGGACTCGCACTATCATGCAATGCGGATAGGAACCGTTCTCATTAACAGGTAAGGTCTTGCCATGGAACGCGCCCCTCTCTACCGACTGCTGTCGGCCCTGTACATCACGCAGTTCATCGGTGTCGGCTTCCTGCTCGTCGGCCTGACCGGGATCCTGCGGGAGAACGGGGCGTCGCTGGAGAGCCTCGGCATCATCCAGGGGCTGGGCCTGGTATGGGCTGTGAAGTTCCTGTGGTCACCGGTGGTCGATCGCTTCGGCGGAAGGCGGTCCGGGCACTACCGGCCCTGCCTGTTGGTCCTCCAGACCGCGATGGTCCTGACGTTGTTGACCATGCTCGGCGTGTCGCCGGATCCAGACGACTTCGGCGCGCTCATGGCGCTGGCGGCGCTGCTCGTGTTCTTCTCGGCCACCCAGGACATCGCCGCCGATGCTCTGGCCGTTCGACTGATCGCCGTGGAGGATCGCGGAACGGCCAACGGTGTCCAGGTTGCCGCTGGGTACGTCGGCAACCTCCTCGGCGGAGGACTCACCGTGGTGGTCTTCGACCCGTTCGGCTGGACCGCTGCAATGCTGCTGCTGGCTGCGATGACAGCAACCGCCCTGGTCGTTGTCATTCGCTTCCGCGAGCAGGACACACCACCACTCGCCACACCCGCATCACTCGGCGTCGCCTACCGGTCGCTGCGCACCGTCTTCCACCAGCCTGGGGCGGGCCGCTGGGCACTCGTCGTCGTGCCGCTCCTCTACCTCGGCGTCGCGGTCAGCTACGGCCTGCTGACGCCCGCGTTGGTCGACATCGGCTGGTCGCTCACGCGCATCGGCGTCGTCCTCAGCCTGGTCGCGTCGGTGCCGGCCGCGATCGGCGGCTTCGTCGGTGGGGCACTCGTGAGCCGGTACGGCCGGTTGGTGCCCGTGCTCGCTGGCTCGGCGATAAAGGTGGCGGCGACGTTGGCGCTGCTGCCGATGTTCGGTGGCTCCCGCAACGACGCGCTGATCATCACGGCCATCTGCGTGTACCTGACGTCATACTCAGCCACGACGTCGGTGATCTACACGGTGAACATGGACTACTCGCGAACCGACAGCGCCGGCAGCGACTACACGCTGATGAGTTCGATCGGCATGATCTGGAGCTTCATCGCGGGTGGCGTCGGTCTCGGCATCGCCGGTGCCGTCGGCTACGTACCGGTCGTCATCGGCTCGGCGGTGCTCCTGGTTGTCGGGGTCGGGGTGTACGCCCGCCACTTGCGGGGTCACGAGAATCTCCTTCGGCAGCAGATGCTCGAACGCGAACGCGACCTGGTCCTGACCGACGCGACAGCTAGCGGGAGCCGCTGATGTCGACGACCCACGCGCCACCCCCCACCATGAAGGCCGAGCCGCCGGGGTCAGCGGCCGACCGCGCCGTCGACGGGTCGATCCAAGAGCTCGGGCTCTGGCAGGTCATCGCGCCGGTCAACAGTCAGATCCGCACGGCCATGGCCCTCGCGGCGCTGGGCATGGTGGCGTGGTTCGTCGCGCTCTTCGCGCTGCTCCCCGTCGTGTCCGAACTGGTCGCCACCAACCCCGACACGGGACGCGTGTGGACCTTCGTCGGCGTCAGTGCAGCGGCCGTCGTCGTGGCGTTCGTGGCACGCGTCGCCGCGTTCCACATCTCTCACCTTGGCGCGTTCCGCCTCGAGCAGATCCTGCGAACCGAGCTGACCGATCACCTCGCGCGGGTGCCCCTCGGCTACGTGGTCACCGCCGGATCGGGAGCGCTGAAGAAGATCGTCCTGGATGACGTACGCGCCCTGCACGCGTTCGTCGCAGACTCGACCCCACTCTTCGCACGGTCCTTTGCTGCGCCAGTGGTTGGGGTCATAGCGCTGTTCGTGTTGGACTGGCGGATGGCGCTCATCGCCCTCGCCATCGTGCCAATCGGGGCGATCGGGCTGTTCTTCGCGTTTCGCGACTACGACGTGGCGCGGCGGGAAGTTGATGATGCCAACGAGCGGATCAACGCGGTCATCAACGAGTACGTCCAGGGGATGCAGGTCGTTCGGACCTTCGATGACGGGACGGGTTCGTTCCGCCGGTACCGCGACGCACTGCACGACTCGACCGAGCGTCTCCGGGAGTGGACGGCCAAGAGCCAGACCGGGGGCTACATCGCCAGGACCCTCTTCGCGGCCCTGCCTACCGTTCTCGTGCTGTTGCCCACCGGATGGCTGTTCGTGGATGCCGGCACCCTCGACGTCGCCACCTTCCTGGGCGTGTTGATCATCGCGCCGGCGATCACGGATGCGGTCATCCCCATCATCTGGCTGCAACAGCTGATCAACAACGCCGACGCCGCGGTGAAGCGCCTGGGTGGGCTGCGCGCCGTCCCCGCGCTACCGCAGGCCGACGCCAGCCGCGAACCCGCCGACGCATCCGTCGAACTGCGCAACGTCACGTTTCGCTACGCCGGGCGTGACACCGATGCCCTTCGTGATGTCAGCATTTGGATGCCGGCCGGGACGGTGACCGCGCTGGTCGGACCGTCGGGCGCCGGCAAGTCCACGATCGCCCAGCTGATCCCTCGCTTCTGGGACGTCGACCAGGGCTCGGTACTCGTTGGCGGCGTCGACGTCCGTGAGCTGTCAGCCGACACCCTGCTCGGCCACGTGTCCTTCGTGTTCCAGTCGCCGTTCCTGCTGCACGACACCGTCGTGGCCAACATCCGCCTGGGGCGCACGGATGCAACCCATGAGCAGGTGGTGTCCGCCGCGCGAGCCGCCCAGGCCCACGACTTCATCACCGACGACCTGCCGCACGGCTACGACACCGTCGTCGGCGAACGGGGCGCGAGCCTCTCCGGCGGCCAGCGACAGCGCATCACCATCGCACGGGCGATCCTGCAGGATAGCCCGGTCGTCGTGCTGGATGAGGCCACTGCCTTCGCCGACCCCGACAACGAGGCGAAGATCCATGCGGCGTTGGCGCGGCTGGCGGTCGGCCGGACCCTCATCGTCGTGGCGCACCGACTCTCGACGATCAGGGATGCCGACCAGATCGTGGTGCTCGACCATGGCGAGGTCGTGGAGAGCGGGACCCACGGCCAGCTGGTCGCGGCCGCTGGCCGCTACGCCGCGCTGTGGGACCACTATCGCCGTGCACAGGACTGGGAGTTGCGGTCCGGCGGCGCGATGGCCCCTGACGCAGCAACCAGCTTGGAGGGGCAGCGATGATCGCGACGTTCCGGGCCATGATCGAGGTCTGCGGCTCACACGCCTCCCTGATGCGGCGAGCACTGGTGCTGGCCACATTGGCCGCAGTGTGCCAGGGGCTGGCGTATGCCGGGCTCTTCGGATTCTTCGACGCGCTCTTCGCCCGCGATGAGAGCGTCTGGTTCTGGATCGGCGGCATCGGCGCCTTGATCCTGCTCGATGCGGCGCTCCGGTTCGGATCGGGGCGCGCCGAGTGGCAGGTCTACATCGATGTCGCCGACGAGGTCCGGGAAGATCTGGGGGCGCAACTGCAGCGCATGCCGCTGCAGACGCTATTGGCGCGGCGGACCGGCGACCTCAACATGGTGCTGACCTCGGGTGTCCAGGACGTGGTGTCGATCGCCGGTGGCCTGTACGCCGTGGTGATCACCACCATTGTGGCCCCCGCCGTCACGATCCTCGCGATGGTCGTCGTCGACTGGCGTCTTGCGCTCGCGCTGCTGCTGGTCTTCCCCCTGGCCGTCCCGGTCTACGGACTGGTGCGGCGCATCGGCGCGAAGGAGAACCGAATCTCCTCACGGGCACACGCTGAGGTCGCATCGCAGTTGGTCGAGTACGCCCAGGGACTACCCGTCCTGCGTGCCACCCGGCAGGTCGGTCCGCGCTCCGACCGCCTGCAGGCCTCCCTCGCGCACCTTCGGGAGGCGCAGACGCACGGCCTCCAGTTGGGGACGTGGCCGAGCATCGGCATGTCGACCATCGTCCAGGTCGGCACGGTTGCCGTGACCGCGCTGGCGGTGTCGTTCGTGCTCGACGCAACCCTCGAGACCTCCGTGGTCGTGGCCCTCATCGCCGTCTCGGTGCGCTTCTCGGAGCCGCTCGCGCTGTTCGCGAACCTCGCCACGATGTTCGACTTCATGGAAGCCGCATTGGACCGGATCACCGAGCTGATGGCTGCCGAGCCACTCCCCGTGCTGCAGGCCGGGGCGGCAGACGAGATCAGCCCCTCCAACGAGAGCGGGATGGCACTGCACGACGTGACGTTTGCCTACGAGGGGACCGACGAGCCGGTGCTCCGAGACCTCTCCATCACCTTCCCAGCCCGCAGCCTGACCGCGCTGGTCGGTTCGTCGGGCAGCGGCAAGACGACGGTGACACGGATGCTCACGAGGTTCGCCGACCCGCAGTCTGGCACCGTGACGCTCGGCGGTGTCGACATCCGGACGCTTGAGCCGACTGAGCTGATGCGGCACATCTCGGTCGTCTTCCAGGACGTCTACCTCTTCGACGACACCATCGCGGAGAACATCCGACTGGCCAGACCGCAGGCAACCAGGACCGAGATCGAAGCGGCGGCACGAGCGGCGAACTGCCATTCGTTCATCGAACGGCTGCCGCAGGGCTACGACACGACGGTCGGCGAGATCGGCGGGGCACTCTCCGGCGGTGAACGCCAGCGGATCTCCATCGCCCGAGCGATCTTGAAGAACGCTCCGATCGTGGTTCTCGACGAACCCACGTCCGCACTGGACACCGAGAGCGAGGTGGCGGTCCAACAAGCCGTCGACACCCTGGTTCGTGACCGCACCGTGGTCGTGATCGCCCACCGGCTGTCGACGGTCGCGGCAGCCGACCAGATCATCGTGCTGGAGGATGGGGAGGTCGCCGAACGAGGTGTCCATGCCGACCTCGTCGCGGCTGATGGTCGCTACGCCGAGATGTGGCGTGCCCAGCAGTCGGCACGCGAGTGGCGCATCACCGATGCCACGGCGACGACCGCCGGACCGTAGCTCCGGTCGCTGGCGCACGACGTGCATTGAGGACGGACTTCCAGGTCAGCGCCCGGAGAGGTAGCACCGCTCCTTCTCCGCCATGTCGTCGTCCAGTTCGTCATTGGCCATCCGTATGGATACGAATGACAACCATTGTCGTCTATGCTGGCAGTCATGGGACGACTCAGGACCCTCGTCGTCGGTGCCGGGCCTGCTGGCATGTCGGTGGCCGTTCACCTCGCGTTGACCGACCCGGATGCCGTCAGGCGGGATGAGTTCGCCGTCATCGACCCGGCCGGACGATGGCTGGCGACGTGGGACGCCCAGATGGCTGCCCAGCGAATCGAGCACCTGCGGTCACCGGTCGTGCATCACCCGCATCCAAGCCCGTTTGCGCTCGTACGGTCCGTGGACCAGGACCGCGACCTACGCCGCTCGGACGGACTGCACGTGCCGACGACCACGGCCTTCGCTCGATTCTGCACCGATGTGCTGGAGGAGTGTCGGCTGACCAACGCCGTCATCGGTGTTCGCGCCGTCGGAGCCCAACTGGAGTCCGACGCCGTGGCAGTGCGCCTCGCGAACGACGTGACGATCCGGGCTGAGAGGGTTGTGGTCGCCACCAACCCCCGCCGCCAGGTGTTGCCGCAGTGGCTCGAGCAGGTGCCCCCGGAGCACGTCCACCCCAACGGTCGACTGGGCGAGAACCTCTCGGGGCGCCGAATCCTCATCGTCGGGGGCGGGTTGTCCGCTGCCCACCTCACGTTCGGGGCGGCTGCCGGCGGTGCTGACGTGGCGCTCTTGGCACGACGGCCGTTCGTCGAGCGACGGATGGACGTCCATCCGACCTGGCTCGGCCCCATTCGAATGGGTGCGTTCGATGCCGCAGACTTTGCGACGAGGCACGAACTGGCGGACGAGGCACGCGGCGGGGGGTCGATGCCTGCGTGGGCGGCCAAGCAACTCCGAGTGATGAGCCGCGAGGGAGCAGTTCGCCTGTACGAGGATGATCAGGTCGACATGGTGCTGGACGTCGACGGTCAGACGATCGTCCGCTCGCGGGCCGGACGGGCCCTGCCGATCGACGAGGTGTGGCCGGCCTTCGGCGGGCTGAGCGATATTCGGGTGGACGGCGTGCTGGGCGACATAGCGGACCAATCACCCCTTCCTCTGCACGGTGGCTTGCCAGCACTGTCTGCGGATCTGCGGTGGGGGAGCGTCCCCGTCTGGGTTGCGGGTGCCGTGGCGGCGTTGCAGATCGGACCGGTGGCAGGGAACCTGTTCGGCCACCGGGAGGCCGGCCGGCGCATCGCCACCGCACTCACCGGTCGTGACCTCCCATCGCACATCCCCACCCTTCGGTGAGATCAGCCGCGTCGATCTTTCAGCTGGAGCCTGCGCCCATCACAGCCAGAACCCGAGCGACGACCACTGCCAGGTCTGCGTGAGTGGGGTTTCGAGCGAGGTCTTGGGAATCGACAATTCGCCTACCGCCGGGCATCGCCGTGGGATAGCGTCCTCCATGAATTGGTCCGTTGGAGATCGGAGTCGCGAGTGTTCCCAGCCACCTACGAGTACCTCCGTGCGGGGTCAATCGATGAGGCCGTCGCGGCCCTCGCGGAGGATCCGGACGAGACCCGGATCCTGGCCGGCGGCCAGTCGCTCATCCCGATGATGAAGCTGCGCTTCGCCTACCCCGAGCGACTGGTGGACATCAACGGCCTGCACGAGCTGGCCTACGTCCGGCGCGAGAACGGCCACGTCGCCGTCGGGGCACTGGCCCGGCACGCCGACATCGTCGCCTCCGACGACGTGACCGGCGCCGTCGCAAGCGCCGCCCCCTGGGTGGCCGATCCACTGGTGCGAAACCGTGGGACGTTGGTCGGCTCGGTGGCCCACTGCGACCCCGAAGGTGATTGGAACTCCGTCCTGCTCGCCACCGGAGCCACCGTGGTCGCCCAGGGCCCGAACGGTCGCCGTGAGATCGACATCACCGACTTCATCGTCGGCCTGTTCGAGAACAGCCTGGACGAGGGTGAGATGGTCGTCGAGGTGCGGATCCCGGTCCCGAGCGGACCCAGCGGGGGTGTCTACAACAAACTCGAGCGGAAGATCGGCGACTACGCCACCGTCGGAGTAGCTACCCACCTCGAACTCGCCGACGACGGCACCATCGCCGCCGCGGGGATCGGCCTGACCAGTGTGGTGCCCTACGCCACGAAGGTGACCGAGGCCGAGGAGATGCTGGTCGGCCAGATGCCCACCGAGGAGCTGTTCGCCGACGCCGCTTCAGCCACCGCGGCCGCATCCAACCCCCACACCGATGTCCGCGGCACCGAGAAGTGGAAGCGGAACATCGTCGACGTCTACACCAGGCGGGGCCTGGCCTCCGCCCTCGACCAAGCTCACGCCAGCGAGCCGACCACCGGGAGTACCGCATGACGGACCTGACCACCTCGACCGCCGTGACAGTGACCATGACCGTCAACGGCGTCGAGCACAGCAGCGAGCTCGACCCGAGGACCCTGCTGGTCGATCACATCCGGACGGGTCTCGGGCTCACGGGCACCCACATCGGCTGTGACACGACCTCGTGTGGTGTCTGCACGGTCTTGCTGGACGGCAAGCCGATCAAGGCCTGCACGATGTTCGCCGTGATGGCTGACGGCGCCGAGATCATGACCGTCGAGGGATTGAAGCAGAACGGGGAGCTCCACCCGGTCCAGGCAGCGTTCAAGGAGAAGCACGGTCTCCAGTGCGGCTACTGCACGCCGGCCATGATGCTGGTCGGCGCAGCGCTGCTGGAGGAGAACGACGACCCGGGCGACGACGAGGTCCGCTGGGCCATCAGCGGCAACCTGTGCCGCTGCACCGGCTACATGAACATCGTCGAGTCCATCCAGGAGGCCGGCGCCCAGATGCGGGCCGGTTCCAACGGCGTCGAAGCCGACGACATGGAACTGCAGGACGAGCAGACTGACGCGGACCGCCCCAAGGAGGCAACGATGCAGGAGGTTGCAGAGTGACCGCCATCGAGGACCAGCCCGAACTGGACACCACACCGGACGTCGGCGGCATCGGCCACGCCATCAAGCGACAGGAGGATGACCGCCTGATCGTCGGCCAGGGGACCTACCTCGACGACGTGGTCCTGCCCGGCATGCTCCACATGTCGATCCTCCGGGCTCCGATGGCGCACGCCAAGCTGATCTCCATCGACGCCTCGGCTGCTGAGGCCATGGACGGCGTCGTGGCCGTCGTCACCGGCGAGCTGATGGCCCAGCACGACCTGGCGTGGATGCCAACCCTGTCCGGTGACACCCAAGCCGTCCTCGTCACTGACAAGGTGCGGTTCCAGGGTCAGGAGGTCGCCGCGGTCATCGCCACCGACCCCTACATCGCCGCCGACGCGCTGGAGTACATCAACGTCGAGTACGAGCAGCTGCCGGCGATCACCACGCCGCAGCAGGCGATCGAGGATGACGCGGTGATGATCCGCGACGAGAAGGAGGGGCAGACCGACAACCGGGTGTACCACTGGGAGTCCGGCGACGCCGAGGCGACGGACGCAGCGTTCGAGGCGGCCGACAGGATCGTCACGCTGGAGACCCACTACCCGCGGTCGCACCCCTCGCCGCTCGAGACCTGTGGTGCGGTAGCCGATGTCGACCCGGTGACCGGTCAGGCCACCATCTACGTCACCTCGCAGGCCCCGCACGCCCATCGGACCCTCTTCGCGATGGTCGCCGGATTGCCGGAGCACAAGATCCGGATCATCTCGCCCGCCGATCTCGGCGGCGGGTTCGGCAACAAGGTGCCGATCTACCCGGGCTACGTCGTGGCTACGGCGGCGTCACTGCTGATCGGCAAGCCCGTCAAGTGGGTCGAGTCGCGCAGCGACAACCTGATCTCGACCGGCTTCGCCCGCGACTACCACATGAAGGGTGAGCTGGCGGTCACCGACGAGGGCAAGATCCTCGGCCTGCGCGTCAACATGTTGTCGGACCAAGGCGCGTTCTTCGCCGACGCCCAGCCGACGAAGTTCAAGGCCGGCCTCTTCCACGTCGTGACCGGGTCCTACGACTATCCGGCGGCCCACGTCGTCTGCGACGGCGCCTACACCAACAAGGCGCCGGGTGGGGTCGCGTATCGGTGCTCCTTCCGGATCACCGAGGCCTCCTTCCTCATCGAGCGGCTGGTCCACAACGCGGCGTTCGAGGTTGGCATGGACCCGGCGGAGTTCCGCCTCAAGAACTTCATCCAACCGGAGCAGTTCCCCTACACGACCCCCACCGGCTTCGTGTACGACTCAGGTGACTACCCGACCGCGCTCCGCAAGGCCATGGATCACGTGGGCTACGAGGCCCTGCGCGAGGAGCAGCGCCAGGCCCGCGAGGACGGTCGCCTGCTCGGCATCGGCGTCGCCCACTTCACCGAGGCCGTCGGCGCCGGTCCGTCCAAGGACTACGACATCGCCGGCATCAAGATGTTCGACTCGGCAGAGCTGCGTGTCCACCCGACGGGCAAGGCTGTCCTGAAGGTCGGCGTGAAGACCCAGGGGCAGGGCCACGAGACCACCTTCGCCCAGATCGTGGCCAGTGAGCTGGGCATCCCCGCCACCGATGTGAAGGTGGTGCACGGCGACACCGACAACACCCCTTACGGCCTGGGCACCTATGCCTCACGATCCACCCCGGTCGGCGGAGCCGCCACTGCGGTGGTCGCCCGCAAGTTGGCTGACAAGGCACGGAAGATCGCGGCGCACCTGCTGGAGGCGGCAGAGGGTGACATCGAGCTGTCCAACGGGCAGTTCAACGTCGCCGGCTCGCCGGACCGGACGGTGTCGATCCAGGACGTCTCGCTGGCGGCCTACACCGATCTGCCGGAGGGCATGGAGCCTGGCCTCGAGGGCGTCCACTACTACGACCCGCCCAACCTGACCTACCCCTACGGCAGCTACATCGTGGTGGTGGAGGTCGACCTCGACACCGGCGAGTGGACGGTGGACCGCATGGTCGCACTCGATGACTGCGGCGTCCGGATCAACCCCATGATCGTGGAGGGGCAGATCCACGGCGGTCTGACCGAGGGCTACGCGATGTCCTCGATGCAGTGGATCACCTTCGACGAGGACGGCAACTGCATCGGGTCCAACTACATGGACTACATGATCCCCACGGCCTGGGAGACCCCGAAGTTCGAGCTGCTCGAGACGGTCGTGCCCTCGCCCCATCACCCCATCGGCGCGAAGGGTGTGGGCGAGTCGCCGACGGTCGGGTCCCCGGCGGCCTTCGTCAACGCGGTGATCGATGCGGTCCAGCATCTCGGCGTCACCAACATCGACATGCCGGTCATGCCCCACCGGGTCTGGGAGGCCATCGACGCCGCCCAGTCGGCCGGATAATTCGACACGATCGGGGTCTGACCCACACATGCGCGGCTTCCTGCACGATCGTGGACCAGTAAGGGAGGGGCTGGGGCGGTCATGACGCCCGACGTCCAGATGATGGAGCAGGCCGTCCGGGCGGCCCGCGACCGGGCTGCCTTCGTGCTCGCGAAGGTCGTCTGGCGCCAGGGGCCCACGTCCGGGCCGCTCGGCGGGGCCGCCATCGTCTGGCCCGACGGCTCCATCGAGGGGTTCGTCGGCGGCGCGTGTGCTCAGCCGTCCGTGATCAGCGAGGCGCTCGAGAGCCTGCAGGACGGCGAGCCCCGACTGCTGTTCCTCGGTGAGTTCGACGACGAGGAGGCCACCCCGGCGCCCGGCGTGCGGGTGATCCCCATGGCGTGCGAGAGCGAAGGAGCCCTGCAGATGTACCTGGAGCCCCACCTCCCACCCCCCGCCATCGTCGCCGTCGGCGACACCCCCGCGGTCGAGGCGCTGATCACCATGGCGCAGGCCATCGGCTGGGATGCGCGAGCGGTCGCCTCACCCGACCTGGGGCTGCCAGCCCCCGATCCCTCCACCGCCGTTGTTGTGGCATCGCAAGGTCAGTACGACGACCTGGCGCTCCGGGCCGCGCTCGCCACCGATGCCGGCTACATCGGGTTGGTCGGGTCCAAGAAGCGCTGCGCCGCCACGATCGAACTCCTCGACGACCCCGGCGGTGGCGACCGGATCATCGGTCCCGCCGGGCTGGATCTGGGCTCGACCACCCACACCGAGATCGCGGTCGCGATCCTCGCGGACCTCGTTGCACGACGGGCGCGCGGCGACCTCCAGCGCATCGTCACGGCTCCACGCGTCCGGACCGAGGCGACCGACCCGGTGTGCGGGATGACCGTGGTCGTCGAGGAGGCCCACCACCGTCACGATCACGACGGTCGGACCTACGTCTTCTGCGCGGCCGGGTGCCGCGCGGCGTTCAGCGCCGATCCCTCGGCCTTCGCTCCCACCGGCTGACCCGATCGATCTCGCGGGGCCGGTCAAGTATCCCGACAATCTGACGATCTGATGTGTGTGGAGAGATCACGCACGCGCCAAGAGAGCACCCGGTCTACGCTTGCCTCACTGGACCGGCGCTACATCAAGGTGGCCGCGTGGTATGCCTGTGCACTCGTGGGTGGTGTCGCAGTTGCCTTTGCCGTGACCGGCGATGCCCGCGCGGCCACGCTCTTCGGCGTGGTGGCTTTCGTCATCGCCGCCGGCGCGGTGCTGCTGATGCTCGAGCGGATCACCCACGAGACAGCGGGCCGCCTGATGGTTGCCGTGGCGGGCCTGGCCGTCGGAGCTCAGGTGCTCGACGTGGTGGGGCGGGATGCGCCCGCCGTCGATCAGTCAACCGCCGCCTTTGGTGCGGTCGGCATCGTGGCGGCGTTCTACGTCGCGTTCGAGCGCCGTGCGGCACGTGCGCTGGCTGCGTCCTCGGCCGCAGGGCTCGTGATCGTCCTTGCCCAATCGGACGTACCGTCGGTCAATGGTGCCTCGATCGTCGGCTGCCTGCTCGGCGTCGTGCTCTGCGTCGACATCATCGTGTCCATCAAGCAGGAGGATCGACAGCTGGCGGTCGTCCAAGGCGACCTGGCGGGCAAGGACGAGCTCACCGGCCTGCTCAACCGTCGGGGGATCGCCCAGCTGATCCAGGCAGCGACGCCGGGTACGGGGCTGATGCTGGTCGACCTCGACCACTTCAAGCGGATCAACGACACCTACGGTCATGCCGTCGGTGATCAGACCCTGCGGCGCACCGCCGACGTGCTGCAGCAGAAGCTGCGCGGCCACGACCTGGCCGCCCGCTGGGGTGGGGAGGAGTTCCTGATCGTGCTGCCGCAACTCGACACCGGGGGCTACGCCGTGGCAGAGCGGCTGCGAACGGCCCTGGCCGAGGCGGACCTGGGCATCACCGCCTCCATCGGATTCGGCACCCTCGGGACCGACGAGTCGGTGGGGCAGTGCCTCGAGCGGGTCGATCGAGCGCTCTACGAGGCCAAGGAGCGCGGCCGCAACCAGACCGTCCAGAGCGCCTAGGTTCGGCCGGATTCGCGGAGCATGACCGCCGCGTGTGCCGGGACGCGCCCGAGGACACCGTTGCTCGTTGGGACGCTCGCGGACTAGGCCGTGGCCAAGTACTGCTGCAGGATGCCGTCGAGCTCCGCACCGACGGCGGCGGTCCCGCCCAACACCACGATCTGGTCCGGGCGCAGCCGCGACAGCTGGGTGGCGGCCACATCGGGCACGGCGTCTGGCTGGACCAGCACCAGCGCGGCCCGCTCGATCCCAGCGGCCGGCACACCGGCCAGCGCATCGGGGAACTCGTTGCCAGTCGCCACGAAGACGGTCTTCGCGGTCCCGAACGACGCCGCCACCGCGGCGGCTGTCGAGAAGCGGTCAGGCCCGGCGTAGCGCTCGACCCGAGCCCCACCCAGCGCCCCGAGTTGGTCGGCCACGGCAGCCGAGACGGCTGCCTCCCCGCCCAGGATCACGATCCGGGAGGGAGACAGTCGCCTCAGCTCGGCCTCAGTCGGGGCCGGGAGGCCATCGCGCTGGACCAGCAGCATCGGGGCACGATCGCGAGCTGCGGCTGTGCCACCGGCCAGCGCATCCGGGAACGCCTCGCCCGTGGCGATGTAGGCGATGCTGGCCCCGTTCGGGAAGGCGTCCTCTGAGATGGCCGCCGCGGTGGAGAAGCGCTCGGGGCCGGCGACCCGCCGGACGCCGAAGCCGAGTGCGCGGACCTGCTCGGCCACCGTCTCGGAGACAGCCGCCGTGCTGCCCAGGATCACGACCTCGCAGGGGTCCAGGCGCACCAGCTCCTCCCCCGTGAGCGGCGAGAGCGAGTCGCCGACCAGCAGCACCGGCGAGTTGGCCATGGACGCGGGAGGACCGGCAGCCAGGGCATCCGGGAAGTTGCCGGCCGTCGCCAGATATGCGCGCCGCACACCCGGTGCGAACGTCGCCTCGGAGATGGCGATGGCCGTGGCGATCCGGTCGGGCCCGGCGAAGCGGCGATACCCGGTGGGGAGGCCCACCACGAAGGTCGACAGGGAGTTGCTCGAGGCCGTGACGACGCCGTCCGAACGAGCGAGGGTGACGTCAACCCAGGTGCGGCCGACTTGTTGGTAGACCCGTTCGGGACCGTTGCCCGGCGCGGGCAGGTCGACCTCCACGGTGCCGTGCGTGACCCCGGAGGCGATCACGGTCACGGCCGGGCCGATGGGTGTGATCCCGAGGCCCAGGCCGCCGGGGCGTTCCTCGATGGTTCGGACGGTCAGGCTCCCGGCTCCAGAGGCGTCGCTGAACCGCACCGCAGCCACCGCGCCGTCGGCGGGCCCCGCGAACTGCCCGGTGCTTCCGGCGCCCTCACCCGATGTCGATCCCTGGCGCGGCACGACGAGTTGCTGCGACGGATCGGGGCCGAAGTCCAACGCGACCAGGACAACCGTCGCGGGCGGCGGGGCCGGAACGGGGTCCACGATCTCCGGCAGCCCAGTGATGGGTCCCTCCAGTGTGTCCGGTGTGACGATCACCAGGTCGCTGGCGTCGTCAGGTATGCGCAGCCGGATGGTGTCGGTGTGCACCAGCCGTTCGCCAGGAAATTCGGCGATTCCGCCCGCCGATGTTTGGACCGGGATGAGCTCGTACTGCTCGAAGACAACCCGGATGTCTTGTCCGGCAGCAACACCGAGCTGCCCCGTCCACGCCGCAACCCCATCTACGGCTGGGCCGCTCTCCAGCAGTTGACGGCCGGATCCGGCCAGCGAGTCGTACGCCACCTCTTGGGGGTCCTCGGTCGTGAAGCCGTCCCGAAGGACCTCGACGGTTGCGTAGGCACGCCCGATCAGCGGCGTGCCCGGCGCGGCCTCGGTGTAGGTGATGCCGCTGAGGGCAACCGCCAACCGGAAGTCCTCGAGTAGGGTCACGCTGACGAACCGGTCGGGGTCCAGCTGGATGAGGTCGGCGAGGACCACCTCGGAGAGCTCCAGACCCGTGAGGGACTCCGGCTGGTACCGGGCCAACGCCAGTCGGGTGAACGGCCGGTACGCCCGTCCCCCGAGGACCTTGACGTCGACCGCCCACAGATCTCGGTCTGCGTCATAGACAGGAGCGTGGCCGGCGACGTTCACGGCCAGTGGCGGGGGGCTCTGGGCCGCGAGGGAGGCAATCGGGCCACGCGGCCGGGGTGCGGCTCCGGGGTCCTCGGCGAGTCGCACCCCGTACTCGGTCACCTGGGCCTCGGGAAAGGCACCCATGGGCGGATACCGCAGTGGGAGTGGCTCGCCGGACAGGACCGGGTCCTCGCCCCACTGGGTCACGTAGGGCCGTAGGGGGTCGTCAGCAGGGAGGTCGACTGCTGCCGTGCCCTGCAGCTCGGCGGCGGGGTAGGTCAGCACGCCGAGCATCTCGCTTTCGCCAGAGGTCCACCACGGTCGGTCGAGATAGACCCGAAGCCAGCCGCCCTCACGGACGGAGGCCACCGTGCTGTCCGACTGCTGGTGAGTCAGATCGAAGGCCGGGACGACCCACTTGACCACCGGACTCTGTGGCCGGGCCGAGGCGGGCACCGAGATGAGCTCCGTCTGGCCCGACTCCTGCACCACGGGAGGGAGGGTGTAGAGGACCTTCAGCGGGGTGCCGTCGGGGATTGCTGCCAGGGTCGGTGCGGCTGCCTCCCCGGCGCTGACCGCTGACACGATCCAGTCCTCCCGATCGACCACATAGTGTCCTGGCGTGGGGCCGCTGCCGTCGCTGCGTTCGCGGCGCTCGACCAGCTTCACCTCGCGAAGCGGCTGGTCAGGTGCCCCGCCGGGCAACTGCGCGATGACCGTGATCGACCCGGGCACGACTTCCTCATCCGCCTGGAGTTGCGGACCGAGATCGGCGATCTCCGTTCCCGGCTGCCAGGTGGGATCTGGGCTGACGCGCTCGGCGAAGTACTCCACGAATCGGCTGGTGGCGGTGATGTCGTAGGCGACCTGTCGATGACGGGTGTCGCCGAACTCCTGGCGGGTGTCGAAGGCCAGATCGATCTCGTCGGTCCCGTCGTAGTCGAGTTGGCCCAGCACCACCGCCGACCCATCGCGCGTGGCGATCGGCGCCACGCCGTCCGGGCCGTCGGGGTCCGTGGGTGGCGGTCCCCCGGGCCCTGCGTCGGTGTACTCCTCCCATGAGGCCCCGATCTCCAACTGCACCGTGGAGCGACGGTGGAACTCGATGGTGCCGCCCAGCCCCGCCCAGGTGGCGTCTGGACGACGAAAGATCGTCGGCGAGCCGTCGGCGAAGCCGGGCACGAGCAGCGGACGCCTGACGGCGTGCACCAACGTCAGGTCACGGGGCGGGGACACCATCACGTGTCGACCGGTTGCGATCAGTGCCAGCGTGTCCTGGATCTGCGCGGGGTCGAGGTCGTCCCGCATCCACCCCTGGATGCCGAGGAGGTCGACGGTCTCATCCACCGGCACCGAGGTCAGCCTGACGTGAACGATGTCGGCCTTCCGGAGCGGCACGGTGAAGCCGGCGGCCCCGGCGGTCGGCTCAGCATCCCCCTGGTTGACGATCAGGCGCCGGCTGATCCCCGTGATGGGCAGTTGGGCGATGGCGTCGGCGTAGGGGCCGTCGAGCACCCGCAGGTTCATGTCACCGATCCAGGGGTCGGCCAACCAGTCGATGGTGATGGTCTCCTGGCCGTACAGCAGGACGCCGGGGCGGTCAGGGTCTGGGGTGGCGCCGGGCACGGTTGACAGGTCTGCCGCATCCCGCTGGGCCAGCTCGGCGTACCGCGCCGGGTCAGGTGTGCCGTCCGGCCGATCCAGCAGACCCAGGATCTCAGCTTGGGTGTACTCCGACCGCGGCGGAACGAGGTGCCGCTGTGACGTCGCCGGGCTCGGGTCGGTGTCCACGTCGCTTCGCAGGACGACCGTGGTGACGTCCTCGCCTGCACCTGGAGAGGTCCGCAGCGCAAGGTCGGGCGGGTTGAGAGGCTGGAAGCGGCGGTAGATGACCGGCTCGGTGGCGTGGCTTGCGTTGTCGTCGACCGGGACGGAGTTGCCGGCCAGGTCGACGATCCGGGCACGGAAGGTGTACTGACTCCCGGCCCGCAGCGCCGTCTGAGACCCAGGAACGAGGCCGTGGCTGGTCAAGACCGGGAAGTCCGGATCGGGCTCGTCATTGGTCGGCGGCTCCACCGCCACGTCGGCGTCCTCGAGGTCGGCGTTCAGGACACGACCCGGCCTGGGAAGGATGGGGCTCCAGCCATCCCACCACAGGAGCGTCTCCGATAGATACCAGTCCGGGCTGCCGGGCCTGGCACTCGGCGTCCGGGGGATGTACCCCTCTTCGTCGTCGATGGTCACCTCGCCCAGCGTCCCGGGGAAGACGTACGTCGAGGAGCGACGCATCAGCGACTGCCAGGAACCCTCGTCCCGGCGGACGTCGAACCGCAAGCCCCGGACGAGGTCGTCCGCGAACAGGATCAGCTGGCCGTTGTTCAACGGCTCCTGGGCCGCCAATCCGGCCACGAGCACGGCGTGGAGTGTCGCGGCGTTGCCGGGCCGGGTGACCATCAGTCCCTGATTGCGGAGGGCGGGGAGGTTCGTGGTCTCCGGCGTGTCGATGGTCAGGTTCTGCTCGACGGTCAGCAGCGTCCCGGCGAAGATGGTGGCACCCAGGGCGCCGCCGTCCAGGTCGAAGTCGATGACCTTGCCGGTCTCGGGCTCCTCGAGCCGCAAGTAGCCGTCGGCGTAGTCGCTGCCCGCTCGTGGCCGGGCCAGCCACGTGGTGGTGTCCGTCATGGTCGCGGGGAGGCGGTTCCGTGAGGTCGCCAGGCGGGAGGAGCGCGGCACGACGTACACCGGCTGGTCGCCCCGCGGCGCCGGCAGTGGAATCTCCAGATCGAACACGAGCCCGAAGAGCCGTTGGAGGAAGGGTTGGGCGTTGATGGCCGAGATGGCTCGCCGCAGGTTGAGCCCCAGAGGCGCCAGTGGCTGGGCGTACGCCGCAGCCACGAGCTCGTCGTTCAGGTCTGGCGGCGTGTAGTAGTCCCGCAGTTGGGCGAACGCCACCGTCTCGAGGGGTGCCGCCACCAGCGCGTCGATCTGCGAGAACGTCTGTCCGGACCTGGTGTCGACGACCGGCGGGCCGTCAGCCTCCCCGGCGTGGATGGTGTCCAGCGCGTCCCGGACTGGCTGTTCCAGCCGGTTGCCGGCGGGCGTGGTGAAGGCCAGGTTCCGCCATCCCCGCGCCAGCAGATCGCAGCGCTTGGGCCCGGTCTCCGGCGCACGCACGGCCGCGTCCACGTAGGCGTCACGGATGAAGTCGGCCAACTGGGCGGAGGGATAGGTGTGGATCGGGACGTCGGTCCGGTCCACGAACGGCTCGTCACTGCTCGGCGAGTCCGGCTCGAACAGCTCACCCCAGGTGGCGGAGTCGGCCAGCTCCACCGGTGTGGCCGTCAGGCGCGTGATCTCGGACTCGGCACCGCCGAGTGGGCCGATCACGACATCGAAGGTGATGTCATCCGGGGGCCAGGACGGGGAGTCGCCCGTCAGGAACTCCTCGTGGTCGACCAGGCTCCCCTCGACGGTGGTGATGTCGAGGTGCACGCTCAGCCGGGCGATGGTGCCGTCGTCGGTGATCCCGTTCGGGAGGACGGTCCAGGTCAGTTGACTCATGGTGGATCCCTCTGTCCTTTGCTTGCGTGTGTCCGTGCTACGCCACTGGTGCGAAGGCGTCGCAGTACGCCGCCCAGTCCCCCTCGGCAAGGGTGTCACCGAACCGGGGTGTTGCGGTGGGTCCCAGGAAGCCCGCGGCCTGGCCTTGGCGGAGGCCGCCGCCTCCGCCGCCACCGCCGCCGATCTTGCGTTCCACCTCGATCGACCAGGAGAAGCCGATGAAGGCGATCTCGACTTCGATCTCCACGGTTGCGCGGCCGGTGGCCTGGTTGCTGTTGAAGTCGTAGGTCATCACCAGCTCGAAGGTGATGTGGACACCGAGGATCAGGACGTTGACCTCGACCTCGGCGCGGATGTAGCCGCCGAGGATGGCCGATTCCTGGCCGTCCTTGTTCTCGATCGAGAAGAAGATGCCGACGGCGATGCTGCCCTTGGCCTTGAACGGGCCGACCCCGACCTCGGCGGACGCGCGGACCTCGATGCCGACGGTGAGCAGGATGACGGTGCTGCCCGTGACCTCGACCTCGAACCAGAACCCGCCGCCCAGGGCGAGGTAGGTCACCGCGATGGGCAGGTCCCGCCGGCCCAGGTTGAAGCGCAGAGCGAACGGGTCGCCGTTGAACGGGATCGTGACCGCCACGCCCAGATTGGGCTGGTGGATCTGCAGGGCCCCGATGGTGATGGTCGGGAAGGTGGTGTCGAGCCCTGCCGTGACGCCGGCCGCGGAGATGTCGACGTCGAACCCGAAGGTGTCGGTGGGCAGCAGGCTGAGGACCTGATCGATGAAGTTGAGCGGACTGTTGTCCGGCGGGAAGACGTCGATGATGCCCGGATCGACGGTGGGGCTCTGGCCCGGCCGAGCCTCGAAGGTCAGCGCGGAGAAGTCGACCTGGATGAACGGGACGGGGCCGAAGAGGATGATCGAGAAGTTCGTGACCTCGCCGACGATGTCGGTGGTGGCCGCCTGCGGGTTGGTCAGCGGGACGACGTTGGTGACCTCGATCAGCAGCTTGGCGGGTGTGCCCTCCGATGCCAGGAAGACCGGATCGTCGCTGGGCCAATCGACCAGGCCGGAGTTCACCGTCATCCGACTGGTCACGATGTCGCCCTCGCGGCGGCTCTCGAGGGCGAACGGCCCCTCCTCCAAGGACACATCCGTCGGGAGCACGTTCTCCAGCAGGATGTTGCCGAGGAAGCCGCCCAGGTCGGAGAAGAGCGCGGCGAGGTCGATGCCACCCGTGGGCAGCAACGTCGATGGGTCGCCGGCGATGCCGACCGCCCGGGACAGCGACCTGATGACAAGACCCGGGCTGACCGAGCCACCGCTCCGGTCGGACTTGCCGCTGCCCGCGAAGTCCAACCCGGGTGCGACCTCGTCGACGAGATCGTCGGCGAAGGCCATGAACGCCCCCGCGTCCTCCAGTGGCCCGCCCAGGAAACCGCCGGCGTCGAGGTAGGCGGCGGTGTAGCTCATCGGGATGTCGCTGCCGACGGCGCCGCCGAGCATCGCCTCCGCCGCTTCCGGGACGATGCGGGCAAACGAGAGGAAGGGGGAGAAGGCAGGGCGCTGTCCGGGGAAGGGAACGCCGCTCCACGACAGCGAGTTCGTGATGGCCTCGGAGTTGCCGGGCTTGTCGGTCGACGGTTCGCTCAGCATGACGCGGCGTCCCTGCAGGTCTGAGCGCCGCAGTGGTCCGTCGGGGTTCTGCGACTCCCACCGGTCGATCAGCCGATCGATCACTGCCGCGTTCTCCGCGGAGGTCAGCTCGACGAACGCGACGGCGCTGGTGAAGGTGTGATGGACCCCGTCGTAGTCACGGGCATCCACGACGAACCGGAACGGTTCTCCATCAATGGCCGGGACGAAGACCTCCGATGCGTTCTCCGGCGGTGCCCCAGGACCCTCGCCCTGGAGATCGATCACACCGACATCCGGAGCCACGTCGTTCGGGGGCGCGTCGAGGGATGGTGTCGTGAGGGTGAGCACCTCGATCCGATCGAACGGTGTGGCGGCACCGCCGAAGGGCACTCCGGTGCCGTACGTCTGCACCGGCTCGCGGACGATGATGAAGAACTTCTGCCGCAGGAGGGCGACCTGCCGCGTCTGGCCGTCGATCTGGACGGGGGTGAAGCGGCGCTCGGTCACTCGGACCAGAGAGGCGCGGTGACCGAAGGGGAACAGGAACCCGCGACGGACGATACGGACGTAGTTGTCGCGGCCCACGGCGGCGATGTGGCGCCACGACTCGAGCGAGGTCGATGCCGGCTGCCCCTCGGGCTCCTCCGCCCAGTTCCCCGTGGAGTCGAGCCACCCACCGAAGGGCGACAGCGCCAACCGGTGGGCCTCGACCGGCTCGGGGTCCAGCCGGTAGGCCGTCGTCCCGGGCCAGCCCGCGGTCGACATCACGATGTCCCCGCGATCCACCGGGTACATGGGGACCAGGCCACCATCGGCGAAGGGGACACCGCTGTCGGTCAACCGCTCCTCACCCTGGAGGTGCTCGTCCAACCCCTGATCACGCGCCCAGACCGCGCGGACCGGGCGAGGGGAGTCCTCGCTCAGCTCGCCGCCCTGCAGGCGCGCGAGTCGGGTGTGCCACAGCTCCGTCCGCGGTCCGCCCAGATCGACCGGGGTCGCCGAGTGCGCCCAACCGGAGGTGTCATCCGGACTGAGCAGCAGCCACCAGGGCAGCTCGATCGCCGTCTGCGTGCCGGAGGGCTGGCTCGGTGCCGCCCCCGGCGCCTGTGCGGCGCCGACGAGGGAGGCGGTCCACGCCGCCCAGTTGAACAGGCCCTCCGGTGTCAGCGGTATTGCGTCGATGTCGTCGGGGATCCGGAAGGCCAGTCGGCTGGTACCGGAGAGGCGAGCTCGCACGCCCAGCCCCACCTGCTGACCGCCGCGGGTCTCAGGCGTGATCGGTTCCAGAGCGGGGTCGCTCTCGAGGAACGCCTCCTCCAGCACGTGCTGCGGCGGGAACTCCACGACGATGAATGCCCGGCCCGAGCCTCGCGTCAGCTGCTGCCCGTCGAAGTTCAGACCGAAGAGCTGCAGATTCAGGTTGAGCTGGTCCTCACGCCGACGCAGGCGCAGCAGTTGGAAGCCAGCGAACTCCTGTCCCGATGCCGAGGTCGGTAGCGTGGCGTCGAGCATGGTCGCGGAGAACAGGACGAGACCGCCTTGCAGCAGTCGTCTGCGTCCGAACGCGAAAGATGGCGGCGGCAGTTCTGACGGATTCGGCATCGCACTCCCTCACAAAGTGGGCCGTTGGCTGGACCATGGACTATCAACGGCCGGCGGGGTCGCGTCAAGGTTTCGACACCCGCCGGCATACGTGGAGACCGTCGCCGTCCGCGGTTGATACATAAGGGTTCTCTCATGGAGGGCTCACGTCTGTCCAAGGACCGGCTCGCACAGTGACATCACCGCGGCTCGAGCCACGAACCGCACCGATCACACCGAGGAGAACACCGTGCGCAGACACACCTACCTGGCGATGGTCTTGGCCGTCCTGATGAGCCTGGGGCTCGCGTCAGCAGCCCTGGCCACCGTCCAGGCGCCGGCACTTCCCACCTTCGATGGCGAGGGCGACGACGATGACGACGGTCCGGGGGATGATGATGACGACGATGAGGACGATGGCCCGGGCGACGATGACGGCCCTGGCGACGACGATGACGACAACGGGGACGACGACGGCCCGGGGGATGATGACGATGATGAGGGTCCGGGCGATGACGACGGTCCAGGCGACGACGATGACGACAACGGGGACGACGACTCGCGCGTCACCGCCCGCCTGTTCGGCGACACCCGCTTCCACACGGCAGTGGCCATCTCCGCAGACCAGTTCTCCGACGGTGCCGACACCGCCTACCTCGCGCGGGCCGATGACTCCGCGGATGCCGTCGCCGGCGGGGTGCTGACCGACGGCCCGATCCTCCTGGTGCCATCATGCGGCGAGATCCCGGGCGTCGTGCTCGAGGAGATCGATCGCCTCGACCCGGACCGTGTCGTCGCGCTCGGAGGCCCAGGGGCCATCTGCGACCAGGTCCTCGCCGACGCCGCGGCACACGATGACGACGACCGTGACGACGATGACGATGACGACGAGGACGATGACGATGACGACGAGGACGACGACGATGGGGATGACGACGATGACGATGGGGACGACGACTAGGGCTGTTCACTGACGCCATCGACCATCACCGCGGCCACCCTCCGTCTCCCCGGAGGGCGGCCGTCGTCACGTCCCGACACGTCGTCCTCGATTGGTGGTCGCAGGCTGGATCGGTGAGCACTACAGTGCGGGGCTGGATTTCACTTAACCTCACCTTCGGTACTGACCGACGAGGCGAACCCCCGCACCACCGACGAGCAGGACGACAACCCGTGGGAACGGACCTGAAGCGCCTTCGCAAGCGCGCCGAGAAGGCCAAGATGGCCACCATGCAGCAGCACGTCTTCGTGTGCACGGCGTCTGACTGCAAGTCCGGCAAGGACGTCGCGAAGACGCTGAAGCACGGCATCGCCAACGCCGGGCTTCGCGCGGAACTCACGGTCACCAAGACCACGTGCATGAACATCTGCAAGGGTGGCGGCTCGGTGGTCGTGGTCTACCCCGACGGCGTCTGGTACGGCGGCGTGGACACCGGCTTGGCGAAGCGCATCGTCGCCGAGCACCTGGTCGGTGGCTCACCGGTCGAGGACGCCACCTTCCTCAGCAACCCCCTCTCGCGGTAAGGCCACCAGGCGCGCGCTCTCCCATTTGACGGCGCCTTGACAGGCCGACACGAAGGTGGCGACACCTCGTCAGCAGCGGCGAGGGCCGAACATCGTGCGAGTCATCTAGAGGGAGAGCACATCCATGAGAGTAGGCATTCTGGCCGGAGGTCTCGGGACCCGGCTGGCTGAGGAGACCGAGGTCAAGCCGAAGCCGATGGTTGAGATCGGGGGCCGGCCGATCATGTGGCACATCATGAAGTACTACGCCTCCTTCGATCACACCGAGTTCGCCGTGGCACTGGGGTACAAGGGCGACGTGATCAAGCGGTGGCTGCTCGAGTACGCCTCGCTGGCCTCCAACCTGACCGTCAACCTGGGTGCCGGCAAGGTGACCCGACACGAGGGAGAGATCGAGGACTGGGAGGTCACCTTGGTCGACACCGGCCTCCCGACGGCAACCGGCGGCCGGATCAAGCAGCTGGTGCCGTACCTGGCACAGGACGGCACGTTCATGCTCACCTGGGGTGATGGTGTCAGCGATGTGGACCTGGACGACCTGCTGGCCTTCCACCGGTCCCACGGGAAGCTCGTGACCATGACGGCCGTCCGACCACCGGCCCGCTTCGGACACATGACCTTCGACGGTGACGCGGTCAGCGAGTTCTCCGAGAAGCCCCAGACCGGTGAGGGGTGGATCAACGGCGCCTTCTTCGTGATGGAGCCCGAGGTGGCCAACTACATCGACGGGGACGACACGCAGTTCGAGCTCGAGCCCATGATCAAGCTGGCCAAGGACGGCGAGCTGATGGCCTACCGCCACTACGGGTTCTGGCAGTGCATGGACACGATCCGGGACAAGAAGCGCCTCGAACAGCTGTGGGTCGACGGGCCCGTCTGGAAGGTGTGGTGACGATGCGCGTTCTGGTCACCGGCCACGCCGGCTACATCGGCACCGTCCTGGTTCCGATGCTGCAGCGGGCAGGCCACGAGGTCACCGGGCTCGACTCGTTCCTGTACGAGGACTGCGGCATCGGGCCGGCCCCGTCGGAGCCGCCCGCGATCCGCAAGGACACGCGGGACGTCACGGTGGAGGATCTGCGCGGCTTCGACGCCGTCGTCGACCTGGCCGCCATCTCCAACGACCCCTTGGGCGACCTCAACCCCGACACCACCTATGCCATCAATCACCGTGCCCCGGCGCGGTTGGCAGCTCTGGCGAAGGAGGCAGGCGTCTCGAAGTTCGTCTACTCCTCCTCCTGCAGCCTCTACGGCGCCCACGGCGACAGCTACATCGACGAGTCCGCCGACTTCCTTCCCGTGACGCCGTACGGTGAGTCCAAGGTCCTCTCCGAGCGTGACATCTCCGCCCTCGCGGATGACAACTTCAGCCCGACGTTCATGCGCAACGCAACGGCCTACGGCGTCTCGCCGCGGCTGCGTGGGGACCTGGTGGTCAACAACCTGACCGGGTACGCCGTCGCCATCGGCGAGGTGTTGCTGAAGAGCGACGGCACCCCGTGGCGCCCGCTGGTCCACATCGAGGACATCTCCCGGGTGGCGCTCGCCATCCTGGAGGCGCCCACCCAACTGGTGCACAACGAAGCGTTCAACGTCGGCGCAACCGCGGAGAACTACCGGATCCGTGACGTCGCCGAGATCGTCCACGGCGTCGTGCCCGACTCGATCATCGGCTTCGGTCCGAACGCCGGGCCCGACAAGCGGAACTACCGCGTGGACTGCGACAAGTTGGCGTCCCTGCTGCCGCACGCCGTCCCCCAGTGGACGGTCGAGACCGGTGCTGAGCAGCTGCGTGACCTCTTCCAGGCGGTCGGGCTGACCCGCGAACAGCTCGAGGGCGGCGGCCTGCAACGGCTCAAGCACGTCCGAGCCGAGATGGGCGCAGGACGACTGGATGACTCCTTGCGCTGGGTGCTGAGCCGCGCGAGCAGGGTGGCGTCATGACCGCCGCCATCACGGCCTGCCGGGCCTGCGGTGGCGAGACCCTGCGGCCGTTCCTGTCACTGGGCAAGACGCCACTGGCCGATGCCCTGGTCCGCCCCGACGACATCGACGCAGCGGAGCAGCGCTTTCCCCTCGAGGTGGCCTTCTGCGAGGAGTGCACCCTGGTCCAGATCCTGCACGACGTCCCACCGCAGACGTTGTTCGTGGACAACTACCTGTACTTCTCCTCCTTCAGCGATCATCTGCTGGAGCACAGCCGGGCGCACGCGACCAACCTGATCACCAGTCGCGGACTGGGTGAGGACTCCCTGGTCGTCGAACTGGCCAGCAACGACGGCTACCTGCTGAAGAACTTCGCCGAGCAGGGGATCCCCGTGCTCGGCATCGACCCGGCGCCCGATCAGGCTGCGGTGGCCATCGAGAACGGCATCCCGACCCTGGTGGAGTTCTTCGGCGTCGAGGTCGCACAGCGGCTGCGCGCCGAGGGCAAGCAGGCCGACGTCATCATCGCCAACAACGTGATGGCGCACGTGCCCGACCTCGACAGCTTCGTCGGCGGCATGGCCGAGCTCATCGCGGACGACGGGCTGATCACGGTCGAGAACCCCTGGGTGCACGATCTGGTCCAACACGCCGAGTTCGACACGATCTACCACGAGCACTTCAGCTACTACTCCTGCACGTCGGTCCACAACCTGATGCGACGGCACGGCCTCTTCCTCAACGACGTCGAGTACTTCCCCGACCTCCACGGCGGAACGCTGCGGTGGCACTGCGGCCCGGTCGAGGATGTCAGCGACCGGGTGCGGGAGTTCACGGCGCTCGAGGAGGCCGAGGGGGTCACCGGGTTTGCCTACTACGCCGACTTCGGCGAGCGGGTGCAGGCCAACATCGACGCACTCCGGGCACTGCTGATCGAGCGACGGGCCGCGGGGCGGACCATCGCTGCCTATGGGGCCGCTGCGAAGGGGAGCACCCTGCTCAACGCCTCCGGCATCGGGACCGACCTGCTCGACTTCGTCGTCGACCGCAACGTCCACAAGCACGGGCTGATGATGCCCGGGGTTCACGTCCCGGTCCGTCCCACCGAGGCGCTGCTCGAGGAGCAGCCTGACGACGTCCTGATCCTGGCGTGGAACTTCGCCGACGAGATCGTGGCTCAGCAGGCCGAGTACGTCCGACGCGGCGGGACGTTCCTCGTGCCGGTGCCGACTCCGGCGGAGCTCCAGCAGGCGGTCCAGAGCCCTGGCGGCTCGAACGTCGGTGGCGCGGCTGAGGACACCCAGACGGAGGCTCTGTCGTGACCGGGTCACCCGTGATCAACCACTGCCCGGCGTGTCTTGGATCGTCTCTGACCGACTTCCACGCGGTGGAGTCGGTCCCGACCAACTCATGCCTGCTCCTCGACGACATGGCCGACGTGGAGGCGCTGCCCACCGGTCGCCTGCAGCTCGCCATGTGTGAGACCTGCGGCTTCATCACCAACCGGGCCTTCGACCCGACGCTGACGGAGTACTCCGAGCGGTACGAGGAGACCCAGGCGTTCTCGGAGTGCTTCGTGGGGTGGGCCGAGGAGTTGGCTGCTCGGTGGGTCGCTGACCACGACCTGGCCGGCAAGACGGCCATCGAGATCGGCTGTGGCAAGGGCGAGTTCCTCGAGTTCATGGTCCGAGCCGGCCTGGAGGGAGGTACCGGGATCGATCCTGGCGTCCGCCCCGAGCGGCGGGACACCGACCGGATCCGTTGGCAGCGCGCGTTCTTCGACGACACCTATGGGCAGATCACCGAGGACGCGGTCGTGTGCCGGCATACGCTGGAGCACATCCACGACGTCCGTGCGTTCATGCAGGACGTACGTACTGCCATCGGCGATCGTGACATCCCCGTGCTCTGGGAGGTCCCCGACGTGCTGCGCGTGCTCGAGGAGGGGGCCTTCTGGGACCTCTACTACGAGCACTGCGCCTACTTCACCGCCGGCTCGCTGGTGCGGCTGTTCCGTGAGACCGGCTTCGAGGTCACCGACGTGAGCCTGGCGTACGACGACCAGTACATCCTGCTTGAGGCGCGCCCGTCGGGCTCGGATGTCGCCGCGCCCGCGGCGCTCCCACTGGAGGACGACGTCGATGTGCTGCGCAAGGCCGTCCGGGGGTTCACCGAGGCATTCGAGACCCGAATGGAGGAGACCCGAGCGCTGGTGGATGAGGTTGCAGCCACGGGTGGTCGGACGGTCATCTGGGGCTCCGGGTCCAAGGGGGTGTCCTACCTGGGCGCCCTGGGCGAGGACACACCGATCCGCTACGCCGTCGACATCAACCCCCACAAGCACGGCAAGTTCATCGCCGGCGGCGGGCAGGAGATCGTCGCTCCCGACTTCCTCCGCGAGTACGACCCCGCGCTGGTGATCGCGATGAACCCGGTCTACACCGCGGAGATCCAGGCCGAGCTGGACGCGATGGGGTCCTCGGCGCGGCTGGTCGCGGTCTGATGGCCCAGCTGCTGACACGGCCTGCGCCGTGGGCTCCCGCGGCGTCGAACGCGAGCTGCCCGGCCTGTGGTGGAACCGAGCGGGAGAGCTTCCTGCAGTTGGACGCCGTCCCGGTCTTCAACAACGTGCTCTACACCGATCACTCCGCCGCGCGGGCTGCTCCCACCGCCCAGATCGACCTCGTGGTGTGTCACCACTGCGGGCTCATCGCCAATGCCCAGTTCGACGAGCGGCTGGTGGAGTACAGCCCCGCCTACGAGAACTCCCTGCACGGCTCCGGAGTGTTCGGTGTCTGGGCGGAGGGGCTGGCGGCCCGGCTGGCCGGCGACCACGACCTGGCCGGCGGCCGGGTCCTCGAGGTCGGGGCTGGCAGCGGCGAGTTCCTGGCGCTGCTGTGCGAGGCGGCGGGCTGCGACGGGGTCGGCTTCGACCCGAGCCACGATCCCGACGAACAGCGGGCTGGTGGTGAGCGGGTCGAGACAGGCCTGGGGTGGGGTGAGGAGACGGCGGATCTGGTCGTCTGCCGGCATGTCCTGGAGCACGTCGCCGACCCGGTTGCGCTCCTGCGCAGCATCGCCGACCGGACCCGGCCGCGTCAGCCCGGCTCGCGAGTCCCGATCTACCTCGAGGTCCCGGACGCCGCGTACATGGTGACGAGGGACGCCTTCTGGGACGTCATCTACGAACACCCGCTGTACTTCGATCAGAGCGCGCTGCGGTCCACCTTCGACGAGGCCGGCTTCGAGGTGACGCGCACCGGCCGGACCTTCGGTGACCAGTTCGCCTGGATCGAGGGGTTCACGACGGGCGGTGTCACGGACCTGGACGGGGCGCCGGGCATCCGATCGAGCGAGGAGCTGGAAGCCCTCGTCACCGCCTGCCGGGGCTTCGGTCGTCGCTTCAACGCTGCGATCGAGCGGCAGGCCGAGCTGTTGGATCAGCATCGGGATGCGGGCCCGATCGTGATCTGGGGAGCCGGCTCGAAGGGTGTCACCTACTGCAACCTCGTCCCCCACGCCATGCAGGCGCAGGTCGTCGACGTCAGCGAGAAGAAGGCCGGCAAGCGCCTGCCGGTGACCGGTCAGAGCGTGTTGCCGCCGCAGGCGCTCATCGGCCTCGACGCCTCGCTGGTCGTGATCATGAACGGCAACTACGAGGGCGAGATCCGCGGGTCGCTCGAGCGGCTCGGTGTGGACGCAGAGATCGTGGTGGCCCGTTGACCCCTCCTCGGGTGAGCGTTCGGTCCAAGGCCCGGCAGCTGATGCCACGGACCGTCCGGCAACGGATCAGCACCACACGGGTCCGGCAGGCGTTCGAGCTTCTCCATGGGGCGCCGGACGTGGAACTCGAAGCAGGGCAGGCGGCGGTCACGTGTCTGGTCAAGAACGGTGACTACTACGCGCAGGCGTTCATCGAGCACTATCTCAGTGCTGGATTCCGACACATATTCCTGCTCGACAACGGCTCGGATGATGCAACGGTCGACATCGCACGCGGCTTCGAGGACGTCTCCGTCTACCGCTGCCTCCTGCCAGTCGGGAGCTATCAGGGCGCTCTCAAGCGTGCGATCGCGCAGCGGGCAGTGCACGGCGGGTGGTGCCTCGATGTTGATATCGACGAGTTCTTCGAGTATCCGCACAGCAATCGCTTGAAGCTGGACGAGTTCCTCCGCTATCTGGACGAGCGCGACTTCACGGCAGTACTCACCCAGATGGTCGACATGTTCTCCGACGAGCGGATCGCGAGCCTTGCGGCGTCCTCGTCGAACGATGACTTCCAGACCAGGTATCGCTACTACGATCTGTCCGCTGCCCGATCCGAGCCGTATCGCGCGAGCACCCTCGCTGAGCGCTTTGCCGCCAGGAATCAGTTGGGCAACCCGGAATCAGAACTCTTCTTCGGTGGGATCCGTGGTGAACTCTTCGGTCTCGACTGCCTGTTGACCAAGCACTCGCTGTTCCGAACGGACCGGGACCTGGAGCTCTTCAGTCAGGTGCACTTCGTCAACAGGGCATCCGTCGCTGACGTCTCAGCAGCCATCCTCCACTACAAACTCGTCAGCAACTGCTACGAGACATCGGTGCTCAATCACGAGGCATTCCCCGCAACCCGACAGGGATACGAGGACCTCATGAAGCTGATCGAGTCCAAGCCGGATCACCGGATACGGACGGACACGGCCCGCGAGTTCGACGCCGCGGAGGACCTGCTGGATCAGGGGTTCCTGTTCGCATCCCCCGACTACCTCCAGTGTGCAGGGCTTGTGGACTGATCATGCCGCCCGTCCTCAGCATCGGCCTGCCCGTGTACAACGGCGAGAACTACCTCGAGAGCTCCGCCATGTCGTTGCTGGAGCAGACCTTCACCGATTTCGAATTGATCATCGTCGACAACGCGTCTACGGATCGCACGGAAGAGATCTGCCGGTCGCTGGCCAGGCGCGATGACCGCGTGTCCTATCACCGAAACGAACGCAACATCGGCGCTTCCAGGAACTACAACCGAGCTTTCGAACTGGCCCGGGGCGAATTCTTCAAGTGGGCGGCTCACGACGACGAGTGTCACCCGAGGATGCTGGAGGCTTGCCTGCAGGCGTTCCAGGAATCAGACGACGATGTCGTGATGGTCTATCCACTCGGCGAACTGATCGATGATCGGGGTCTGAGCGTCCGGTCCCCGCTGGACCGGATCGCCTCTGACGATCCGCGGCCGGCCAAGCGGATCCAGAAGCTCTTGCGGTCGCTCAGCATGTGTGATCCGGTATTCGGTGTCTATCGAACGGACGCTCTTCGCCAGTCCGGACTCATCGGAAGCTTCTGCGGCGCTGATTACGTGCTGATGGCCGAGATGGCCATGATGGGCAAGATCCGGGAGGTGGAGGAACCGCTCTTCCGACTCCGGAAGCACGCGCAGCGCTCGAACACGGCCAACACGTCGACCCGCGACCGCACCGCTTGGTACAACCCGGATGCGGTTCGCGCGGCACTGGTGCTTCCCATCTGGGAACAGATGGTGTGGGGACTGCTGAAGGCGATAACTCGGAGCGAGCTGGCGGTGGCCCAGAAGGGTCAGGTCACAGCTGCGGCGCTTGCCGCGCACTACAGCAGGAGACTCCGCGTGTTCGGCGGTCGGAAGAAGCGGGAGTTGCGAGCGCTGATCACCCACCGCGCTCAGTTGCGCACAAACTGACCCAGTCTACCGACGACCCGGCCCGCCGCGAGGTGGGCCGGGTCGTTTCGTGGCGCCGCAGGATCAGGGAGTGGTGACCTGGACGTCGCCGAAGGACACATCGACGTGGTGGGCGATGAGTACGACGCCGCCCGACTGCAGCCCGGTCGCTGTGTTGATCTCCATCTGCCAGTCAGGCTCGGCCGTGCCGGCAGGCCACATCTTGTACCGATACCGCGTGCCGGAGGTGAGCGTCTCGGCGGAGGCGCGCATGACGTACTCGGTCCCGAGGACCAGTGGCACGTTCCCCTGCCGGTCGAGTGGAGTGAAGTCGGTTCCGCTCAACTCCAGACGTCCGCCGTTCTGCCAGCGGTACCAGCCGTAGGCGCCGATCGGGTAGTAGCCGTAGCTCGGCTGCTGGCTATTGATCGCCGTATGTCCCTGCCAGCGCAAGCCAAGACCGACGAGCGGAGCCCCGCTCTGCGGCGTTCCGCTGTCCGGACCCATCGCATGGACGGTGAAGGGAACCGTGACATCGACGTCGGTCCACGAGTCATCTCCGACCGCGATGATCCGGTCATAGCCCACCTCGACGGTCCGGAGGACGTCGCCGACGGACCACAGGCCATCAACCGGCTGGTGAAGATCTGCGGCCGAAGGCTCGGACCAGTCGATCACCTGCGGCACGCCTGGGCCGCTTCCGTTCGACCGGGTCACGACGACCGTGTGCGTCGAGGTGTTGCCGAGGCCGTCGGTGGCCGTGAGGGCGACATCATTGGCTCCGACGTCCAATTGGTCCAGTGGGATGTCGGCGTTGAAGTCGCCGGCGAACTGCAGTCTCCGGAGGTTCGGTCCCACGCTCAGCTGACGCGAGGCGCCGCCGTTGACCTGATAGGAGAGCGCAGAGACGCCATCGGGGTCGTCGACGTTGCCGAGAAGATTGAATATCGGCTGCGGGGTGCCCTGGGCACCGATCTGTTGTGTGTCGCCGTACCAGACGTCGATGGTGGGGCCGCCGGTGCCGGCAGGGACCGCAACCGTCTGGTCGGCCGACGTGGTCGAGTTGCCCGCGGCGTCCGACGACGCCGCCTGCAGGTGATACGTCGTCCCCGGCGACAGCCCGTCTATTCGGACGTCGTGCGTGGTCACCAAGGCGGAGCTCGACACTGTCCCCAGTTCGTAGGCAGTCGTCTCGCCGTAGGAGACGGCGGAGGTGGCGGGTTCGTCGGTGGTCCAGGTGACCACGGCCTCGCTGCCCTGAACGATGGCGGTCAGGTCTGAGATCGAGGGAGGTTCGGTGTCCGACGGATCCGGGTTCTGGGGGACCGCGGCCCCCGCCGTTGAGCTGACCACCGCCACGGCCGTTGAGATGCGTGTGGCCGGGTCGGCGTCGGCCAGTCCGACGGAGAAGGACCGGGGCGCGCCCTCCAGGCCTGTGGACAGCCCATCCCGCCCGAGGCCGAGCACCGTCATCTGGCCGTTCATGTCCCGATAGGAGTCAATGGCGGCGTCGCCCTCGTGCGAGACGACGAAGAGCGAGCGATCTGTGGGCCCGTCGGTGACGACGACCCACTCCTGGTCCGGCAAGTCCTCCGTCCAGGCGGTTCCCGCGTCAGTGGTGACGCCGCCCGCCCTGGTCACGGTGTCCTCCGTCAGGTCCAACTCGCCGCCGGGGGTCCCCTCGTAGAGGAACCAGTAGTCATCCGGTGCCGACAGCACCGTCATGGTCGCGTGTGTTGGTGTCAGGTCCCACCGGGCCTGCCAGCCATCGGCGGTCGTGGACAGCAAGGTCGTGCGGATGGGGCCGGACGCCTCGATGGTGGTCGTGGCGCTCGTGGCGCCCGGGTGGAAGTGCTGCTCCGGGAAGACCAGGTTCGGGATGCCGCGGTACGCCCCGGCCGCTCCAGGAGCGGTGCTGTAGTTGATCCAGTCGCTCTGGTCGGCGTCGACGAGGCTTGAGAAAGCACCGGCATCCAGCTGGTAGGACCACGCTCCGTTGGGGGTCGAGATCTCGGCACTTGACTGACCCTCATCCGTCGCGGTCGACGTCGTCACCATCACGGGTATGTCGGCAGCCGGGATCTGGGAGGGTCCACTGCTGACGTAGAGGTGGTAGTCGCGGGTCGTGTCCTGCGGGGTCGCGCCGGTCACGCGCAGCACCAACTCTCCGGCCGTGGGCTGGGTCAATGCATCGAACTGGAAGGCCACGTCGTCGTCGATGACGAGGTCGTTCGAGTCGACCTCGACCACGCGGAGCGACGACAGGTCGACATCGATGGGGTCGGCACCTGCGGCCTGGAGTGCGGCATCCAGGTCGACCGCGACCTCGGTGACGAGATCGTCGACGCCCGGCGACTGCACGGTCACCGAGAGCGGGATCCGATAGTCGTGTTCGGTGCTCCACCAAGAACCGTCAGACGTCGGGGTCCACGGTTCCGTGGGCGTGGGCGTCGGGGTCGGTGTCGGGGTGGATGTTGGTGTCGGTGTCGGTGTCGGTGTGGGTGTGGGCGTCGGTGTCGGTGTTGCACCCGGATCGATGGGGTCCTCGGGGTCGAAGGGGCGAAGCGTGTCGGTCACGTAGTCGACGACTGCCGTGAACTCCGGCGCCGGGTCGTGGTTCGAGGCGAACGGGCCGATCCACGAGACGTCCAAGTCGGCTGCAAACGTCCCCGCAATCGAGAAGTCGACGCCGTCGTGGCTGTAGGAGAGCGTGTAATCATCCCCTGCCCGGGCGACCCGCAGCCAGATGGGGCCGTCGAGGTCGATCGCGGCCGAGATCTTCACCCTGCTCTGCCCATCGGTGGTGGCAGCAGCGAAGATCCGTTCGGCCGACCCGCTGGAGTACACGTCGAAGCGCAACCAGTTGTCCGCATCCTGCTCCACCAGCAAGCCCTGGGCCTGATAGCGCTCAGTTGGAATGGAGTCGAACTTGACCTCCACGTCGAAGTCGGTGTCGGCAACTGGTTGGACGAGCCGCAGTGACCGGTTGACCTGCCAGGGGTCATGGGACACACCCGCCGGGACGGTCAGATCGAGGCTTGCATCGGCCGTGCCCTGCCCGGCTTCGGCTGCTATGCCATCGCCGACGTGATCCACGACGGTCCACACCGGATCAACGCCATCGGAGAAGTCGTCGCGGACCAGGAACGACGCGGGTGTCGGAGTCGGCGTGGGTGTCGGTGTCGGCGTGGGGGTGGGTGTCGACGTGGGGGTGGGTGTCGGCGTGGGGGTGGGTGTCGGCGTGGGGGTGGGTGTCGGAGTGGGGGTGGGCGTGGGTGTCGGAGTTGGGGTTGGCGTGGGTGTCGGAGTTGGGGTTGGCGTGGGTGTCGGAGTTGGGGTTGGCGTGGGTGTCGGGGTGGGTGTCGGAGTGGGTGTGGGCGTCGGGGTCGGGGTGGGGTCGACGGCTATGGGGTCTTCTGGATCGATCGGATCGGCACTCAGCGCGACGTAGTCCACCGAGGATGTGAAGGCGGGCGACGGTGTGTGATTGCCGACCACCGGCCCCATCGCCGTGATCGACAGGTCGCTGGCGAAGCTGCCGGCCTCGAAGAACTCGACCCCATCGTCGCTGTAGGACAGCGTGAAGACGTTCCCGAGTCGCGACACGCGGAGCCACATGGGGCCGTCGAGGGCGACCCTCCGCCGAATGCGCTGATCGGAGTCCCCGGCGATTGTCTCTGCAGCGAACGCCCAGAGCTTCGAACCGCTCGAGTACACATCGAAGCGCAGCCAGTTCTGCTCGTCCTGCTCGAAGAGCAGCCCCTGGATCTGGTACCTGGAAGACGGCACCGACTCGAACTTCACCTCGATGTCGACGTCCACGTCGTCCACTGGCTGGGTCACCCGAAGCCCAAGGTTGGTGTCCCACGGATCGTGCGACACACCCGCCGGCACCGACAGATCAAGCGTGGCATCGGCGCTGCCCTGACCGTTCGTGGCGACGTTGCCGTCACCGAGTGGGTCGACCACCGTCCAGACCGGATCCAGGCCGTCGGAGAAGTCGTCCGGCACGATGACGCCTGCAGCGGGTACCGGCGTATCCTCGGGATCGATCGGGTTCGCCGTGTCGAACACGTAGTCCACCAACGCCGTGTAGGCCGGCGACGGCCCGTGGTTGGCCACGTACGGTCCTGCCTCGGCGAGGGTCAGCGCAGCGGTGAAGGTGCCGATCTCCTGGAACGCATTGCCGTCGCCCGCCCACCACAGCGCCCAGACGTCGCCGTCGCGTTCGACGCGCAAGGCGACCGTCTGCTCGGCGGCGATGGCTGAGGTCATCTCGACCGAGCTCTGTCCAGCGATCGTCGCGACAGCGAGAAGGTTCAGGGTCGACCCGTCGGAGTAGACCTCGATCCGGAGCCAGTTGTCCGCGTCCTGTTCGAGCATCAAACCCTGCATCTGGAACTGCTCGGAGGGGATCGAGTCGAAGCCCACGTCCACCGTGAGGTCCGTGTCGGCGACGTCCTGGAGCAGCCGCACGGCCCGGTTGACGTCCCATGGATCGTGTGACACACCGGCCGGAACCGACAGTGCCGCCTGCGCTGAACTGGTCCCGGTGCCGACCGCTTGGACCGATCCGTCTCCGATCAGGTCCGCTGTCCGCCACCGGTTGCTGTCGATGCCATCGTGGAAGTCATCGGAGGTGAACGTCGTCGTCTGCGCCATCGCCGCGGGCAGTGTGGCGAGCACGAGCGCGAGGCCCATGAGCAGGACGAGGATTCGATGCGCAGGCGCAAGTCGCCGACTGCGGGTGGAGAGGTGCACGGAGAGGATTCCTTGGTCGCCGTGAGTTGCATTGACAGACGTTGCCACGCTCCATGGAGGCATGGTGCCGTCAACGCTTCGTCAACTTGCGGCCCACCGGTGACGCGTTGCGCTTTTGCGACGCGTTGACACCACACGCGGACCGTGTGGGTCCACCCGAGCACCCCACGTCAGCAGAAGCGAGAACAGGTGTCAAGCGTCCAGTCGGATTCCGCGAGTGGCGGCCATCGTGATCCCGTGGCCGTCATCGTGCCCGCTCACAACGAGGAGCGCGGCATCGAGGACACGCTGCGATCGATCGTGTCGCAGCTGCACGTCACGGACCAGATCGTGGTGGTCTGCAATGGCTGCACGGACGACACGGCCCACGTCGCCCGGACCACGTTCGGCGATCGCGTCATGGTCGCCGAGCTCGAGGAGCCCTCGAAGATCGCGGCGCTCAACCACGGCGACGGGATGGTCACCGCCTTTCCCCGGCTCTACATCGACTCCGACGTCGTGCTGTCACCGGGATCGATCGACGCGATCGCACACGCACTGGCGAGCGGAGACGTCGACGTGGCCTCACCCCGGTTGCTGATCGACACCCGTGGAGCCACGCGATCCGTCCGGCTGTACATGAGGATCTGGTCCCAGCTTCCATCCGTCCGCGATGACACAGTCGGCAGGGGGGTCTATGCGCTGTCACGAACTGCGCGAGCGTCGTTCACGCGGTTCCCTGACATCACGGGCGACGATCACTTCGTCCGTGATCTGGTCCCGAGCCATCGCCGGGTCGTCGTCGACGGAGCGCAATCAACGGTGGCTGCATCGGGCAATCTCCGGGGACTGCTCCGCCGCAAGCCACGGACGGTCGCGGGCAACCGGGAGTTGGACCAGGCAGGTCCCGAGGGTCGGGATCGCTCGACGCGTCGAGGCCGTCAGTGGCTGACGGTCGTGCGCAACGACCTCTCGCTGTTGCCGGCCGTGCCGGTGTACGTCCTGGTGAATGCCCATGCCCGATTGGTGACACGGCTGCGGCAACTCACGGGCCGCAGCGCCGGATGGGACCGAGACGACTCGTCGCGGTCCACGCCGAGCCTCGCCGGTCGGCCACGATGACTGATCCATCCGCGACCGCGGAGAAGGGGCTGTGACGGCAGACGAGCGCGACGCGGCTCGGGGTCGCGTCACCGCCACACGGCGTGGCTTCATCCTCATGACCGTGTGGACGTACGTCATGGACGGTGGGCAGCAGCTTCTCACCGTGGTGGTCATGTTCGTGCTGGCCGCGCTGCTCGGGCCCGAGGCATTCGGGGTCGCGGCCATGGCCAGCGTGTACGTGACGTTCATCGACCTGCTCCAACGCCAGGGGATGGTGTCCGCGCTCATCCAGCGTGATGACCTGACGGACGCCCATCGGGACTCCGGATTCTGGCTGGTCATGGGCACGAGCCTCGTGGTCACCGGCATCGGCGTCGCCGGAGCCGGGTGGTGGGCCGATGCGAACAGCACGCCGCAACTGCGCGGGGTCATCATCGCCCTGTCGCCGCTGGTGGTGATCAAGGGCCTCTCCGTCGTGCAGGAAGCCCTGCTGCGCCGGCAGATGGCGTTCAAGACGCTGGCCCACCGCACGCTCGGCGCCCAGATCGCCGGGGCGGCGGTCGGCCTCGTCGGTGCCCTCAACGGCTGGGGGGTCTACGCACTGGTCGCCCAGCAACTCGTCGTGGGGGCGACCTCCATGGTGGTGCTGTGGTCCGTCAGCTCCTGGCGGCCGACACTCCGCTTCTCCCGGGGGGCTGCGAGAGATCTGCTCGGCTTCTCATCGGGGGCCTTCCTGACCAGCATCGCGGTCTTCGTCAACAACCGAGCGGATGCCCTCCTCATCGGTCTCTTCTTCGGGCCGACGGTCGTCGGCATCTATCGGTTGGGAGCCCGACTGGTCGAGACCGTGATCGCTGGTGCCGTTGGGCCGATCCGCTCGCTGGCGCTTCCGGAGCTGTCTCCGCACCAGCGTGATCCCGTTGAGCTCACGCGACGTCTCATCCGACTCATGCGCCTGGCCGGCGTGGCCGGGCTGCCGCTGTTGGGGATCCTCGTCGCCGTTGCCGACCCGCTGACCCAACTGCTCGGTGGAGACTGGGAGAGCGCTGCTCGCGTGGCGCAGGTGCTCTGTGTCGTCGGCGCGATCCGGGTGGTGATCCTCCTCGACGGGCCGCTCCTGCAGGCGGTCGGCAGACCCTTCGTCCAGGCGGGACTCTCGATCGTGGCTGCGCTGGTGAGCGCCGGCAGCTTCGTCGCCGCAGGCCTGACGCTCGGGGCACTGGACCCGTCGCAGCAGGCGGTCGGGATGGCCGCGGCGCGGGCGCTGGTCTACGGCCTCATCATCTGCGCGCTCCACGTCTTCATCCTCCGACGGTTCGGAGGAATCCGACGCCTTGCCGACCAGGTCCGGCCGCTGGTCCGGCCCGCTGTGGTCGGCGTCGCCGCCGGGCTGATCGGCGCCGGTGTCGACAGGGTCGCGCTCGGCCTCCCTGCGCTGGCACAGCTGCCACTGGTGGGTCTCACGGCCGGCGTTGTTGCCGTGGTGTTGGGTGGCCTCCTCCTCCCGGAACTGCGCGAACTCGTGGCGCGAGGCCTCAAGACCACAGGATCTCAGTCGATGATGTCAACGCGGTCAACATCACTGGCCGGAGAGGCGCACCGATGATCATCATCCTCCTCGCTCTGACGTCCTCGGAGGTCGACTAGCCGTGGCCGCTCGGTTGATCGCCAGCATCACCGACGTCGCCGAACGACAGCTGTGCGCCGGCTGTGGTGCGTGCGCCTTCGCCCAACCTGACGTGGTCCAGATGGTTGACGACCTGGACCAGGGCCGCCGGCCACTCGTGAAGATGGTCGATGGCGTCGAGGCGCCGACGGAAGCCGCCCTGGCGGTCTGTCCGGGGATCGGGGTTGCGCACGAGGACGGGCCCACGGATGGCTTGATTCCGGCGCTTCGCAATACCTGGGGCCCGGTCCTCGAGGTCTGGGAGGGGTGGGCAGGTGACCACGATGTGCGCGTTGCCGGCTCCAGCGGCGGAGCGGCCACTGCCCTGGCGATCCACTGTCTCGAGCACGAGGGCATGCACGGGGCGCTGCACATCCGCGGTCGAGCCGACGTGCCGTACCTGAACGAGACCGTGTTGAGCACCACGCCGGAGGAGGTGGCCGCTGCCACCGGGTCGCGCTACGCGCCGGCAAGCCCCTGCGACGGACTCGACAAGGTCGTCAGCGCGCCCGCTCCGTGTGTCTTCATCGGCAAGCCGTGCGACGTGGCAGCCACGGCGAAGGCGCGGCGACGCGATCCCGCGCTCGACCGGAACCTGGGCCTGACGATCGGCATCTTCTGCGCTGGCACCCCGACGACGCGCGGAACGCTCGAGATGCTCGAGGTCATGGGCGTTGATCCCGCGGACCTGACCGGTGTCCGGTATCGCGGGGATGGCTGGCCCGGCCAGGCAATCGCCACCACGTCGAAACCGTCGGAGTCACCTCCGGCGCTCTCCTACGAGGAGTCGTGGGGTGCCATCCTCCAGCGCCACCGGCAGTGGCGCTGCTACGTCTGCGCGGACCACACGGGCGAGATTGCAGACATCGCCGTCGGCGACCCGTGGTACCGCGAGATCGAGGAGGGCGAGCCCGGCCGCAGCCTGATCGTGGTCAGGACCGAACGTGGTCGCAGGATCATGCACGCAGCGGTGGCGTCCGGCGCGATCGTCGCCGAAGTGGTGGATCCGCAACTGCTCCCTGCCTCCCAGCCGGGATTGGAGCGGGTCCGAGGATCGGTTGGCGGCCGCATCACCTCCCTCCGGCTGCTCGGCCTCCCAGCACCACGGTTCGAGGGGATGCCGACGGTGGCCGCCTGGTGGGGGGCGCTGGACGTCCGCGGGAAGCTTCGATCGACCGTCGGCACGATCTCACGGGTGCGCCGCAAGCAGCTTCGGCGGCGGAGACCGGTCGTCCCATACCGCCCGAAGGGACAACATGACTGACGAGCACGACGTGTCAGGATCGAATCCCGTGACACGCGTTCCAGCGTCAGCCACGGCGGCTGACAAGCAGGGGGCGAGTGAGCGCTGGGCGCTCTACGGGATAATGGTCGTCCTGCTCGTCGCGGCCGCGGTCGTGTTCAGTCGGCCCGCACCGGCGCGGCAACCGCTCCCGGAAGCCGATCAGACCACGCACTTCGTCCGTCAGGCACTGGTCACGGCGGACGACAACCTGCTCAGTCAGGAGCAGCACCGGTTCGACGGAGCCGGTACCAGCGGCTGGATACCGCAGGGCAACACCGAGATACGAACCAGCGACGGTCCAGCGGTCGTGGGCGACCGCGTGCTTCGCGTGGACGTCTCAGCGGACGGTCCCTTCCCCGACGCGTCGGGCACCGCACGAGTCGGAACGGCTGCCGGGTCGGGTAGTCCCTCCGCCACCGCAGGGGTCGAGTACAGCGGCTCCGTGCAGACGACACCGCTCGGCACCGCCACAACCGTTCGGTGTGAGTTGCGGTGGTATGCAGCCGATGGCTCCATCCTGGCGACGAACGACTCCGGCCCACTGACCCAGCAGGCGGACACGGGGTGGACCACCCACACCTGCTCGGGGGTGGCGCCCTCGGACACGACCCACGTCGGTCTGCGTGTCTTCATCCAGGGGGCGTCATATGGCGACGTGCACCTGGTCGACAACGCGTCGCTCGTCGCGGCCGACAGCGGTGAGTCGACACCCCCCCAGACCGCCGCGCCGACGGAGCCCCCGCCCGCGACCGAGCCCCCGCCCGGAGGCGACCCGGCCCCTCCGCCGCCGCTGGACGCGACCTGGGAGGAGGCCTACCAGTCAGGCGATCTGGACGTGATCCGGGCGTGGTTCGGCCAGAACACGGGTATCGCCCACGCCGGGCTGACCGAAGCCGACCTCACGCTCACGTCGACGATGACGACCAGCCGTGACGGCCAGGTGATCGACGGCATGCTCGTGCGCGGCAACATCCGCGTGATGCACGACGACGTGACGATCCGCAACACCAAGATCACCGGATCCGGTGACTGGTACGCGATCTACGTCGCGGCCGCAGACCGCGAACTCGTCAACTCACTGACCGTCGAGAACGTGTCGATCGAGGGCTTCGGCTGTGCTGGTGGGTCAGACCCCAAGTGCGAGACGGCGATTCTCACGTGGCCTGGCAACCAGCTGACCGCTGACCGAGTGAACATCCGAGGCCACTCCGGAGGCATCAGGCTCAACGGCGGGGCTCGCATCACCTACACCTCCGTCCAGGACATCCAGACCTACGCCGGAAGCCACAACACGGCGATGTCCACCCGGGGCGGCACCGACTACGCCATCTCGCGGAGCTTCCTCGAAGGGTCGACCTCGAGTGCACTCGCCCTCTACTCCGACGCAACCATCTCCTACGTCGATGTGTCCGAGGTGGTGTTCGATGGCGGTGGCTACAGCTTCAACGGAGGGGACAACAAGGCCGCCGGCGACTCACTCAACAACATCCGCTTCACCGACAACCGCTTCACCAGGAACCACTCGTTCGGCCCGGTCACCAACTGGTGCGACGACTGCCCCGGCAACGTCTGGTCGAACAACAGCTACCTGGACGGCGAGGTCATCGACTAGCCGGTCACGCGGCCGCACCGTGAGGGTGGCCGGCTTGTAGCATCGCCGTCGCCTGGCTGACGTTGACCATGAACGCCACGGTGACCGCGTCCAATGCCCGAGCGCCGGACCTGACCTCGGCCAAAGCCTGCTCGTCGAAGAACCCCGATTCGTCCAGCGACTCGGGCCACTCCTGCCGCCACGCGCTTTGCACCGTCGCCGCCAACTGCGCCGCTCCCGCGGGAGCGTGTCGGCCGCCGCCGAGTCGTTGGCCGATCTTGCGCGCTGCACGACGGGTATCGCGACGCGCCCGTCGAACGCGTCCGGCCAGTGATGGGCTGACCGTCTGTTGTGGTGTCAGCCCCGAGGTCAACGGCGTCTTCGCGAGCTCCAAGTCAACGCGGGACATCATCTCGACGAACGTCCGTGACTCGCGTTTCAGGTGGACTGGCACCTGAGCCGCCCACTCGACGTACGCGGGATGGAAGAAGGGCAGTAGGCGAGGACGATCGCTCGTCCACTTGGAGTAGGCGATCCCGGCCCAGCGCTGCATGCGCCCGAAGAGGTAGATCTGGTCAGTTGCACCCGGCCAGACGTCCGGCAGATCCCTGACGTAGCCCCATGATGCATCGCGGAGCACAGCCTCGCGGTCCTCCAGGACGCTGGCACTCAGCACATCAGCCGCGGCGGCCTGGTTCACAGCGAGACGCCACTGCACGATCCGAAGGGCATCCTGCGCTGTGACACCGCGTCGCTCGGCCTGTCCGGCGTAGTAGCTCCCACGGCCCAGCTCGCCACCCTGTCCGCTGATCTGCGCAGAGGCCTCGGTGCGTGCCGAGACATCATCGAAGATGGCGCCGGTCAACCCGTTCGAGGCAAAGTCGCGATGTCGGGCCGCCGTCGTCACGCGGTGAAGGGTCGCCGCAGGGTCCCAGTCGCCGAAGACGGCGTATGGGACGACGGTGAGCGGCACGTCCCGCCGTTCGGCCAGTTGGACTGCCAGCTGGACGTCAGCCGATGCCTGCGGACCGATGGTCAGTCCCCGCCGATCACGCCATTCGTGACGGGACGAGAAGGCCAGCAACAACCTGCTGTCCATGCCGCCGCTCAGCTCGAAGAGAGGTGATGGGTGGGTGATGGCGTAGCCCGCGAACACCTCGTCCAGCACCTCGACTCCGGCCTGAGCGGCGGTGGCCAGGTCGGGGAAGAAGCCCTCCTCACGAACGGCGACGGGGACAGAATCGGGTTGCTGGTGGAATAGGAGCTTCCCCGAGTTCAGCTCGACGTGCTCCCCCGCAGCGAGCTTCCGGACACCGGAGTACAACGTCTGCTCGCCCAAGAAGCAGCCCAGCAGCGAGTAGACCTTGAGCGCCGACTGGTCGACGCTGGTGGCCGTCGCCAGCGCCAGAAGCGTCGCCGAGGTGGAGGCCAGCACGATGCCGTCAGCCTTGGCGACATAGATGTGCGCAAGGCCGAGCCCGTCGGCCCCAGCCGAGACGGTGTCGCTCGCGCGGTCGTGCAACACGTATCGAAACGGCGGCACGACCGCGCCCAGTCGCCGCCGAGCCACTGCGGGACTACCTCCGAGGACGGAGGCATGGCTGACCACGGTCCCGTCCCCGCCCACCATGGGATCCACCGACGCAGCCAGAGCCTGCCCGTTGCGGTCCGTTCCATGCCGAATCAGTCCAGGACCGAGATCGAGCAGTGCCGAGGTGGCTCCGATCGACCGTTGCACCTCGGTATCGGCTCCCCCCAGTGACCGCAGGAGGTCGCCCAACTGATCGATGACGCGCGTCCACCGGTCGAGGGAGACTCCTGAATGGCGGGATAGCCCCACCGTGAGGGCGACTGCGTGCCCTGGCGGTCTGTGATCAGACACCGCCTCATCTGATCATGGCGGCCGCGGACGGGTCAAGTCGGTCGGGACATGGAGCGCGCGCCATTTTGCGCCCGATTGACGGGACGACCGCACTGTGGCGACTCAGCAGACGACACCGCGGAGGATTGATCGTTGCGAGTGCTAGTGGCGATTGCCAGCCCCGGAAGACCCGAGGCGGCGTTCCTCGACCGGATCATTCGGTCGTACGAGGCGATGACCGACTTCGATGTCGATGTGGTCGTGCTATCGAACGAGCCAGGCCTCACATCGGGCTTGAACGCAACGGTGGTGCCGCTGCATGGTGTGGGATCGCTTCCGCTTGGCCACGCACAGCTCTTCGCCGAGCGAGTCGACCGCTATGACCTGTTCGTCTACAGCGCGGGCGACATACTCGTGACTGAGCAGAACCTGTCGTCCTTCAGCGAGCTGAACGAGCGACTCCCCGTCGAGATCGTGCCAGGCTTTCTCCGGTGCCAGCCCCGGCCCTCCGGCGACTGCACGCACCGGTCCTTTCGTACGGTCCACCACTGGCAGCCCTCCTCGCTCCGTACCATCGACGGGCTGGGGTTCGCGGCCTTCACCGACATGCACTCGGCGATGTACGTGGTGTCGGCGAAGCAATTGACCTGCGCAATCGATGCCGGTCGTCTGACGACGCTGCCAGTCGATGAGGTGGCTGAGGGCGCCTCGGCAACCAGCAACTTCTACACACGTGGTGGCCTCGAGTGGCTGATCTGCCTCGATCGGGTGGACGAGTTCGTCGTCTGCCACCTGTCCGACAGCAATCGTGGCGGTGACGGGATCGGTGCCGAGGACTTCCGGTTGCAGGTCAGCGCGCTCCGTCGCCTTCGCGATGGGCAACTCGACGGTCGGACCCTGGTACAGACCGAGACCGACGTTGAAACGACGCGGTGGAATCGCCGGTACTTCGACCAGGAGATCCCTGAGCATCTCTGGCGCCATGCCGCCATGACCACCGGACAGGTCCTGAGCGTCGGGAGTACGACGGGTGAGGTCGAGCTTGCACTGTTTCCCGATGCGGCCCGAGTCGTCGGCGTTCCCGTCGATGACATCGTCGGCGCCCTCGCACGGCATCGAGGCCTGCAGACCGTCGCCCCCAACTTCGACGATGCACTGGCTCGGCTGGCCGGCGAGCGCTTTGACGCCATCTGGATCCACGACCTGATCCATCGGGTGCCCAATCCGCCGGCGTTGCTGGCCGAGCTCCGCGGACTGCTCTCGGCGGACGGCCAGATCATCGTGACGGCCCCCAACATGCGCCAGCACGCGCTGCAACTGCGCCTCCGCCGAACGTCGCATCCGCTCCCGCCCGCTCGGGCAGGGTTCGCGCGCTGTGGGATTCATCGGTCGAACTGGAGACGGCTGTCGGCGTGGATGGAGCTGGCCGGCCTTGACATCGAGCGGGTCGATGGCAGACGGCTGCGTCGCCTCGGCACGCATCTGCGACGACCCGCATTCGACCTGACCCACCCGACTCTGGTGGCCGTTGGTCGCCCAGGACGCAGGACCACCAAGAGCGAGTCCCTCATCACTCAGGAGACGGTATGACCACGCAAGACCAGACCATGGGGATGGACATCTTCACCGTGGCCAAGATCACCCTTCGCCGTTGGATGATCGTCCTGCCTGTCCTCGTGCTCACAGGCGTCGGGCTGTGGCAACTGTCGGAGCGCATCGAACCCGAGTATGAGGCTGTTGGCTCGGTCCTCCTGCAGCGGGCTGTCGGTCAGGAAGAGGGGGCATCCAGCCAGGCGCGCACCGTCAACAACTTCATTGTTGCGGAGATCCTCCGCAGCGACGAGGTCGTCCAAGATCTGGAGGCCCGTGGTCTGCCGACGCAGTACAGCATCCAGCCTCAGGAGAACGGTGGCATCATCAACATCGAGGCCTCAGGCACGGCCCCTGACGGTCTGTCCGACACGGTGGCGGTCCTCCTCGAACGTGCTGAGGCTGAGCTGCTGCAACGTCAGCAGGCAGATGACCTCGGCACCGGCTCCGATGCATTCGTGGTCCTGTCCGAACCAACCATGGCTGCGGCCGAGTACCTCACCATCACGACAGCCGAGTCTCCAGCGCTCATCCACTACGTTGCCCGTGGGTCTGCCATCATCTCCAACTTCGCTGTGGGCAGCAACCCGTACGGGGCCAATGCCTACACCGTGCGAGTCCTCACCGCCGGCATGCAGGATCCGGGGTTCATCGATGCGCTTGGCCTCGGGGAGGAGGTCGAGTTCGCGGTCGGTGCCGAGGGACGCGACAGCGCTCCCATCATCGCGCTCCAGGTGACCGGAACATCGGCCGACGAGACCATCGCCGTGTACGAACGGCTGAACTCGGCACTGTCTGCTCGACTCGACGAATTGCAGGACGCCGCGGGCGTGGCTTCGACGGAACGCCTGCAACTCCTAGGGCTCGTCACGCCTCGCGAGGCAGCGCTGCTCTCGACCAATCTGACACGGCCTCTGGTCACGCTGGCTGCACTCGGCGTCCTCGCGTCCGTCATGCTGGCGCTGGCAGTCGACGGGATCGCCCGGCGTCGCTCGAACCAGGCCTCGCACGCGGGTGCGTCGGGCTTCGTCGCCACGAACGTTCCACCCCCACCTGCGGTGAAGGACGCTGAGACGACGCCGACCACGAACACAGAGCGTCCGGAGTCGCGAGAGGCTTCCCGCCAGCGCCTGCGGCGGCGCCGGCCCCGGACCGACGCCGCTGCCTGATGGTCACGTTGCTGCTGCTCCTGGCAGTCGCGGGGGTGGGCTTGGTCGGTCTCTTCCTGGCGTCCCAGATGAGTCGTCGGGACCCGGTAGCCGTCCTCACCGTCTATCTCGGCTTCCTCTACGTCCTGCCGGCGCGGCTGGTCGTCGGCCCACTGAGCGACATCGGAACACCCGCCGTGATGCTCGCGCTGGTCTGCGCACTGTGGTGGTTCCTCTCACGAATCAACCCTGCGCTGGCGCTCCCCCAGGAGCCGCAGCCGCTGCGGTGGCTGATGGGTGCCTACGTCTGGTTCTGCGGGGTCAGCTTGTGCTTTGCCTGGCTTCGCCATCTGTCGGATGTGGAGGCCAACAGTTCACTCCGGAGCTTCGCCGCGCTCATCGCGGGCAGCGGCGTCGCCATGCTGATCGCCGAGGGTGTCCGCGAGCGTGATCGTCTGGACACCTTCACGCGTCGGCTGACAGCCGTCGGCGCGCTGATGGCATTGATCGGCGTTATCCAGTTCACCACCGGCTTCGACCCGGTCCAGTTCATCCGCGTTCCTGGCTTGACGCTCAAGAGCGAGTTGTTCGGCGTCGGTTCTCGGTCCATCTTCAATCGCCCCTTCGGTACGGCGCTTCATCCCATCGAGTACGGCGTCGTGTGCGTCGGCTTGATCCCGATCGCCTTGCATCACGCCTTCTACGGGCCGTCCCGGCGTGTACGCCGTCTGGCGACCACCGCCGTCCTCCTCCTCGGTGCTGGAGGCGCCATGTCGTTGAGCCGCTCTGCCATGGTGGCCGCGGTCGTCGGTCTGCTGACGCTCAGCCTTGCGTGGTCCGCGCGTCGACGGCTCCACATGGCGGTGATGGGTGGCGTCTTCTGTTGTGCGATGTGGGCAGTGGTTCCTGGCCTGCTCGGCACCATCCGCAGCCTGATCCTCAATGCCGGTAGCGACCCGAGCATCACGGCACGCACCGAGCGGTTCCCGCGCGTCGTCGAGCTGGTCCGGGAGTCACCCGTGGTTGGCATCGGGTTCGGGACCTACAACCAGGAGGACTACTTCCTGCTGGACAACGAGCTGTATCGCACTGCCATTCAGAACGGGCTTCTGGGTCTTGGCCTCACCCTTCTGCTGCTGCTCGGCGCTGCCGCGCTGGCACATCGAGCGGGCGTGCTCTCCCAGGCTGCCGAGACACGCCATCTCGGGCAGGCACTCGCCAGTTCGATCCTGGCGATCACCAGCAGCCTGGCGACATTCGACGCCTTCTTCTACCGCATCCTGTACGGCACGCTGTTCGTGCTGATGGGATGCGCGGGCGCCCTGTACACGATCGTTCGACTGGAGCGGATGCGGCAGCGTGAACGAGAGCTGGGCATCAGACCCCTCGCCGTTCCCCCAACCGTCGCCCCCACCCGTCACAACACGGTGGACGCACATGCACCGTGACCGCGACAGCCTGTACCCGAACCTCGTCATCGCGGGCGCGGCACGGTGCGGCACCACCTCGCTGTACGAGTACCTGGCACTGCACCCTGCTGTCTGTCCGGCCCAGCCGAAGGAGACCCGATTCCTGTTCGATCGGGACCACTCGCTGGCCCGGCAGGCAGCGAACGTGTCGGTTCACGGGATGGCGGGCTACCGCCAGTTCTTCCCCGAGTACCGGGCCGACCGGCACCGCGTCGTGATGGACGCAACGCCGGACTACATGTATCAGCACACGCCTCTCCAGGTGCTGGAGCGACTCGAGGACGTCAAGGTCGTCTTCAGCCTCCGGCGCCCATCCGACCGCGTGTACTCGATGTACAACTACGCCCGCAACCGCCAGGGAGCCCTGGATCGACGCGTCTCCTTCGCCGAATTCGTCGAACGGCTCCAAGGGCGGGAAATACCGGGCAGCATGACCATCCTCGCGGGCACCCTCGACCACTCGCGGTACGTCACCTACCTGTCATCGTGGTACGACCGGCTTGGGCGCGACCGCATCCACACGGTGCTCTTCGAGGATCTGGTCGAAAGCCCGATCGCTGTGGTCGCGGGCATAGCCAGACACGTCGGCATCGATCCGGCCTTCTACGACAACCACTCACTCCGAGCCCACAACACCAGTCGCGCACCCCGAGTCGCCGCAGGCGACACGGCGCTCCGGTCGGTGCTTCCATCACTGAGGCGACTGCCCGGCTACCGAACGATGGCCCGGCCTGTGAAGCGCCTCTACGACCGCTGGCAGTTCTCCTCGAAGGAGGTCCTGGATCCGTCCGATCGCAGCGTCCTCCGAGAGATCGACGATCAGTTCGCCGCCGACAATCGTGAGTTGGCAGCGCTGACAGGACTCGACCTCTCGGGCTGGGCTCCACACGTCGCAGGTTCCAGGAGCGGCTGAGGACGGGGTCCGCTGGGTCCATTGCTGCGTTTTGCGAGGTCTTGACAGCCCGCTCCGATGCTGGGTTCGACAGCAATCGGAGGAGTCTGACATGAGACAGGCAACGACCCTGATGGTGGCCTCGGCCGGCGGTCACCTGACACAGCTTCGGATGTTGTCCCGGCGGCTGCAGCCGGCACTCGGGCCATCGAGTTGGGTGTCTTACGACGATCTCCACGCCGAGAGCACGCTGGCCCACGATCACTTCGTCCGCGGCTACGGGCCGTCGACCCGCCATCTGGGCAACGCCGCCCGGAACTGGCGTGGAGCCAATCGAGTCCTCGCAGGTGGTCACATCGAACGCGTCATCAGCACCGGCGCCGGCATCGCGGTTCCCTATCTCATGCAGTCGGCCCAGCTGGGCATCCCCACGCACTACATCGAGAGCGCGTCACGGGTGACCGGGCCGTCACTGAGCGGTCGACTGCTCGAAGCCCTGGCTCCCGGCGTCAAGCTGTACACCCAGTATCCAGACTGGGCGGGTGGGCGCTGGCAGTTCGTCGGGTCGATCTACGAGGGCTTCATGCCCTCGCGACCACGACCTGAGCCCACGAGGGGCCTGAAGGTGTTGGTGAGCCTCGGAACCCACCCCTCCTACACCTTTCCTCGGTTGGTGCAGGCCGTGCGGCGGAATCTCGGCCGAGCCGACACCGTCGTCTGGCAGCTCGGTGTGACCACGTCAGAGGAGTCGCTGCCGGGTCGCTGCGAGGCACTCATCCCGGCGGACGAGATGTCGATGCTCTTCGAGTGGGCCGACGTGGTCGTTGCACACGCGGGGACCGGCGTGATCCTGAGCTGCCTCCAGGCGGGAAAGCATCCGGTCGTCCTACCCCGCGACCCCGACCACGACGAACACGTGGACAACCACCAGCGGATCACCGCAACCGAGGTCGAGCGTCTCGGGTTGGCGACGGTGTCGGACCCCGATCAGCTCGACCGGGCCACCCTGACGGCGGCGGCGAGCCGCGGATGCATGCGTTCCGGTGTCCAACCATTCGAGCTGGACGAGGAACCGCGGAGCACCGAGCGCACGCGACCGCTGACGAGGGCAGCATGACCCAGGGCAATCACGTCGTCATCAACCTGCGGGATACCGGCTCGGCGACACGGAACGTCGAGACCGACGTCCGCGTCGAGTCCACGTCGCCGGCAGCACGTGAGCCGTCCCTGCCGGATGCGGGGCTACGCAGTCCTCGCCACTGGCGTGTGGTGGCTCGTCTGGTTGACCTGAGCGCTGTCGGTGCGGTCGGGTTCGGCGTCCTCGGTAGCGGTCAGTCCGCAGTGCAGACCCTGCAGATCGTCGGGGTGGCCGTCGCGGTAGCGCTGCTCCGCTTGGGTGTCGGCCGCCGGCAGAGCGTCTCCCTGGGCAAGGCCCGGACCGTCGAGACCATGGAGCTCGCGGCGGTTTCGTTGGAGGTCGGACTGGCCCTCCTGCTGGTGCAGGCGACCTTGCTGCCTCCGCTCCACCTGACCCGTGTTGCGGTGTTCAGCGTGGTCCTGGTGTTCGGCTTGGCGATCGGACGTGCACTCACCCGGGTTGTGGCACGACGGCTGCCGGAGCACTGGACCAGCCCGCAGCGCGTCGTCCTGGTTGGTGACGATGAAGAGGCCACCTGGCTGTACCGACTGATGAGCGAGTACCCCGAATTGGCGCTCACCGTCGTCGGGCGGGTCGGCCACCCACTCGACATTCACCCCGGCCTGCGCGGCCTGCCGTGGCTCGGCACCCTGCACCACATCCGCAGGATCACGCAATCGGCTGGCGCCACCTCGATCGTGATCGCGGGCGGCGGGTTGGGGCCGGATGCGCTCGGAACCGCGCTCCGCGAGTTGCAGTCGGAGCGGGTCGACATCAACGTGTCGGCTGGTCTCGGCGGGCTTGATCCCAGCGCCATCAAGCTGTCGACGCTCGGTGTCGGCTCGATGGTCCGTGTGCGAACCCGCCATGCGCGCACCTGGCAGGCGGCCGTGAAGCGTTCCGTCGACATCGTCGGTTCCGCCGTTGTGCTGGCTCTGGCCTCACCGCTCATCGCCCTGGCCGCCGTGGGGATCCGCGCAGGTGGCGACGGGCCGGTCCTGTTCCGGCAGAGCCGGATCGGCCAAGACGGCCGATCGTTCACCTTGCTGAAGTTCCGGACCATGGTCTGCGATGCGGAGCAGCGCAAGGCCACGCTCGCGCAGCAGAACGAGCGAACGGGGCCACTGTTCAAGATCGCCCACGACCCACGGGTCACGCGTCTGGGTCGCTTCCTCCGCGCGTCGAGCATCGACGAACTGCCCCAGCTCGTGAACGTCCTTCGCGGTGAGATGAGCCTCGTCGGGCCCCGCCCGGCCCTCCCCGAGGAAGCTGCGGCGTTCGAAGGCCGTCTGGTCGACCGCAATCGGGTCTTGCCCGGGCTGACTGGTCTGTGGCAGGTCGAGGCCCGTGACAACCCCAGCTTCTTCAGCTACGAGATGCTGGACCTGTACTACGTGGACAACTGGTCGCTGCGGCTCGACTTCGTGATCATGGTGACGACCGTCCCCGTGGTGATGCACCGTGGCGTGCGGAGCCTGGTCGATGTAGCCAAGCGTGCCGTTGGTAGGACTCCGCGGACCCACGCGTCTGCAGAGCGCACGGCTGCGGCGTAGGAGCCCTCAGCGGGGCAGCGGACTCTCTGTCGGGCAGGCCGTCTCAGCGCGGCAGGGCTGCAGACCCGGACACCCGAACGCCGCACGCCGCCGCGATCTCGTCCAGCTGACGCTCGGCGGCCCCCAGGAGGGTCGCGCGGGCCGCAGCGAGTTGGGCCGTCACGAGGTCCCGGCGCGTCCACGACCCCCACAACTGGTCCACCAGCTCCGTCGTGGACAGCTCACGGGCGTCGGCGACCTCGTCCGGGATTCCGCAGGTCTCGAAGACCTCGCGAGTCTTGTGGCTGTAGGCGATCGCAGCGACCGGGGTGCCGGTCGACAGCGCTGCGATGGTGGCATGCATCCGGGTCCCGCAGAACCAGTCGGTCTGGCTGATGAGCCACTTGGTGGACTGGGCATCGAGGCCCGGCGGGGCAGCCACCACCCTGGCCGGATCGGCGATGACGTCGGCCACGCGTCGATTGGCTCCGGCATCGGACTCCCCCTGACCGGTCACGTGCGGGATCAGCACGATCCGTGCGTCTGAGTTCGCCAGCAGACGCTGGACCAGCTCGAGGATGGCCCGGTCGTAGGCGATGGTCAGGTCGTAGCGGCGGGTCGTCCTGCCGAAGAGCAGCCCGCTCACGTTCAGGCCGATGATCGGCCGACCGTCCCGGCGGACCAGCTGGCCCACGACGTTGTTCACCGGTCGGGGCGGCATCGTGAGTGCAACATCGACGCCCTGGCGGTGGCGGGTCGGGTCGAAGTCGTTGCCGAGCAGGTCCTGCAGCGCCCGGAACCCGTCGGCGCCGCGGGCGTAGGCCAGCGTCGAGCGCCGCAGGACGTCTGCGGCTGCGTTGCGGTTGCGCTCCTGCCTGAACGGCCCGTAGGTCTGGGGGAGCAGCACCAGCGGCGTGCCGCACCGAAGGGCCAGCAGCTTTGACTTGATCACCTGATCGAAGCGACGTTGGCCATAGAGATCGGTGAAGCTGTCGCCGCCGCTGATGTCCAGCACGACATCGGCGTCGGTCACCGCCCGCGCCCCGGCGTTCCCCCACCCCCCGATCCGGGCGGCGAGGCTCATGGTCCACAGGTTCTCCGCGCGGTGGTATCGGCGTCCGATCCGCGCACCGCGACGGTCGAACGGCACCGTCTGTCCATCGGGAGCGGTCAACTCGCCGTCGCGGTGTCCAAGCCCGTGATCGAAGACGGTCATGTGCATCATGGGATGCCGCTTGGCCAGACCCAGCAGCGTGCCCGTCATCAACGCCGAGACGCCGAGGTTGCCGGTGTCGTCCGACGCGCCGAACAGGCAGATGCGCGGCCGGCGGGTGGCCATCAGCTCCACCGCACGGTGCGGAAGGGGATCGTGCGGGACAGCGCCAGCCGCAGCAGGGCGCCGGAGGCAGCCCGGTGACGGGGGTGCCGCGGCAGTCGGAGGACCTCGCCGAGGAAGGCCGCAGCCCAGAACAGCCGGGCCGCTGCGGGTCCGTTGCGCTTGCCGAACAGCTTCACCCGGTTGACCGTCAGCAGGCTCCACAGACGGGGATCGGTGTGTGCGGCGCCCCCGCTGTGCTGCATCGTGGCGGTCGGCTCGTACCAGGTGAGCATTCCGGCGTCTGCCACCCGAAGGCAGTAGTCCGTCTCCTCGGAGTATAGGAAGAAGCGCTCGTCCCACCGTCCTACGCGTCGACGGCCGCCACTCGTGATGAGCATGGCCGCCCCGGTGGCCCAGTCCGTCGGACCGGAGGTCTCGTAGCGTCCAGCATCGGCCACCACCTCGCTGCTCAGTGAGAAGCGACGGGCGCGGCGCCCCAGGACGGCCTCGCCGACGGCCCGGCTGACCGTGGGTTCACGTCGCTGGGACAGGGCGGTCCCGCCGTGGTCGTCAACCAGTCGCGGTACCACGACCGCGATCTGGTCGTGCTCGTCGGCGACCGCCAGCATTCGGGCAATCGATCCCGGCTCCGGGCGAAGGTCGGCGTTCAGGAGGAGGAGGTCGTCATCGTCGTCCAGGTGGGCGGCGCCGACGTTGCAGGCAGCGGCGTAGCCGAGGTTGCGCGGGTTGCGGACGAGGGTGACGTCGTCACGACGGGCGACGATGTGGGGCGTGGCATCGGCCGAGTTGTTGTCGACGACCATGACCCGATGCGTCGCAATGCCCGACAGCGCAGCCGGCAGCGTGTCGAGCAGTTGCTCGATGACGGCCGCGCTGTTGTAGGTGACGATGACCACGCCGAGGCGGCGTGTCGACGGAGCCGTGGCCACGGCCGCTGGTGCCGCCGCCAGCGGCCGGATCACCCGTCGAGCGGCGAGCCGACCTGCACCGGCTCGTCGAGCAACGCTTCGATCAGGAACGGCAGGTCCTGCACGTTGATCGGACCGTAGTCGACCGTCTGATCGAATTGACGGAGCCGGGCGTAGGTGCCTCCACCGGCATCGTCGGTCAGTTCAAGAACCAATCGCAATCGTGCGTCCCTCATGCCATCGGATGGTCCCAGCGGCGTATCAAAGGAATGCAAACGGGTGTCGGGAACGGGGCTGGCATCGGCGTCTGGGACGTCTCGGAGCGAGCCTCGGACCGCGGCCAGGTCCTCGATCATCGCTCCGACTTTGGCGAGGGGGACCGGGCCGAGTGCCAGGTCCGGGCTGAAGTACACGGTCGCGCGTGGTGCCTCCCCATCACTCGATCGCACGTCTAAGGTCACAAGGTCCTCGAATTCCATAGCGTGGACGCTGCCCCGGAGGTGTCAGAAGACTGCAAACTCGCCAGATCGATGATCGCGTCGGGTGGCTCGGGGGTCAGCTGTTCTCGGACGAAGCCGTTGATCTCGTCCGCCAGGCGAGGGAGCCCTGCCTTGTCGACGACACGACGTGCGGTCAGCGCGATCACCCGTGCTTGAGCGGCGTGACCGGCCCTGGCGACGAGGTGTGCCCGGGCAAGCATCAGCAGCGCCTGCTCCCGGGGGTGGCCGCCCGGGCCGATGCGTGCCGTGACCTCCTCCAGCAGTTGGTGGGCCGCCTGCGAATCGGTTGAGGAAAGTGAGAGGGCCAGCCGCGCGGTGATTTCGCCCAGGTGGAGCGTCGCACCGCTGTTGCGAGCCAACTCGGCCGCGTGCCGGAACTGCTCGACTGCGGCCTGGTGGTCGTTCTGCGCGGCCAGGCACCGGCCGGCGGTCAGGTGTTGCCAGGTGGCGTGCACGGCGGCCCACTTCGGGTCTGGGCCGATCGCCTCGAGGCTCCCGAGGCAGGCGGTGATGTCCCCTCGTTCAATGGCCAGGTGGGCGGCCAGCAGGTGCCACGACGGCTCGCGGGGTGTGCCCTCGCAGAGCACCTCAGCCAGATGGGCTGCCTCCCTCGCGTCCTCGTCACCCGCATCGTGCGCCGCATGGGCCAGGGCCGCGCCGATGGAGGCGTGGACGTCCCGGTCCTCTCGGGATGCTGGCCAGGCCCGACTGAGCGTCCGCCGTGTTGACGAGCCCATGAGCATGGCCAGTCGCGGCCTCGTGATGGTGCGGAGCGCGATCGCCCGCAGGACGTCGTCGTCGGCGGTGTCGGCCAGATCGGCCATGGTCCGGGAGACCTCGTCCGCCTCGGCGAAGGCCCGGCCGGCGAGCAGGGATTCGACCAGCCACGCCCGGGCACGCACGCGTCGCCCGAGCTGCTCGGACTGATCCGCCAGGCTGACCGCGTTGCGGTGGGCCTCGACGGCCAGTCGGGTGGACCACTGACAACACACGCGTCCTCGGGCGCTGGAGATCTCCGATCGCTCGATCAGATCGCTCGGCTCGACGACCTCCTCGGCTCTGCTCAACCAGGACAGCGCGTCTTCGTCGGACAGCAACATCTCGGCGCGCCAGCGGTACAGCTCGGGGAGGCTGCCACGGTGATGGGTCTCGGCGAGCGTGATCGCCAGGTCCGAGGCGTGTCGGGCGGTCTCGACCTCACCGTTGCCCCTGGCCTGCTGCATGATCGTGACCAGCGTGGAGAGACGGTCGACGAAGGCGGTCACCTGGTTGACGGCGTCGAGGGGTGCGGCGAACTCGTCGAGCTGGACCTCGAGCTCCAGGGGAGTGTCCGCGCTGACGGGGGTGATCGGCGTCGGGCCGGGCTGCTCGGAACGAGGCGAGCCGGCGGCCACCCAGTGGCGCAGTCGACTGGCGTGGGACAGCATCCCCGACGTCTCGTTCCCGATGTGCTCGTGCAACCGTCGTCGTGTGCTCTCGCGCAGCCAGTGGTACGCCGCGTCTCGCACCTCTTGGCTGCAGAAGGCGTAGCGGTTCTCCTCGAGGACGAGCAGCCCGACGTCGAGGAGCGTATCGAGTGCAGCCGCGGGGCCGTCGACGACGTGGAGCTGCTCCAGCTTCGCCAGGCTGATCGGCTCGTCGAGGACGGCGAGGACGTCCAACACGTCCAGCGCCGTGGTTGGCAGGGTCGAGCGTGCCGCCTCTACCTGGGCGTGAGGTGTGGTGGTGTTGACCACACCCCACTGGCTGTCCACCCGCACCAGACCAGCACTGGTGCGGCGCAGGAGGCCCCCATCGCGCAGCCGCGCTGCCTCGTCGATCAGCGGGCCGGGTTGGCCGCCGGCATGGTCGACCAGGTAGGCGATGGTCTCGGGGGCCAGCCGGCCGCCCGCGACGTGCTCGGTGACGGCGGTCACGCTGGCGGTGTCCAAGGAGCGGAGCTCGACGACCTTCGACTTCGCCTCGGTCGGAGCGGTTGTCGCGGCCACCAGCACCAATGGGGCCTGCAGCTTCGCGATGCGGCCGCCGAGTTCCTTGATCTGTGCTGCGGGGGCCCACTGCATCTCGTCCAGGCAGAGGAGCGTTGGTCGGTCGACGGCGATGGTGCCGCTGTCCTCGGACGGGCTGAGTGCCGCCGACACCCGCTCCAGCAGGGTGTGATCGTGGTCGCCGGTCGTGGTTCCGACCCGGATGAGCGACGTCTGACCTGCAGTGGTCTGCATCAGCTCGTCGAGGACCCGGCTCTTCCCCGAGCCATCGGGGCCGACCAGTTGCACCAGGCAGGCGTCAGCCCTGTCGAAGACATCATCGGTGATGTCGGTCAGCCGGGCCATCACGTCGTCCCGTCCGGTGAATGCCGGCGGTGCCGGCCGTCGTCGGGACGAGCCCAACAGGTTCATGTGGACGGCCTGCGTCTCGGCGGACGGGTCGGCGCCGACCAACTCCGCCAGGGCCGTCTTGCACGTGTCGTAGGTGGCGAAGGCCGCCTGCGTCTCACCGAGGAGCCTGTAGCCCCGCATCAGTGCCCGGCAGGCGCGCTCGTCGGCCGGCGCGGTGCGAGCCACCTGTACAGCGGCGTCCACGGCGTCCTGGTGTCGTCCGACGCTCAGTGCGGCCTCAGCCGTCTCGATGAGGATGTCCCGGTGGAGCCGCCGGAAGTGGGCGCGCCGGGGGGTGATCCACTCTGCGGATGAGCCGTCGTCGTAGAGGTCTCCTGCGTACAGGCCCAGCGCGTCGTGTGCTGCCTTGATGCCCCGCTCGGTGTGGCCGAGCATGAACTGTCGGCGCGCCAGCCCGACCAGCGACTCGAAGGCGCGGGTGTCGACCCACACGTCTTTGAGGACCAACGAGTCGCCCTCTCGGTCGATGCAGTCGCTGTTGATCGTCTTGCGAATCTGCGATGCCGCCGTTCGCAGTCGTGCCCGCGATTTCTTCGGGTCCACGTTGGGCCAGATGGCCTCGAGCGCCCGCTCGGCCGGAATGGGTGCCGGTGCCGCAAGTGAGAGCAGCACCAGCAGCGACCGGGTCATCGACGTTCGCCAATCAGCCGTTTCGACGTACGAGCCGTCGGCCCGCCGGACGCGCATCGACCCGAAGAGTCGAACCTCTATGTTCTCCATGATCCCTCAATCTGGACGTTCTGGGACTGCCCCCTCTCGGTCTGGTGACCGCAGGGCCCAACGTCTCCCGCACACACGCACTGCGCTTCCCGCCGTGGTGGGGTGACGTGAAAACACTTCTACCTCCATTCACGCAGCGTCACAACCCCTGCGATAACAATCCGCCAACACTGTCATCGAGAAGACACTCAGCGTTCCGCTGTGTAAACGGGACGTTACAGAAATGCCTGCTGAGGGCAACGGGAGGGCGACGTCGTCGCAATCGCGACCTGACTACTCTCCGTCATTGCGGGGATGCCAGAAGCTCAGACCATGACGCGGAGGTCTCGGATCTCATACCCCTGGACGACCTCGTTGCGTCCGAGTTCGGGCTCTTGGACCAACTGCAACTGCTCGAGGCTGAGCAGCCGCGTCAGGAAGATGTCGGTCTCCTCGATCGCGATGAAGGCGCCAGGGCACATGTGGATGCCGTCGCCGAAGCTGAGCCCGTACGGCTTCACGCCCGACGTGCGAGCGCGGTCGGGCCAGACCACGTCCGCCGGGGCCGCGACGCAGGTCGGGTCGTCGTTTGAGGCGTGGATGTCGACCTCCACCAGATCACCGGCTGGAATGGTGACCGAGTACCCCTCCAGCGTGATTGACAGCGGCGCGGTCGTCCGACGATGCAGCGTGCCCACAACCGGCTCGACGCGCAGGATCTCGTGCAGCAGTCGGGTCCGAGCTGCCTGGTCGCCGCCGGTGTAGGTCGCGTGGAGTTCGGGGTCCTCCAGGAGGTGCCAGGCCGCTGCACAGATGAACTCGCGGGTCGTCACCATGCCGGCGGCCGCGAAGGTGATGCACTCGGTCAGGATCGCAAGGTTGGAGTACTCCCGACTGATGAGGTGGGAGATCAGGTCGTCCTGCGGTTGGCGGCGTCGAGCCCGGATGGCCGGCAGGACGTCCTGGATGAAGAAGCGTGCGGTGTGGAGTTGGGCGACGGCCAGCGCCTTGAGACTGCTCGGTCGCAGCCGGGTGCGCGGATTGATCGGCTCGAGCGAGAAGAAGGCGTCCAGACGCCGGGCCAGGCCGGCGGTGGGGGAGTTGGTGAGGCCCACCACCTCAGCCGCGACCCGGACGGAGAGTCGCATGGAGAGGTCCGACAGGTCCGCGCTGCCGGCCGCTCTCAGATCCTCGATCAGCTCCTCCGCGTATGCCGCGATCATGTCCTCGTAGGACGCGACGGCCTTCGGGGTGAAGAAGCGCGCCGTTGCCGTTCGCAGTTCCCGGTGCGCCGGCCCCTCCAGGAAGAGCATCGGGTCATCGATCATGGTCAGACTCGCCCGGATCGAGTCCGCCTGGAACCCTGCCTGGGTGGTGGCGGTGCTCCGCAGCACCTGACGGGCCGGGTCGACGCCGCGGACCCGCCAGACGCCGTCATCATCCAGAGCGACGCTGGCCCGTGGCGCTGGATCGCTCGTCCGAGGACCGGTTCGGCGATGGGCCTCTGGGTGGGGACATGCGTCGGCGGTTGTGTGCCGGCCCTCGTGATGCATGCCCCCATCATGGCAACAGCCGGTGACACTGGCTGTCCACCTGGCCGTGTGGGCTGCGCGTCCGACGTTGACACCTCGGCACCCTCCACCTACTCTCTTGGGTCCGCGTCCGTGCTTACGGGCGCATTCGTGTGTGACTGCGCACATCAGCTCCCCCACAGGCGTAACTGGCAGAACCACTGCTGGTGCAGCACCCAAGCTGTATGCCGACCGCCGCACCAGCCAGACGCGTGCCATCCAGAACCTGAGGCGAAACGCCCGACACCGTGTGTCGGACGCGAGCCACATGAGATGGGCCCATCCAGCCCGCAAGCCACCACCAAGAGGAACCACATGCCAACCATCCAGCAGCTTGTCCGCAAGGGGCGGCAAGCCAAGACGGTCAAGGCCAAGACTCCTGCGCTCAAGGGATCCCCCCAGCGTCGCGGGGTCTGCACCCGTGTGTACACCACCACGCCGAAGAAGCCGAACTCCGCGCTTCGCAAGGTGTGCCGTGTCCGCCTGAGCTCCGGCATCGAGGTCACCGCCTACATCCCTGGTGAGGGCCACAACCTGCAGGAGCACTCGATCGTGCTGGTCCGTGGTGGTCGTGTGAAGGACCTCCCCGGTGTTCGCTACAAGGTGATCCGCGCGGCGCTCGACGCCAGCGGCGTCCGTGACCGCAAGCAGGCGCGCTCGAAGTACGGCGCGAAGAAGGAAGGGTAGGAACGCATGCCACGCAAAGGCCCCGCGCCCAAGCGCAAGCAGGTCCTGGACCCGAAGTACCACGACGTCCAGGTCACCCAGCTGATCAACCGGATCATGAGCGATGGCAAGCGCTCGACCGCCGAGCGCATCGTCTACGACGCGTTCGAGACCATCGGTGCCCGCACCGGCGCCGACCCGGTCCAGGTGTTCAAGAAGGCCCTGGAGAACGTCTCGCCGGCTCTCGAGGTGAAGTCCCGCCGCGTGGGTGGTGCCACCTACCAGGTCCCGATCGAGGTCAAGCCCAGCCGGGCCACCACCCTCGCTCTGCGCTGGCTGGTCCAGTTCGCACGAAACCGCCGTGAGAAGAGCATGGCCGAGCGGCTCGCCAACGAGCTCCTCGACGCCTCCAACAACATCGGCAACGCCGTCAAGCGGCGCGAAGACACCCACAAGATGGCCGACGCCAACAAGGCGTTCGCGCACTACCGCTGGTAGGTGACTGACATTGGCTAAGCGCACGCACCCCTTGGGCAAGGTCCGGAACATCGGGATCATGGCCCACATCGACGCCGGGAAGACCACGACCACCGAGCGGATCCTGTACTACACCGGGGTCAACTACAAGATCGGTGAGGTCCACGACGGCGGCGCCACCATGGACTGGATGGTCGACGAGCAGGAGCGTGGCATCACGATCACCTCCGCCGCGACGACCTGTTCCTGGAACGAACACGTCATCAACATCATCGACACCCCGGGGCACGTCGACTTCACCGTCGAGGTGGAGCGGTCCCTCCGCGTCCTCGATGGTGCGGTTGCGGTCTTCGATGCCGGTACCGGCGTCGAGCCACAGTCCGAGACCGTGTGGCGTCAGGCGGACAAGTACGGCGTCCCCCGCATCTGCTTCATCAACAAGATGGACAAGATCGGTGCCGACTTCCTGATGGCCTCCGGGACCATCGAGGAGCGCCTCGGCGCCAACCCCGTCCCGCTCCAGATCCCGATCGGCGCCGAGTCGACCTTCGTCGGCATCGTCGACCTGCTCGACATGCAGGCCCGCGTTTGGGACGGCACCGGCGACGACATGGGCGCCACCTGGAACGTCACCGACATCCCCGAGAACCTCAAGGACCTCTGCCAGGAGTACCGGGACAAGATGGTCGAGGCAGTCGCCGAGACCGACGAGTCCCTCATGGAGAAGTACTTCGAGGATGGCGATCTCGACGGCATGGACCTCCAGATGGGGATCCGCAACGCCACGATCTCCGGCGCCATCACTCCGGTGCTCTGCGGGTCGGCGTTCAAGAACAAGGGCGTCCAGATGCTCCTGGACGCCGTCGTGAACTACCTGCCGTCCCCCAAGGACGTCCCGCCGGTCCAGGGCGTCGACCCCAAGTCGGGCGATGCCATGGAGCGCGAGGCCTCCGAGGACGCACCGTTCAGTGCCCTGGCGTTCAAGATCATGACCGATCCCTACGTGGGGAAGCTCACCTACTTCCGGGTCTACTCCGGTCAGGTGGAGCAGGGCTCGTCGGCGATCAACTCCACGAAGGACAAGAAGGAGCGGTTCGGCCGCATCCTGCAGATGCACGCCAACTCCCAGGAGGACCGCGAAGCCGCCTTCACCGGCGACATCGCAGCCGCCGTCGGGATGAAGCACACCACCACCGGTGACACGCTCTGCGATCCCGACCACCCGGTGATTCTCGAGACCATGGACTTCCCCAAGCCCGTGATCCACATCGCGATCGAGCCGAAGACCAAGGCCGACCAGCAGAAGATGGGCTCCGGCCTGCAGAAGTTGGCCGAGGAGGACCCGACCTTCACCGTCCGCACCGACGACGAGACCGGCCAGACCATCATCGGCGGCATGGGCGAGCTCCACCTGGAGATCATCGTGAGCCGTCTGATGCGTGAGTTCAAGGTCGACGCCAACGTCGGCAAGCCCGAGGTCGCCTACCGCGAGACCATCTCCCGACCGGTCGAGGGTCACCTCGAGCGCCTCAAGCGCCAGACCGGTGGGTCCGGCATGTTCGCCGAACTCGTCATCAGCCTGTACCCGACCGGCGCGTTCGCCTCGGAAGAGGACCAGATCAAGGTCGAGGACGAGGACGGCAAGGAGACCGGCGAGGTCGGCGGCTACCGCTTCGACGACTCGATCAAGGGTGGATCCATCCCGCGCGAGTACATCGGGTCGGTCGACAAGGGCATCCAGGAGGCCATGGAGGGCGGTGTGATGGCCGGCTACCCGCTGGTCGACATCCGCGCCGAACTGACCGACGGCTCCTACCACGACGTCGACTCCTCCGAGATGGCGTTCAAGATCGCCGCCTCGATGGCCCTCAAGGCCGCCGCAAAGCAGGGCAAGCCCGTCCTGCTCGAGCCCGTGATGGACGTCGAGGTCGTCACGCCCGAGGACTACATGGGAGACGTCATCGGTGACCTCAACTCCCGTCGCGGACAGGTCTCGTCGATGACCGCCCGCGGCAACAGCCAGGTCGTCAACGCAACCGTGCCCCTCAGTGAGATGTTCGGCTACGTCGGGGATCTGCGGTCGAAGACCCAAGGTCGTGCGACCTACACGATGCAGTTCTCCGGGTTCGAACAGGTCCCGAGCGCACTGGCAACCGAGATCGTCGCGAAGGTTCGCGGCGAGTAACCCCCAACGACTCAACGATTACGCGTTTCACCACAGGAGAGAACCATGGGTAAGGAAAAGTTCGAGCGTACGAAGCCGCATATGAATATCGGCACGATTGGTCATGTCGATCATGGGAAGACGACGTTGACGGCGGCGATCACGACGGTGTTGGCCAAGCACAACCCGAATGTGACGGCCTCGGCGTTTGATGCCATTGATAAGGCTCCGGAGGAGAAGGAGCGTGGCATCACGATCAATGTGTCGCATGTGGAGTATGAGACCGACAATCGGCATTACGCCCACGTGGATGCGCCGGGCCATGCTGATTATGTCAAGAACATGATCACGGGT
>NZ_PPDK01000004.1 GCF_003074135.1 Euzebya tangerina | reverse complement strand
CGCGACTGCGTCGGCGCCCGCGACTGCGTCGGCGTCTGCCGCCCCCTCGTCTGCCGCCCCCTCGTCTGCCGCCTCCTCGTCTGCCGCCTCCTCGTCCATCGCGAGATCCTGGCCGGTGGCGGCCGACTCGTCCCCGGAGGCCGGCTCTTCCTCGTCCATCGCCTCCTCGTCCTCCTCCATCGCTTCGTCCTGGACGCCGTCCTCGTCCCCGGCTTCCTCGTCCGCGGCCGACTCGCCCCCGGTGTCCTCCTCCACGTAGGCGTCGAGGCCTCTGCCTTCCTCAGACGTGCCGTCACCGGCGGTCGTGTCGGCACCCTCGCCGCCGTCATCGGCGGCGGTGCACGCGGTCAGGACCAGCAGGGTGGCAAGAACAGCGGCGAGCAAGCGGATGGTCATGGCGTCTCCTCAGGTGTGGTGTCCGTGGCCTGGGTAGACGCCACTACTGCGGTAGGAGTTGCACTCGACCCACAATTCCTCGCTGGCCGATGTCTTGGCCGACAACGCAAACGCCGCACCCCGAGGCGTGGGGTGCGGCGCAGCCAGCCGAGGCAGCGGAGAGGGCTACGGGCTGATGGACCAGGCGTTGATGGTGCCGGTGTCGCCAGCGAAGACGTCATCCACTCGGAGCGTCCAGGTGCCTCCTGCGGACACCGATGACGCGTTGACGGTCCAGGTCTGGACCACGTCGTCAGCGCCGTCCGAGCCCGAGGGAGACTTCAGCACCGCTGACGAGCCGTTCGGTGCGACGATCGTGACGCGCAGGTCGCCGCGGTAGGAGTGGGAGATGTCGACCGACACCTCGGTCGTCGCGGAGGCGTTGCCGCTGGCGCTCACCTCGATCGGTGCCTCCGCCGTGCCCTGATCCGGGATGGCCAACGGTCCCGTGAAGGTGTTGTCAGCCGCCGGGGGGTCGGTCGGCTCCGTCGGCGGGTCCGTTGGTGCCGGTCCGCCGCCACCGCCGACCGCAGCCAGCGCATCAGGAGAATCCAGGATTCCGGAACCACAGCCGCTGCACGAGCCCGGGAAGGCCCGCGTGGTCGAGACGATGGCATCGGCCACCTCGTCGGGCGTGAGCCCCGCGTCGGCGCCGATCAGCAGCGCGGCGACACCGGCAACGTGGGGCGTGGCCATCGAGGTGCCCTGATAGGCGGCGTAGGTCGGTCCCTGCGGTGTGGTGGCGCCGCTGTCGATGGTGGAGAGCACGCCGCCACCCGAGCCACCACCGGGAGCAGCGAGTTCGACGAGCGACCCGAAGTTGGAGAAGAAGGACCGCTCGCCGGCACGGTTGGTCGACGCGACCGTGATCACGCCGTCGCAGTTGGCCGGGTTGAACCCGCTCGCATCTGACGAGGAGTTGCCGGCGGCAACGACGACCGTCGCGCCCAGCGATCGCGCCTGGTCGATCGCCGACTGGGTGGTGCTGCCACAACTGCCGCCCCCACCGAGGCTCATGTTGATCACATCAGCAGGGTTGGGGTTGGCCGGCAGGCCGGTCACCGAGCCGCCGGCCGACCAGACGATGGCGGCGGCGATGTCGGAGGTGAAGCCACCGCAGCGACCCAGTGCCCGGGCGACGACGATGTCGGCGTCGGGGGCGACACCCTGACCGCCCTCGCCATTGCCCTGGACCGCGGCGACGGTGCCGGCCACGTGCGAGCCGTGCCACGAGGAGTCGCTGACCCGGCACTGGGACGCGTCGGAGTTCCAGTCGCCCTCGTCGCTGAAGTCGTCGTCCCGACCGTTGCCGTCGCGTGAGATGAAGGTGTCGCTGATGAAGTCGTAGCCGCCGACGACCTGGCTGTTGAGGTCGGGATGGCTCACGATGCCGGTGTCGATGACGGAGACGGTGGCGCCGGCTCCGGTGCTGACGGCCAGCGCGTCGTCCAGACCGATCCCACCCGTCGGCTCGTTGTAGTGCCACTGCTCGTCGGTCCGCGGGTCGGACTGCTGCGTGGTCAGCACCTGGTCGATCTCGACGTAGGCCACGGCTGGGTCGGCCTCGAGGTCGGCGGCGTAGGCGTCGACCTGCTCGGGCGTGAGCCGCCGGTCGAGCTGGACGACGGCCGCGTCCCCGGCGGTGCGCGTCACGATCTCGGCCTCGGCCTGGACGATGTCAGCGGCGTCGTCGGCTTGGGTTTGGGCCATCGCGGTGTCCAGGCGCTCCTCGGCACCGTCGACGTAGCCGACGATCAGTCGGGTGTCGAGGGAGGACACGGTGGCGGTGGCCTGCTCGGTCACAGCGTCGTGGGCCTGGAGGTCGCCACGGTCCGGTTGTGCGACGGCTGGCAGTGCGAAGAGGGCGGGCAGCAGGAGCGCGGCCAGGATCACCGGCCAGGCACGCCGCCCGTCGAGTCGATTCGGAGTGGGCATGTTCGTCCCTTCGTGTCTGACCTCGGCGCAGGCGTCAGACGCCGCCCGGTCGGGGCGGGAGACCATCGGATGGCCGAGGTCTGTCGGTTCTTACGGCGGACTCACCCTTCGGAGACGGCGAGCGCGAGCTGGTTGAACGTCGGTTGACCGGTCCGGCTCGGCGTGGCTGGACCGTCGCTCGAATCCCCGTAGACGTGAGCTGTGACGGACCGTAGGGGAGTGATGACCACACCGTCAAGAGGCCCTCATCGTCCGGCCGTCCGTGCTGGCCTCTGTCGGCCGGTCGGTATGGTCAGAGGTCGGCCAATCGTGGCTTTGGGTGCGCTCGATTCTCTGCCGTGCCGGACCAGTGGCTACCCTTCGGTAACCGACTTCCACGCCCACCCATCGATCACGAGGTAACCCACCGTGCGAATCATCTGTCCGGTCAAGCGTGTGCCCGACACCGCTGCCGAGAAAAAGGTCAATGACGATCTGACCGTCGACCGCGACTCCGTCGAGGCGATCCTGAACGCCAACGACGAGTGGTCCATCGAAGAGGCCATGCGGCTCAAGGAGTCGCGCGACGACGTGGAGATCGTGGCCCTGTGCATGGGCCCCGAGTCCGCCCAGCAGACGGTCCGCAAGGCCCTGTCCTACGGCCTCGACGCCGCGATCCAGGTGACCGACAGCGCGATCGAGGGCTCTGACGCCACGGCCACCGCCCGGGTGCTGGCCGCCGCGCTCGCCGACGAGGAGTGGGACCTCATCATCATGGGCAACCAGTCCTCCGACGCCCGCTCGATGCTGGTCCCGGCCATGCTCGCGGAGTACCTCGACGTCCCGGCACTGACCTACGCCAAGCGGCTCGCCGTCGGCGACGACGGCTCGGTCGAGGCCGACCGGGAGACCGCGGGCGGCCACGAGACCGTCACGACGCAGCTGCCCGCGGTGGTCAGTGTCGTCGAAGCCATCAACGAGCCGCGCTACCCCTCGTTCAAGGGAATCATGGCGGCCAAGAAGAAGCCGCTCGACACCCGTGACCTGGCTGCCATCGGCCTGTCACCGGAGGAGGCCGGCCACGCGGGGTCCTCGACCACCGTCCTCGAGGCGACACCCAAGCCGCCGAAGGAAGCCGGCGACAAGGTCGAAGACGACGGAACGGGACAGGTCGGCGCCAAGGCGCTGGTCGACTTCCTCGTCGAGAAGAAGTTCATCTAACTAGCCGGGAGCAATTCGATGACTGACATCCTCGTACTGGTCGAGCACGAAGACGGGACCCCGAAGAAGGTCTCCAACCAGATCCTGACCGCCGCCAAGCAGATCGGTGACGGCAGCGTCGCCGCGGCCATCTTCGGCGCCGGAGCCGCCGCCGCTGCGGACAAGGTCGGCGAGTTCGGTGCCACGACCGCCTATGTGTGGGAGGGCGCGGAGGCCGACGAGTACGCCACCGAACCGAAGGTCGCCGCGCTGGTCGCGGCCATCGAGGCCTCGGGTGCCGACGCGGTGCTCTACGCCGCCGACCCGTTCGTCACCGACGTCGTCGCCCGCTGTGCCGTCCGCACCGGCAGCGGCGTGGTGGCCGATGCGGTGGACCTCGAGCTCGACGGCGACCGGATCGTGGCGTCCAAGGCCATCTTCGGCGGTGACATGAACTCCATGTGCCAGGTCACCGGCGACGGCGCGCAGTTCATCGGCGTCAAGCCGAACAGCTTCCAGGCCGAGAGTGCCGGCGGTGGGGCGGCCGAGGTCGTGGAGCTGTCGGTCGACCTCCCGGAGTCGGCCACCCGGGCCAAGATCACCGATGTCGTCGAGGCGGCCGCCAGCGGTCGACCGGAGATGACGGAGGCCGCCATCATCGTCTCCGGCGGCCGTGGACTCGGTGAGGAGGAGGGCTTCGAGCTGATCGGCGAGCTGGCCGATGCGCTCGGTGGCGCCGTCGGAGCCTCCCGCGCGGCCACCGACGCCGGCTGGATCGCCCACTCCCACCAGATCGGGCAGACCGGCAAGACGGTCTCGCCGCAGCTGTACCTGGCCAACGGCATCTCCGGGGCCATCCAGCACCGAGCCGGCATGCAGACAGCCCAGACCATCGCCGTGATCAACAAGGACGCCGAGGCCCCGATCTTCTCCATCGCCGACATCGGCATCGTCGGTGACCTGTACAAGGTCATCCCGCCGCTGGTCGAGGAGATCAACAAGCGCAAGGGCTGACCGCCCGCAACACCGGTTCGACGCCCCCGTCCACGCGGTCGGGGGCGTTTGCGTTCCACGGACCCCGACCGTCGGAAGCTTGATGGAGCGAACTACCATCTCGCCCGATGTCGTCCCGCCCCTGGTACCAGCGTCGTCCGGCCGAGCTGCGCCGCGAGCAGCTGGCCGTGCTGAACACCTGGCTCCGCCGGGAGGTGCGGCCCTTCAACCCGTTCTGGGCCGGACGTCTGCAGGGCGTCGGGGTCAAGCTGACCTCGGTCGACCAGCTGAACACCATGATGGTTGCCACCGAGGCGGCGCTGGCCGGCGCCGGTGGTCCCGGCAACCCGGCGTTGCTGCTCAGTCCCACCGAGGACCAGTTCAAGCGCCACACCACCCGGTCCGAGCTGGTTGCCGCGGCGCGGGAAGCGGCCGGGGGCGGTCGCGACGGCCGCAGGAACGCGATCTGGTACCGGTACAAGCCCGTCCACATCCACGAGGCGGGTGTGGCCCGGTTGGTGGCCATCGCCTACACGCGCGCCGACCTGGACCGGCTGCACCTGGCCGGGGCCCGCCTTGCGGAGGTGATGGGGTGGGGCGCTGAGGACTCGCTGCTCAATTTGGTCCCGGCGGGGCCGTCGGTGCGCTACTGGGGGCTGTACCACGCGGCCCTGGCCACCCGCATGTCGGCGCTGCACCCACGAGTCGGGACCGAGCCGGTGGCCGGTGCAGCCCGGCGGGGTATGGCGGTTCTGCCGGCGTCCGTCCTGGCCGTCCCGACGGCGGAGGCGGAGGAGGCACTCGAGGTGCTCGCGGCCGGCTCGCGCCTGCCGAACCTCCGGCTGGTCGTTCCGGTGGGACAGCCGCCAGCGGCCGCTCTGCGGACGCGGCTGGCGGAGCTCGGTGCTCGGGTGGCCGGTCGGGAGGTCCGGGTGCAGGCCGCCTGGGCGCCCGAGATCTCGCGTGTCCTGTACGGCGAGGCACCGGTCGCAACCGGGGATCCGCCCGATGCGACGTATGGGTTCCTGACCTATCCGGACCTGGAGCTGGTCAGCGTCCGGGACCCCGGGCACCTGACGAATCGGGACGAGGGGCAGGCCGGCGAGTTGGTGGTCACCTCGTTGGGTTGGCGGGGGACGGTCGTGATCCGGGCTGCGACGGGCTCATGGGTCGGCGGGATGGAGCACGCCGGTGTCCACCCGGTGACGAAGGCGACAGTGCCCCGGATCGCCCCGGCGGCGGTGGATGGCGCCTGGCAGCCGCGGGTGTCGCTCGGGGGTCGATCGCGCCGGGTGGACCTGCGTGGCGCCGCCCGGGTGGTCCGTCGCGCTCGTGAGCGGTGGATCACGCAGGGCGTCGAGCTCGCCGACTGGTCCCTCCGGGTGGTGGACAGCAAGTTGGTCCTGGCCCTGGCGTTCGGCGCGGCTCACCGCGGGGAGGATTCGGCTCTCGGTGAGGAGGGATCGGGTCCTGGTGGGGAGCCGATGCGTCCCGGAGACGTCGAGGTGGCCCGGCTCGTCCGCGACCTGGGCGACACCGTCGGTGCCGAGCCCGAGGTGTGGTTCAACACCCGTCGTGCTGCGGCCCGCCCTCAGGTGGGGGATGCCGGAGTTGCCTGAGGTGCGCTGACCAGACGCCGCTACGGTCGAGGAGGTGAAGAGCCAGGACGAGATCATCTACCTCGACCACGCCGCCACCTCGCCGGTGGCCCCGGAGGTCACCGAGGTCATGCTGCCGTGGCTCCGCGCCGGGTCCGTCGGCAACGCCTCCTCCCTCCACAGCCTGGGTCGTCGGGCCCGGGCCGCCGTGGAGGACGCGCGTGACCAGGTGGCGGCCGCACTCGGGATCACCCCCCTCGAGGTCCTGTTCACCTCGGGAGGGACCGAGGCCGACAACCAGGCGATCAAGGGCCTGGTATGGGCGGCACGCGAGGCGGGACGGGGTACCGCCATCGTCACCTCCGCCATCGAACACCCCGCGGTGTTGGAGGCCTGCGAGTGGCTCCGGGACGTCGAGGGTCACCGGCTGGACATCGTCGGGGTCGGTACGGACGGTCGGGTCGACCCGGAGGAGATGCTGGAGGCCGTCGGGCCCGACACGGCGGTGGTCAGTCTGATGACGGCGAACAACGAGCTGGGCACGGTCCAACCGGTCGATCTCATCGGCCCGGCCCTGGCCGAGCGCGGCGTGTCGTTCCACTCCGACACCGTTCAGGCCTTCGGGAAGATCCCGCTCGACCTGCACGGCTGGGGGATCACGGCCGCGGCACTGTCAGCCCACAAGTTCAACGGTCCGACCGGCGTCGGCGTGATGACCCTGCGGCGTGACGTCGATCCGCATCCGGTCCTCCACGGCGGCCGCCAGGAGCGGGGCGTCCGGTCCGGGACGCTGAACGTGGCCGGGATCGTGGGCCTCGGCGCGGCCGCCGAACTGGCCCGTGGACGGCTGGCCGACGAGGGCATCCGGCTGACCACCCTCCGCGACCGGCTGATCGAGGCGCTGACGACCCTGGACGGGGTGACCCTCAACGGGCACCCGACCGAGCGCCTGCCCAACAACGTCCACGTCGCCGTCACCGGCGCGGATGCCGAGGCGACCTTGCTGGCGCTGGACCGGGCGGGGATCGCCTGCTCGACCGGCTCGGCCTGCCAGTCGGGCGCCGCGCAGCGCAGTCACGTGCTGGACGCCGTCGAGGCGGCGACCGACGCCGCCCACCTGCGCTTCTCACTCGGCCTCGGCACGACGGAGGCACACATCGACCGATGTGTTGCGGAGCTCACCCGCCTGCTGGTTCCGGCGACAGCAGGGGCCATATGACCGTCGAGCTCCCGGACGACTTCGACCTCGAGGCGCTGCTCAATCGTGCGATCCCGGCCCGACTGGCCACTGCCGGACCGGTGATCCGCCCCATCTGGTTCATCTGGGAGGCAGGCAGCTTCTGGTGGCTCACCGGTGACTGGTCGTCGCTGACCGAGGCGCTCCAGCAGGACCCCGAGGTGTGTCTCGTGGTCGACACCTGCGATCTGCTCAGCGGGGAGATCCTGACGGTCACCGCGTGGGGCCGGGCCGAGGTCGTCGACTTCGACCGGGATCGGGCCCAGCGAAAGCTGTCGCGCTACCTGGGAGCGGACCCGGACAGCTGGCCGGACCGCTTCGCGGCGGCGCTCCGTCGCGAGGCCGGGGAGCAGTTCGTCCGATTGACGCCTCGAACCCTCCGGGCACGCGACCTCTCCTTCGAGAGAGAGTGACCGGAGGGTTGTTCGCAGTTGATGGTCGCTGATAGCGGGCGGTGAGCTACGCGGCTCGATCAGGCCGCATGACCAGAGCGCCGATCCCAAGGGCCACCGCAACCCATGCGAGCACGAGGACGCGGATCGGGCTCCCGCCCTCAGGGGTGAAGAGCGCGGGCAGCTGCAGGATGAGCAGCGCAGCGGCGACCGCCATCCCAAGCAGCAGCAGCGCGAACAGGGTCACGGAGGAGGACGATGATGAGGACACGGTGACTCCCTAGTTGAAGCAGCTGGCCACGGCGCTGATGGATGCCCCTCCGATGGTAGTGAATCCTGCGATGCAGGCGGCACAGACAGCGGCAGTTGGTGGGGTGACGGCCGTCGAGCAGGCCCCGGAGCAGAAGAAGGCAAGAACACCTGCGAAGGCCACCGAGACGCCCAGCACCGCTGCCAAGCACTGCGCCGTGCTCTGCGACGCCTGAGCACCCAACGTGGACGCCGTGGGCTCCTCGACCTCCTGGTGGAGCAGGTCGTTGCTGGCGAAGGGGATGCCGGTGTCCTCATCAACCACGAGCTGTCCGTCCACATAGGACTGGACCTCGAAGGTGTCGGCGGCCGACTGGCTGACCAGGGCTTCGGCGTACTGGACGATCTCGTTGTTGGTGTCGAGTACGACGGTGATGTTGCTCAGCACACTGAGGTCGCCGCCGACGGGGTAGGTCACGGACGTGAACGCCTCGCCCGCGGTGTCGATGCGATACACCTTGACGCTCTCGGCAGCGACCAGGTCGGAGGGTGTCTGCAGGATGATCTCACCGGCGCCGATCGCCTGCTGCACGACTGCGGCTGCCGCACGTGCCGCAGGCCCGTCGAGTTGTGTCAGGTCGGCACTACCCCGCTTCGTCGAGGCAGCGGCGCGTGCGCGTTCGCACTGCTCGGCAGCGTCGACCTCAACGGCCGCGGCGGGATCCTGCGCCATCGCGGACGGCGCGGCTGCGGCGGGCGTCGGCGCGACCAGGACCAGGGCGGCGACGAGGGCCAACGTGAGCATGAGGGTGGCAGTGGACGTAGCTCTGTGCGTCATCTCGCGGATCTCCTTACGAATGATCGGGCGTTCGGATACAGTCCGAATGGTCCGCGAATGACTAGTTACTGTCGACAGGGGTGGCCAGCAACTTTCAGTGGTGGTGCTGACACCACCAGGGTCTAGGGGATACGGGATGGAACCGATTGGCGTTGTGGTCATGCAGGGCGAGTTCTTGCTGGCCGAGGGTCTGCGGACCGTGCTGGCCGAAGCTGACGACGTCGTCTTGCGTGGGGAGGCGGGTTCGTTACAAGAGGCGGAGCAGTTGGTCAGGCGGCATGGCCCCGACGTGATCGTCCTCGACGTCGACGGTGTCGGCCCCGACTCGGCTGCCACCTTCTCGGCGTGCGATCTGGGCGCCCCGGACTCCTCGATCGGCATCGTCGTCCTGGCACAGGGGCACGACCCCGAGTCCGTCTTCGGCTTCCTCAGTGGCGGGGCTGGAGGCAAGGCCTACGTCCTGCGCGATCATCTCCAGAGCGGCGAGGACTTGCTCAGGACCGTTCGGGAGGTCCACGAAGGCCGGTCCGTCCTCGGTCCGCGCGTGCTCGACGCCATGATCCAAGCGCGCCATCGACGGCGCGCCGCGACGCTCGCCGGCCTCACGCCGCGAGAGGCCGAGGTCCTCGCTCACATGGCCACCGGACGAGACAACTCGGCCATCGCCGACGGGCTCGTCGTGTCCGAGCGCACCGTGGAGAAGCACTGCAACGCCATCTTCGGCAAGTTGGGTTTGCGCGATGTCGAGCATCTGAATCGACGCGTGGCCGCTGTCCTGGCCTACCTCGCCCACAGCACCAATTGAGCGTGGCCGGTAGCGTCGCCGTGATGGCTCGGATCATGGTGGCGATGTCAGGTGGGGTGGACTCATCCATGGCCGCTGCGCTCCTCGTCGAGGAGGGGCACGACGTCACGGGTGTGCACCTCAAGATGGCTGACACGCCTTCCGGTCTGCCCGGCAAGGGCTGCTGCACCCTGGATGACGCGCGGGATGCCCGTCGCGTGGCAGACCTCCTCGGCATCCCCTTCTACGTGTGGGACTTCGCCGCCACGTTCCAGGAGCGTGTGGTCGACGACTTCGTCACCACCTACGCGGCTGGCCGGACGCCCAACCCCTGCGTCCGGTGCAACGAGCGGGTGAAGTACACCGCGCTGATGGAGCGAGCCCTTGCCGCCGGCTTCGACCAGCTGGCGACCGGGCATCACGTCCGGCTGATCCGGGGCGAGGACGGGATGGTCCACCTGATGCGTCCGGCCGACCCCGGCAAGGACCAGACCTACGTGCTGTACATGGCAACGCAGAAGCAGCTGCGGCACTCCGCCTTCCCCGTGGGCGCGATCGTCAAGGCGGATCTCCGCGCAATGGCGGCCGACCGGGGCCTGATCACCGCCACCAAGCCCGACAGCCACGACATCTGCTTCATCCCCTCCGGCGACACGGCTGGCTTCCTCTCGGCCCGACTCGGATCGCGGGCGGGGGAGGTCGTCGACCACGACGGCACCGTCCTCGGCGAGCACGAGGGGGCCTACCGGTTCACCATCGGCCAGCGCAAGGGCCTGGGGATCAGCGGGTTGGACCAGCCACGCTTCGTGACCGGCATCTCGGGCTCCACCGTGACCGTCGGCCGGCGGGAGGATCTCGCCGTGGAGTTGGTCCAGGTCGAGGGGGTCACGTGGACGCAGGGGCGGTGGCCCGACGCCGAGGCGCACCTCACAGCACAGGTCCGGTACCACGGAAACCCGCTACCGGTGCGGCTGGACCAGACCTCCCAGCGCGGGCTCGAGGTTACGTTCACCGGCGACCGTCCCTCGGGGGTGGCCCCCGGCCAGGCGCTGGCGGTCTACGAGGGCGACGAGTGCTTGGGGGGCGGCACGATCGCGGCGACGTCGCCCTGAGGTGACATGGTGCACGATGGCAGGACGGCGTTTCACCCCGCCCCTGCGAGGCCATGCTCCCACCATGTTCACCCTTGATGACATGCCCGACCTCACCGGCACCACGGCGGTCGTGACCGGGGCCAACTCGGGTCTGGGCCTGGAGACTGCCACAGCCCTGGCCGGCGCCGCCGCGACGGTCGTGATGACCGCACGCTCCCAGGCGAAGTACGACGAGGCCGCAGCCACGATCCTGCCGCGCAACCGGCAGGCCAAGATCGAGTTCGTCGAGCTCGACCTGGCCGATCTCTCGAGCGTCCGCGACGCCGCCACCACGATCGCAGACCGGCACGGCGAGATCGACATCCTGGTGAACAACGCCGGCATCATGATGACGCCCGAGGCCACGACGGCCGACGGCCTGGAACTGCAGCTCGGCACCAACCACTTCGGGCACTTCGCGCTCACGGGTCTCCTGCTGGGCCCGCTCCTGAAGGCCGACGACGCGCGGGTCGTCACCGTCTCCTCCGGCGCGCACCACATGGGGACGATGGACTTCTCCGACCTCCACCAGCAGCAGGGCGACGACTACGACACCAGCGCCCAGTACGGTCGCTCCAAGTTGGCCAACATGCTGTTCGCCCAGGAGCTCCAGCGGCGCTTCGAAGACGCCGGGGTCGGAGCCTCCAGCGTGGCGGCACACCCGGGATACACGGCGACCAACCTGCAGTCAAGCGGCGTCCGGATGCCCGGAGGGGGCCTGTTCCACAAGGTGGCTTCCGTCAGCATGCGAGTCCTCAATCCGCTGGTCGCGATGGACGTGGCAGACGGGGCGCTCCCGCAGATCTACGCGGCCGTCGGTGATGTTGCAGGCGGGTCCTACTGGGGACCACAGGGCTTCCAGGAGATGCGCGGACCGGTCGGCGAGGCCCGGATCAATCCGAAGGGGCTGAACACCGCGGACGCCAAGCGCCTGTGGGAGATCAGCGTCGAGACGACGGGCGTCGACTACGCCGAGCTGGGCTGAGCGGCGGGCGGTCAGAGCGTCGCCAGTGACCGCACGACCACGAGTGCACCTGCGCCGACGACGACGGCTGCGGTGATGCTCGGCAACGCGTGGCTGAGCCGGTGGAGTCGGGCGGAGGCCCTCAGGAGTCCGGTGCGACGCAGGTGATCCCGGCCCGTGGCGAGCGCGGCGCCGAACCCGACGAGGACGGCCGCCATCCCGAGGCCGTACGCCAGGACCAGCACGATGCCGACCCACAGGCGACCCAGTGCCATGGCGCTCAGCACCACGAGGACCGCGGAGGGTGTCGGGACCACCCCACCTGCAAATCCCATGGCAACCATGGTTCGGGTCGGAAGCCCGACCGTTGTCGGGTGGTCATCGGGGGTGGCCGGTCGGTGCCCCCGGTCAGACGCGTCGTCGTGTGCGTGATCGTGGACGGGCCCGCGATTGTGGCTGTGACCGGAGCGTCTGGCACGGCGCAGCATCACCACGCCGACGGCGGCGATGACGACCCCGCTGCCGGCACCCAACCACGGGTAGAGGCGCTCCGGAGCTGTGACCGCGGCCGTCCACAGCGCCGCCCCCAGCACGACGACGCCGGCGGTGTGGGTGGCGGCGACGACTCCCGCCAGTGCGAGCGCATCACGCAGTCGGCCGCGCTGCCCGACGAGATAGGCACCGATGAGTGCCTTGCCGTGCCCCGGGGCCAGCGCGTGGACCCCGCCGAGCGCCAACGCGGCCAGCAGGGCGACCACGCCAAGGCCCGTGGCCTGGACCTGGGTCGCGACGACCGCCTCCAACGATGCGAGAATCCCTGTCGTCCCGAGCATCCGCGTGGTCGCCGGCGCGTCCTGGCCTGGCAGGGAACCTCCGCCATCCCGAACGCGGAGTCGCGCTCGACGCACGTCCGGTGGATCGTCCAGCAACTCCTCGGGATAGGTGGTCAGGACGCTGCTGCGGCTGACGGGGGACACGGTGCTGTCGACCACCTCGGTGCCATCCCCGGTGGCGACGATCTCGCGCCACCCCAAGCGGTCCGGGAAGGTGCGGTCCACGACGGTCAGGAGGTCGGCCTCGTCGGCGCCCGCTCGGGTCGGCCGGTCACCTGAGAGGACGCACTCGATCCTCAGCGTGGACAGGCCGCTCTCACCGGGGATGGTCGCAGATCGGACGTCAGCGACGCGCAGGTGGATCGGGTCTGCGTCCTCTGCGACGTCCAACTCCTGAGCCCACCGCTCGCAGCCCTGTTCGGCGTATCCGTGCCGCTCGTCTGACGAGACCGCGCCGTCCCCGTCGGCGTCGGCGAACTCGCGGGCTTGCAGGGTGGGGACCTCCGCCAGGTCCACGACGAAGTCGACGGCGACCGTGGTCGGAGCCACCACGAGCCCGGTGTGGGTGCTGACCGTCAGGGTTCCCAGCGGATGGGCAGCTGCAGTGCTCACCAAGGCGACCAGGAGCAGCACGGCAGCGAGGAGCAGGGTGGTCATGAGGCGGCGCACGACCCGATCGACCGTAGGCCTGCTGGGCAACCCCCGGCTGTCGGACGGCTGGCGACTTGCGGTCCGCCAGGCGACGAGCAGGTTGCCGCCACACGGGACGACGCGGCTGGACTGGGGCGTGGCCAGCGCGTTTCACAGGAGTTCATCAGCCCATTGCTCGCTGTCCGGTCAGCGCTGGCGTCACGGCCAACAGCAGTCGCGATCGTGCCGACCGGTCGGTCCGCCGCCGACCGCCGAACCGGGGAGCTGCTCCCCGCGTTCTGCTCCGCCGATTGAGAGGAGACCCATCATGAGGTTCGTCCCGAACCGCGTGACCCCGACCGGCCGTGCTGTCGCCGCCAGCACTGCCCTCGTCCTCGTCGCGACCCTCGCGCTCCTGGCCGCACCGGCCAGCGCCGATCGTGACCCCACCTATGTCGGAGAGGTCGAGGTGATCCGCACCCCACTGGCCTCCGACAGCCCCCTGGCCGAACTCGCCGAGGCACCTGACGACACCGATACCGAGACCATCCTGGGCGCGGTCTTCGACGACCAGAACACCAACAGCCGGCGTGACCGCCGTGAGCCGGGGGTGCCGAACGTCGCGGTGTCCAATGGCCGCGACGTGGTCCTGACCGACGCTCAGGGTCGCTACGAGCTGCCCGCCTTCGACAACATGACCCTGTTCGTCACCAAGCCCGCCGGCTACGAAGTGCCCGTCGACGAGCACAACTTCCCCCAGTTCCACTACCACCACGTTCCTCTGGGATCACCGGACCTGCGCTTCGAGGGGCTGCCTCCCAGCGGACCGCTCCCGACGGCCGTGAACTTCCCGATGGTCACCTCGCCGGTCGAGACGGCCTTCAACTGCGCGGTGATCGGCGACACGCAGACCTACTCACACCGTGAGCTGTCCTATCTGCGGGACGGCATCGTCGAGGACCTGGCCGCACGCGAGGACCTGAGTGCGTGCGGTGCCCTCCTGCTGGGCGACCTGATGGGTGACGACCTCGGCCTCTATCCGCGGTTCCGGCAGATCATGGGCCAGGCCGGCGTTCCCGTCCGCGCCGTCCCCGGCAACCACGACCTCGACTTCGACGCCGACAGCGATGCGCACTCCACGGACACCTACCGTCGGGAGATCGGCCCGTCGTACTACTCCTTCGACATCGGCGCCGTGCACTTCGTCGGGCTGGACAACGTGCGGTATCCCTGTACACCCGAGGACAACCCCGACGGCACGCGCGACTTCTGTGACGACCCTGCCGACCACCCTGACTACAACGGTGTGATCGGGGAGGAGCAGATGGCCTGGCTGGCTGCTGACCTCGCCACGGTGCCGCCAGAGAAGCTCGTCGTGATCGCCACCCACATCCCCCTGGTGTCGTTCATCGACTCCGAGGCCACGAAGCACCAGACCGACGACGTGGCCGAGCTGTACGCGCTGCTCGAGGGTCGGCCGGCTCTGTCCATCTCCGGACACACCCACACGCTGGAGCACATGAGCCCCGGCACGTCCTTCGCCGGCTGGCAGGACACCGTGGGTGTCACCGCGATCCCCTTCCCCCACGTCGTCGCCGGCGCCGGCTCCGGTGCGTGGTGGGGCGGTGACCTCGACGCCGACGGGATTCCCATGGGCTTTGCCCGCAACGGGACACCAGGCGGCTACTCCACGTTCAGCTTCGACGGGCCGACGTACACCTCGACCTTCGACGCCACCACGCTGGACGATGGCCAGAGCATGGGCATCGCCCTCAACACCCCGACCTTCCGGGACTGGGCAACCGCGCTCCGGGAGTTCGACGGTGACAACAACGACGTGCCACCGGTCAACATCAACGACCTCGGAGACCCCGACGTGGTGCCGGCGGCCGACCTCGACACCTCCACGATGACCGCCAACATCTACAACGCCACCCGGGACGCCGAGGTCACGGTGTCGATCAACGACGGCCCACCCCAGCCGATGACCCTGACCCAACCGGGCGCGGGCGAGGGCATCCTCGAAGGACTGGCCTACGCCGACCCCTACGCGATGGTCCGGCAGTTGCAGGTGGCCCGACACGCCTTCGTCTCGACGTCCGGAGACCCACGGGCCCAAGGGTACGAACGGTTCCAGGGGGCACAGTTCGGCCCTGCTGATCCTCGTCCCGAGGACGCCGGCACCGACCAGTCACCGCACCTGTGGGCCTACCCGATGTCAGGATTGCCGGTGGGCGTCCACACGGCCGAGGTCGTGGCCGCCGACCCCTACGCGGGGGAGATGCGGCAGACGTTCACGTTCGAGATCGTCGAGGAACTCCCGCCCTGGGGGTTCCGCGAGGGGATCCTCGACGACGAGTGATGACGAGTGAGGTGACGGTCGCGCGCTGATGCAGGGGCGGGTGGGCTCAGACCGGGTCTGCCCGCCCCGTCGGCTCCGGACGGACTAGCTGTCCTTCCAGTCGTGGATCTCCTCTTCCCAGCGGGTCCACTCGTCATCGACCGGCACCTTGATGTCGGTCTGCTCGTCGAGGTTGCTGCGCGACTGCAGCCAGGCGAGTGCGGCTCCGAAGAGGCTGACCCACAACACTTCGACCATTGCCCTCGACCTCCGAGACCGTATTGTCTGTCCTAACTGGCATTCTGACCCGGTTGGACCGCATACTAACCTTGCCTTGCTCGCATCGGCCGCCGAGCTGTGAGTCTTGACCGATCCTTGATGGTCACCTGCCCCGGCCGAGGTGTCACTCGCCTCCGTAGGATGCACGCCTGATGGCAGATCTTGCGACTCGCGAGCGCGTGGCCGCCCTGCGGCAGCAGCTCGAGGCCCACCGCTACCGCTACTACGTGCTCAGCGACCCGACGGTCACGGACGCCGAGTTCGACCAGCTCCTGCGTGAGCTGGAAGGGCTCGAGGCCGACCACCCCGAGCTGGACCATCCCGACTCGCCGACGCACAAGGTCGGAGCTCCGATCTCTTCGGCGTTCGAGTCCGTCGCCCACCGGGTTCCGATGCAGTCGCTGGACAATGCCTTCGAGGTGGAGGAGCTGCGCGCCTGGGCGAACCGGGTCGAGCGTGGCCTGGACGGTGCGGAGCACGCCTTCACCTGTGAGCTGAAGGTCGACGGGGTCGCCATCTCGTTGATCTACGAGGGCGGCTTCCTGGTGCAGGCGGTCACCCGCGGTGACGGCACGACGGGTGAGGACGTGACGGCCAACATCCGCACCGTCGAGGGCATCCCAGCCGTCCTGGCCACCGACACGCCACCAGCGGTGCTTGAGGTCCGGGGTGAGATCCACTACCCGGTCGCCGCCTTCGACGCCATGAACGCCGAACGCGAGGCGGCCGGAGAGGCACGCTTCGCCAACCCGCGCAACGCCGCCTCCGGGGCGCTCCGGCAGAAGGACCCCAAGGTGACGGCCACCCGGCCGCTGGCCCTGATCTCGCACGGAATGGGGGTGACCGAGGGTCTCGAGGTCGCCAGCCACAGCGAGTTCCTCGCCTTCATCCGCGACGCCGGCCTGCCCACCGCACCGGAGACGACGCGTGTGGAGAGCATCGCCGAGGTCGAGGCCTTCATCGAGGAGTGGGGCGAGCGCCGGCACGACCCCACCTACGAACTGGACGGCGTGGTGGTCAAGGTCGACGCGCTGGCCCAGCACGCCCAGCTGGGCTCCACCTCCCGGGCCCCACGGTGGGCGATCGCGTGGAAGTACCCCCCGGAGGAGGTGCAGACCCTCCTGCACCGGATCGAGGTGAACGTCGGCCGGACCGGACGAACCACCCCGTACGCCGTCCTCGAACCGGTCCTCGTCGCCGGCTCGACGGTGACCTACGCGACGCTGCACAACCAGGACCAGGCCCGTGCCAAGGACGTCCGGCCGGGCGACACGGTGGTGGTTCGCAAGGCGGGTGATGTGATTCCGGAGGTGCTGGGACCCGTGCTGTCCCTGCGACCCGACGAGGTCGAGGACGCCGGCCCGTGGGTGTTCCCGACGGAGTGCCCGTTCTGCGGGACCGAGTTGGTCCGGTACGCCGACGCCGCCGACACGTACTGCACCAACGTCGATTGTCCGAACCGGATCCTCGAGACGCTCGACCACTTCGCCTCCCGGAAGGCCCTGGACATCGAGGGCCTGGGCTACGAGACGGCCAAGGTGCTCCTCGATGCCGGCCTCGTCGCCGACCTGGCGGACCTGTACCACCTTGCTGCGGAGGACGTCCTGGCACTCGAGGGGTTCGGTCAGAAGAAGACCGACCTGCTGCTGGAGGGGATCGAGCAGAGCAAGGCCCAGCCCATCGAGCGGCTCCTGGTCGGGCTGAACATCCGCCACGTCGGGCCGACGGTGGCCAAGCTGCTCGCCCGCTCGCTGGGCGACCTGGCGGCGATCCGGGAAGCCGACGCCGAACGGATCGCGTCCATCGACGGGGTCGGCCCGGTGATCGCAGACACGCTGGCGTCCTGGCTGGCCAACGAACGAAACGCAGAGTTGTTGGACAAGTTGGTGATCGCGGGTGTTCGGACCGACACCGACGACGTCGCCCAGTCCAGTGACGTCCTCGCGGGCAAGTCGGTGGTCATAACGGGGACGCTGGAGGGCTACACACGCGACTCCGCCAAGAACGCCGTCCTCGACGCCGGTGGGAAGGTGACGGGCAGCGTGTCAGGCAAGACCTTTGCCGTCGTGGTCGGGGAGTCACCCGGCTCCAAGGCCGACAAGGCCGCCGAGCTCGACGTGCCGATCCTGGACGAGACCGGATTCACCCACCTGCTCCAGACCGGAGAGCTGCCCGCCCCATGACGGGGTCTGGCGTGTCATCACCGTTCTCCAGCGGCAGCCGGCTTACGTCGACCTTTGACCCCCGCTTTACCGCGTCGCCGATACGGTCCCGGGTGTATGTCACGCAACGCTGAGTTCGGGGTGCGCGCCTCCGGGTCGTCTGGTCCCGAGCCATTCGGCTCCGGGGACCCGTTCGGGCAACCGGCCGGCACCCCAGGCCCCGTCAGCCTGACCGCGCCGACGTGGCGTGACCTGCCCTACGAACCGCCGTACGGTCCTGTCCCGCCACCGAAGACGCCCAACATCGGCAACCGCGTGGACGCCGAGGTCGTGGCACCCGAGGACGATGCGTCGGTGTCGGCGAAGCAGATCGCGCTGGCCATCGGTGGTGTGCTGTTGCTGGTGGCGCTCGGCATCGCCGCGGCCCTGCTGCTGCTGGACGACGAGAACGACGCCCTCGCACAGGATGATCCGCCGCAGTCTCAGTCCCAGGCCCCACCACCGCCCCCGCCGCTCCAGCCCTCGACCGCCCCCGACCAGCCGGGCCAGCAGGACCAGGGCCAGCAGGACCAGGACGAGCAGAACCAGGACGAGCAGGAGCAGGGCCAGCCGGGCCAGGACGAGCCGGAACCGAACAACCCCGGACCGGCCCCCGACGACGGGCCCGCCGGGGAGCAGGCTCCGGAGGGGTCCGAACCGGGTGACGACCCGACCGAGGAAGCTCCGTCCGGGTCGCAGGACCCGGGCAGCCAGGACCCGGGCGCCCAGGAGCCCGGCAATCAGGAACCGGGCAGCCAGGAACCGGGCGCGCAGGACCAGCCACCGGAGCCGGGTGAGGAGGGTCAGGAGGAGCAGTCCACCCCGCCATCAGGCGAGCAGGGTCAGCCGCCGCAGGACCAGCCTGGAGGAGTCCCGCCGCCTGACACCCCGCCACAGGACCAGCCGGACATCGACCTGCCCCGGCTCTTCGAGCTCCGTCGCCTGCCCAGCGGGACGGCCGAGAGCACCACGACGGTGCGTCAGACCAGCGGCGACGACACCGATCCCGTGACCGAGCAGACCACGATCCTCGACACCGACGACGGTGAGGAGTACAGCGTGGTCGCGACCCGCTCCGATGACGCCGCCGAGCGGTACGAGCAGCTGCGCGGGGACGCCACCGAGGAGTTGAGCGTGTCGGGCGAGGACGCGATCCTCACGACCGACGGCGACCTGGCCTATCTGATCCCTGGCGAGGTCGACACCCTGATCGTGATCGACGGGCCCGAGTCGGCAGGGCTCGACCAACTCGTCGTGGTCGCGCAAGGACTGGAGCTTCTGCAGTGAGCACATCAACCGACGGCACCACCGTGGAGGCCGACGACATCGAGGTCCTCGATCCGGGCATGGCCGGAGAGATGCTGACGCGCGTTCGAGCCGAGATCGGCCGGGTCATCGTCGGCCAGCAACGGGTGGTCGAGCGTGTGCTGGTGTCGCTGCTGGCCGGCGGGCACTGCTTGCTGGAGGGTGCCCCCGGCCTGGGCAAGACCCGGCTGCTGACCACCCTCGCGACGACGCTGGGTGGCTCGTTCAATCGCATCCAGTTCACGCCAGACCTGCTCCCGAGCGACATCGTCGGAACCCGGATCTGGCAGCAGGAGGAGGGCCGCTTCTCCGTTGAACTGGGCCCGGTCTTCGCCAACTTCGTCCTGACCGATGAGATCAACCGGGCGCCCGCCAAGGTCCAGTCGGCCCTGCTGGAGGTCATGGCCGAGCAGCAGGTGACCATCGGCGGCGAGACCTTCGAGGTCGACCGGCCCTTCCTGGTCCTGGCCACCCAGAACCCCATCGAGTCGGAGGGCGTCTACCAGTTGCCGGAGGCGCAGCGCGACCGCTTCCTCATGAAGGTCCCCGTGGACTACCCGGCCGGGCCGCACGAGGAGATGGAGATCGTCCGGCGCGCCGCGGGGGACGAGATCGAGCCGCGCGAGGTCATCGACCTCGACGACGTCCGGGCTCTGCAGACCACAACACGAGCCGTCCACGTCGACCCTCGGGTGGCCGACTACGCCGTCAGACTGGTCATGGCAACCCGTGAGCCTCGCCGGTACGGCCTCGACAGCCTGACGAACCTCATCGCCTTCGGTGCGAGCCCCCGTGCCTCGATCGGGCTGATCGAGGGTGCCCGGGCCCTGGCGTTGCTGCGGGGGCGGGGCGCCGTCGACCCGCAGGACATCTATGACATCGGCTACGACGTGCTCAACCATCGGTTGGTGCTGTCCTTCGACGCCGTGGCCGACGGCGTCAGCGTCGACGAGGTGCTGTACCACCTGCTGACCACCATCCCGGCACCCACCGTGGGTGGAGCTGGACCGGCCAACGGCGCTCAGGGGGCCGGCAACGCGTCCTACCGCTCGTCGGGCGTCGTCCCGGCCGCGGGGTACCAGCCCGGCGCGAGCACCCCCTACGGCCAGCCGACCATGCCGGCCGCCGGTCATGGGCCGACGACAGGCGGGGTCCCCTCAGGCCCGCCGATCCCGCCTACACCAACCGCGGGTGTGCAGGCCGCCTCGCCGTACGGCGGCGGACCGACCGGCCGGCCTGCGCCGTACACCGTCGTGCCGGTCACGGGTGAGTTCCAGGGTCAACGGGACACCGTGCGAGGTGATGGCCGGGGTGCCCTGTCGGAGCCACCCGCGGAGGCCGGCCCCCTGGCTTGTGGGCCCGAGCGTGCCGGTGGGGAGTCTGGCCGTCCCGGTGGGGAACCTGACCTTGCTGGTGGGGAGCCTGACCTCGCCGGTGGGGAACCCGACCTTCCCGGTGGGGAACCCGACCGTCCAAGCGTCGCCGACCCGGACACCACCCCCGAACGACCGCCGCTGGCGCCGCCGCCGTGAACCAGCCCACCGGCCAAGCGATCGGACTCCGCCCGGACGCCTTCGGCCGTCTGGAGTTGGCGGTCCGCAGCAAGCTGGAGGGACGGCTCCACGGCGACTATCAGGGGCTCCTTCCCGGGCATGGCAGCGAACTGGGCGAGGCCAGGAACTATCGACCGGGCGACGACGTCCGCCGGATCGACTGGGCCGTCACCGCCCGGACCACCGAGACCCATGTCCGTGACACCATCGCTGACCACGAGCTGACCACCATCGGCATCATCGACCTCTCGGGCAGCCTGCACTTCGGCACCGGCCGGCGGCTCAAGCGCGATGTGGCGATCGAGATCCTGGGTGCGATGGGATTCGTGACAGCACACGGCGCCAACCGGTTCGGGGTCCTGGCCGTCCACCCCGCCGGTGAGAAGTGGCTGGCCCCGGCCAGCGGCCGCCACCACGTCCACGCCACCCTCCGACGGCTGGCCCAGATGCCGCGAGCCAACGCCGCAGACGATGGCCGTGCCGCCGGGATCGACCTGGCGAGAGGTCTCGCCCGCGCCAACCGGCTGGCTCGTCGCCGCGGATTGATGGTGGTCATCAGCGACTTCCTGGGGCCCTCGACGTGGTCCAAGCCCATGCGGGCACTGGCAGACCGGCACGAGGTCATGGCCATCGACGTGGTCGATCCTCGCGAGCTGACCTTGCCTGACGTCGGATTCATGACCGTCGCGGACCCCGAGACCGGCCGGCGGCGCGTGGTCGACACCAGCGATGCCGGCCTCCGCGCTCGCTACCGCGCTGCCGCGGCCGGCCAGCGTGCCCGCATCGCCGACGAGATCCGCCGGACCGGTGCCGACCACCTGACGGTCCGGACCGACCGTGACTGGCTGAGCGACCTGATCCGCCACATCGAGGTCCGCCGCCGCAGCCGGATGACCCGCTCGGGTGGGGTGCGCTGATGTTTGCCGCCCCCTGGCTGTTGCTCCTCCTGGTCCTGCCCCTGTCCCTCGCCGGGGCCTACGTCTACCGGCAGACCAAGCGGGCCGACTACGCGATCCAGTTCACCAACCTCGACCTGCTGGACGAGATCGCCCCGGACACCCCCGGCTGGCGCCGTCACGTCCCCGCCATCGCGCTGGTCCTGGCCATCACCATGCTGGTCATCGGCATCGCCCGGCCGACCCGGGAGGTCGAGGTGCCGGTCGAGGCGTCGACGGTGGTGCTGGCGCTCGACACCTCCATCTCCATGGACGCACGGGACGTCGACCCGCGCCGGCTGGACGCCGCGCAGGCTGCGGCGTACCGGTTCCTCGAGGAGGTCCCCGACCAGGTTCGAGTGGGGCTGGTGTCCTTTGCCGAGACGGCGGTGGCCAACGTGGCGCCGACCGATGACCGGTCCACGGTCCGGGCGGCCATCGAGGCGCTCCAACTCCGACCGGGGACCGCCATCGGCGAGGCGCTCCTCACCTCCGTCGACCTGATCCAGGCGGACCTGGCGGCCCTCCAGGCGCAGACGGACTCGAGTGAGCAGCAGCCGGCGACGATCGTCGTGCTCTCCGACGGCGACACGACCGCCGGCCGGGCCAACGAGATCGGGGTGCGGGCGGCCGAACAAGCTGACATCGCCGTCTCGACGATCAGCTTCGGGACCAGGGAGGGGACGATCTTCTTCCAGGGACAGATCGTTCCGGTGCCGTCCAACGGTCGGGCGCTCGAGGCGATCGCCGACGACACCGGCGGACGCTTCTACGACGCGGAGAGCGCCGAGGCGCTGACCGAGGTGTTCGAGACCCTCGGCGTGGCTGTCGGGGTGACGACGGAGGAGGTGGAGGTGACGGTCCCGTTCATGGTCGCCGCCCTCATCCTGGGGACCGCGGCCGCGATCTTCAGCCTGCTCTGGTTCTCCCGCCTTCCCTGACCCGCCGTGGCACGGGGTGTTGCCTACTGACGCGAGGCCAGCGCTGCCGTATAGACCTTCACCGTCTCCTCGGCCACGGTGTCCCAGCCGAACTCGGCGACGACCCGCTCTCGGCCGACCCGTCCCATCTCGGCCGCCCGGTCCAGGTCACCCAGCAGCTGGTTGACCCCGGCCGCCAATCCACGCTCGAACGCCTTCGGCTGGAACTCGTCGTAGGGCACCAGCAGTCCGGTCTCCTCGTGATCGACGACCTCGGGGATCCCCCCGACGGCCGACGCCACGACCGGGGTGCCGCACGCCATGGCTTCGAGGTTCACGATGCCCAGGGGCTCATAGATCGAGGGGCAGATGAACACCGTGGCGCGGCTGAGGATCTGGACGATCGAGGGGCGCGGCAGCATCTCGGAGATCCAGAACACGCCGTCCCGCTCCGACGACAAGACGTCGACCTCCTCGCGGGTCAGCCTCTCGAGCTCTTCGGTGTCCGGCGCCCCCGCACAGAGCACCAACTGGGCCGACGGGTCGATCTCGTGGGCCGCCGCCAGCAGGTGCGGAACGCCCTTCTGACGGGTGATCCGACCGACGAACACCACTGATGGGCGGTCGGGATCGATGCCCAGCCGCTCCAGTTCGTCAGTGCCCGGGTCAGGCTGGTACAGCTCGGTGTTGATGCCGTTGCGGACGACGTGCACCTTCTCCGGGTCCAGCTCCGGGTAGCAGTCCATGACGTCGGTCCGCATGCCCTCTGACACCGCGATGACCGCGTCGGCGCCCAGATAGGCAGTGCGCTCGGCCCAGGAACTGAGCGCATACCCGCCGGCCAGCTGCTCGGCCTTCCATGGCCGGCGCGGTTCCAGGGAGTGGGCGGTCACGACGTGGGGGACGTCGTGCAGCAGACCCGCGAGGTGGCCGCCCATGTTCGCATACCAGGTGTGGGAGTGGACCAGCTCGACGCCACCCAGCGCCCCGGCCATGGAGAGGTCGACCGACAGCGTCTGCAGGGCCATGTTGGCGCTCGCCAGCTGCTCGGCCGGCTGGTGGGCCGTCGCGTCGCCCCGGGGCCCGCCGAAGCAGTGGACGTCCACCTCGATCAGGTTCCGCAGTTCGGGCACCAGGAAGTCGACGTGGACACCAGCCCCGCCATAGATGTCCGGCTGCCACTCCCTGGTGAGGATCCCGATGCGCATGGCCGGACGCTACCCCATCACCACCGAACTCGTGCCCGTCACACGAAGATGCGATCGACCTGCTGGAAGGCACCCATGGCGTGGTCGACCTGGAAGGTCCGATGGTCCTTCTTGAGGCGATCCATCGCCTCCTCGGCGAACTGAACGATGTCGTCGACGAAGAGGTCGACCTCGCCGATGGCGGCCAGGATCTCGGGCTCGATGTCGTGCTCCAGCGCGCCCAACTCGTCGCTCAGCGCGTGGGCGTGGGCCAGGACCCAGCCGCAGATCTTGGCGTAACGCCGCCACTCCTTCTTGGAGAGGTCATCGAGGTCGATGTCGTCCCGGAAGGGCGCGCGTTCCCGTGACATGAAGCTGACGCCGTCGATCTCGACCGAGCCGTAGAACACGTCGCCGCGCACCAGTTGCACCCCCTGGGCGTGCACGATCCGCCCGGCGCGGTGGCCTTGCGCGCCCGTGTCCCCCCAGGTGTCCAGACCGTAGGGCGTGGGCGGGACCAGACCGGTCAGCGCTGACCGACGAGCCTGCTTCAGCTCGATGATCACGTCGTCCGTACCGTCCGCCTGCGGGCCCTCGATCAGCACGTAGAACCGATCCAGTCCCAGCGACGCCGTCCCTTGGCCGCGGCGGATGCACACGTCTTTGACCCGCATGCCTGCGGTTCGGTCCGGGATCTCGATGTCGTTCTCGGTGATCAACCGGTCGATGATCTCCTGGAACTCCTCCCGACGGCTGCTGATCGGGACATGCTCGTCGTCGGCTCGGAAGCCCCGCTTGTAATCGTCCAAGTAGTCGTCCTGGAGCCACTCGGCGCGGGACTCCTCGGCATCCTCGATCAGGTCGACGATCAGATCGGGTGCGCTGTCCAGCCGCATCTCGTCGTCGGACTCGGTGCCGTGTTCGGCGAAGTTCGTGATGCCCGCGACGTAGCCCTTGACGAAGTGGCGCACGATCCGTCGTCGCTTCTTGTGCCCGTAGCCGGCGATCTCCTTCGCCGCCGCCATGAACCCGACGGCGCCGCGCTTGATGTCCCAGGTGAACGGCGCGTAGAGGGCCTCGTCGAAGTCGTTGACGCTGAAGATCGGGACGTTGTGCGCGTTCGGCATGACCCCGAAGTTCTCCGGGTGGACGTCACCGAGGGCCAGGACGGTCGGCATCCAGGCGTCGTCGCCAGCCATGTCCCGGTAGAACAGCAGCGCGGTCCCACGGAAGAAGCTGAACAGCGAGTCGGCAAGCTCCTCGAACTTGAGCTCCGCATCGGCGGCCCGGGACATGATCCGGGTGGTGTGGTCCTCTCGGAGGGTCTCCCGGACGTGGAGCCGACGATCCTGCCCGGTGAGTGACCTCGGCAGCAGGACGAACTCACCGGCGGCTCGGGCTTCGGCCAGCCGGCGGAAGTCCTCGACGCGGTCCACGGTCCGCTCCTGCGGGACGGGCGCCTCCGCCTCCGAGAGTGCGGCCCGGAGTTCCTCCTTGGACATCGTCGACCGACCCTCGATGTCGTGCTCTTGGGCCCGTGCGTACAGCTCGTCCTTGGTCAGTCCGGTCAGGTCGTTCGGTGTGTCGTCACTCATGAGGGGCCCCTACCCGACCGGCTCGGTCGTGATGCACGAGGGTCGTGCCGTCGCCGCCCGATATCCTGACCGGCCATGAGCACCACCGACACCGATGCCCGTCACTACGACCTTGCGGTCATGGGCGGTGACGGGGTCGGTCCTGAGGTGACGGAGCAGGCCCTCAAGGTGCTCGACGTCGTGGCCGAGCGGTACGGCTTCTCGACCAGTCGGACCTCCTACGATCTCGGCGGGAGGCGGTATCTGGAGACCGGCGAGGTGCTGCCGGACTCGGTGATGGAGGAGTTCGACCAGACCGACGCCATCCTGCTCGGTGCCATCGGGACGCCCGATGTGCCACCTGGTGTGCTCGAGCGGGGGCTGTTGCTCAAGCTGCGCTTCGCCTTCGACCAGTACGTGAACCTGCGACCGGTCAAGCTGCTGCCCGGTGTGCCGACGCCGGTCGCGGGTCTGACGCCGGAGCGGTGCGACATGGTCGTGGTGCGCGAGAACACCGAGGGGATGTACGTCGGTGCTGGCGGCACGGTGTACGAGGGCACCGCGTCGGAGGTGGCGACCCAGGAATCACTCAACACCCGATTCGGGGTCGAGCGCGTCATCCGTGATGCCTTCGAGCGCGCCACACGGCGTGGCAACCACCTGACGCTGGTCCACAAGACCAACGTGCTGACCCACGCCGGGGGCCTGTGGATGCGGACCTTCACCGAGGTGGGCGAGGCCGACTACCCGCAGGTGGAGCGCGACTACGTGCACGTGGACGCCATGTGCCTGTACCTGGTGAACTCGCCCGAGCGCTTCGACGTCGTGGTGACCGACAACCTCTTCGGCGACATCATCACCGACCTGGGTGCGGCCGTGCAGGGTGGGCTCGGCCTGGCCGCCAGCGGGAACCTGAACCCGTCGGGTGAGCACCCCTCGATGTTCGAGCCGGTGCACGGCTCGGCCCCCGACATCACGGGCAAGGGCTGGGCCAACCCGGTGGCCGCCGTCTTGTCGCTGGCGATGTGCCTGGACCACCTGCGGGAGGGGGAGGCGGCCGCGACGGTGGAGGCGGCGGCCGCGCAGGCGCTGACGGAGATGGAGGGGATGGCCGGCCCCGAGATGGGCGGCTCGACGGCGGAGATCGGGGACCGGATCGCGGCCACCGCTGCGGGCTGAGGGAGGAGTCCCAGGCCGGTGAAGCGACACCTGTAGGCGGCCGGGCTGTGGTCGCAGTCCGACCGGGGTGGAGGCTTGCCAACTGGTCGTTCCGCCTCCACCTGCGGTCGTCTTGCCTCCGCCGAAAGCCTCAGACCGCGGATTCTCGGGGCCGGGTGAGTCGTTCTGCCTCCACCCCAACCTGTGGGACGCCCGTCTGGAGGCAGTTCGACCTAGTGATGGCCATGGGGGAGGACGACGGACAGCCCGACCCTCGTACCAGGAACCCTTCGGTCGTTGCCGGCGTCGGATAGACCATGAGCGCGAGCGGCGAACTGGGAAGGCGCCTTCGGCGTGTCTGCTTCCCGATCGGTCGGATGCTCTTCCTCAGCATCGCGGTCGTCGCGCTGGCGGCGTGCAGCGGGGCCGCTCCTGACCCGGTCGGCGGTCCACCTACGGAACCGGGGCGGCAGGAGGTCGGCGGGGGCGCCCCGGACGCGATGTCGACGGAGGGTGTCCAAGCCCTGGCCGGTCACACCGACGGGTTGTGGTTCAGTCACGAGCGAGTCGGTCCCGAGCAGACGGTGCTCCTCGCCGTCGTCGATGAGCCAGGCGTGAGGATTGAGTACTCACCGGCTGGTCGGATCGAGCGCTTGGTCGACGGTGGCTGGGAGTACGTCGCGGCGTTCGGGACGTCCTACGCGGGTGCGGGGGAGGGGTACTACGGCTTCGTCCCCCAGGACGAGTTCCCGATCGAGGGCATCGCGCTCGTGGTTGGCGATCAGACGCCCGGAGTCGGCATCGTCGAACAACTCCGCCTCCCGCCCCTGGACGACGGTGAGTACCGGATCGTCAAGGACGCCCGAGGTGAGCGCACTGCCACCTTCGAGGTGGTCGCGGGTCCGGTCGAACCGCTGATCGGCGATGTCGGCCCCGACGTGCGGGTGGAGCCGCAGGCCATCGTCGACCCAACCGGCAGCGTCGCGCTCACGCTGGGCTCCGGCATGGGCGTGTTCGACGGCGCCGAGTCGTTCGCAGCGACTGGCTTCACCGTCGCCGGGCCGATCGAGAGCACCCAACAGATGGGGGAGCCGCTGGTCGCCTCACCGGGTGGCTCACAGGTCGAGCTCGACCTTCCCGGTCAGGCGCTGGAGGGGGGCGACCTCGTCCAGATCGTCGTGCAGGATGGCCAGGAGTCGGAGATCGCCCGAGCCGTAGTCCCGGTCATCCGGCGACCCGGTGCCGGTCCCACCACTGAGCCTGGCCCGGGCGACGCCCGGGAATCCGACGACGCCGAGGAACCCGACGTTGCCGAGGCAGGCACCGTCCCAGCGGATGAGGCGCCCATCGCGCCAGACGGCACGATCATCGACGGTCAGCTGGACTGTCTGACCGACGATCGGTTCGGCGAAGGCCCCGGCATCTTGGGAGCGGACGCCAGGGGTTCAGCCACCCCGGAGACCGCTCTCTACGAGCGCCTCAGGCAAGAGGCAGATGACGAGGAGATCCGGATCATGGGCGAGGTCGGCACGGTCGTGAGCAGCAACAGAGAGGTTCTCCGCGCCACGGTGCGGCAACTGGAGGACGGCAGCTGGATCCTGAGCAGCGTCACCGGCTGCGTCGAGTAGCCGAGAGACGATCCGAACCGGACCGGCTGGTCCACGCTCACGAAGCACGATGTCCGGCACCTCGTCCCCCGGTTGCCTCACGAACCGGTCCACAGGGGGTGGACCCAGTTGAGCTCGTCGAAGCGGGCGAAGTCGGTGTCGGCGCTGTACACGGTCAAGCCATGCTCCAGGGCCAGGGCCGCGAGCATGGCGTCCGGCACCAGGTTGCCGGTGATCTGATGTCGGCCGACCAGTCCGGCCACGACAGCCCGACACGCCTGCGACCCTGCAGGACGGCGCTCAGCCAGGCCGCCCCGGGCCATGATCAGGGCTCGCCGTGTCGACGGCGTAGAGCAGCAGGTTGGCGTCGACCAGCAAGAGCTAGGCCTGGTCGAGCAGGTCGAGCACCTCGCCGACGTTGGCGACGTCGACGGTGATGCCGACCGCAGCTGTACGATGCAGATACGGGCGTGCGGCGGGGGGCGCCGCGAGGCCCGCCCGGATCAGCCGATTCACGGCCTCGCTGATCCCGATTCCCTCCGCACGTCGCAGGCGCTCATGCTCCGCCGGCACATCGTCCTCCAAGGAACGTCGTACGCATGCACCAGACCTAACATCATGATGCAGGTCAGACGGTTCTTCGACCTGCCGCTAGCGTTCCGGCCATGGCTCTCTCCGAAGACGACGTGCGGCACGTCGCCAACCTGGCCCAGCTGGCCCTGACCGACGAGGAGGTCCAGGGCCTGGTCCCGCAGTTGGCCGAGATCCTGGCCTACGCCGAGAAGGTCGGTGAGGTGGCCGTCTCCGAGGTTCCCCCGACGTCGCACGCCTACCCGCTGAAGAACGTCTTCCGCAGCGATGAGGAGGTCGGTGAGCCCCTCCCACCCGAGGAGGTCATCGCCAACGCGCCGGCCGAGCAGGACACGCAGTTCCGGGTTCCGAGAATAGTGGGTGAGGGGGGTTCGGAAGGGGGAGCCGCCCCCTTGGGCCAGCAGAGCGTGGGTGAGCGCCAGTGAGCCTCGTCACCAAGACCGCCGCCCAGCTCACCCAGGCCATGGCCGTCGGTGACACCTCCGCCGTCGAGGTCACCCAGGCCCACCTGGACCGGATCGCCGCCACCGACGAGCGCCTCGGTGCGTGGCTCGAGATGACGGCCGAGCAGGCACTTGCGGACGCCGAGGCCATCGACACCAGCCGGGCCGCCGGCGAGTCCGTGGGGCCACTGGCAGGAATCCCGGTCGCCATCAAGGACCTGATGTGCCTGACGGGAGTGGCGACGACCGCCGGCTCGAAGATCCTCGAGGGCTTCCGCCCGCCCTATGACGCCACCGTGGTCAGCAAGGTCAAGCAGGCCGGCGGCATCATCCTGGGCAAGACCAACATGGACGAGTTCGCGATGGGCTCCTCCACCGAGAACTCCGCCTGGGGGGACACCCACAACCCGTGGGACCTCGGTCGGATCCCCGGCGGCTCCTCCGGCGGGTCGGCCGCTGCGGTCGCCGGCTTCCACTCGCCGCTCTCGCTCGGCACCGACACGGGGGGATCGATCCGCCAACCCGCCTCCGTGACCGGCACCGTGGGCATCAAGCCGACCTACGGGCGAGCCTCCCGGTACGGCCTGATCGCCTTCGCAAGCTCCCTGGACCAGGCCGGCACCTTCGGTCGGACCGTCCACGACGCGGCGGTGGGCCTGCAGGCCATCTGTGGCCACGACCCCCTCGACTCGACCTCGATCCCCGAGCCGATGACCTCCTACACTGAGGGGCTCGACGCCGGTGTCGAGGGGCTCAGGGTCGGCATCGTGACGGAGTGGATGGGCACCGGCGGCGGCGCGGAAGCCGACCCCGGCGTCATGACCGCCGTCCGACACGCCATCGACCGGCTGGCCGCCCTGGGTGCTGAGATCGTGGAGGTGACGCTGCCCCACGCCTCCTACGGCCTGCCGGCGTACTACCTGATCGCGCCATCGGAGGCCTCGGCCAACCTCTCCCGCTACGACGGGGTGCGCTACGGCCTGCGCGTCGACGGAGCGACCACACACGAGATGATGGCCGCCACGCGCGCCGCCGGCTTCGGCGCCGAGGTCAAGCGTCGCATCATGATCGGCACCTACGCCCTCTCAGCCGGCTACTTCGACGCCTACTACGGCCAGGCCCAGAAGGTCCGGACGCTGATCATCCGCGACTTCGCGGCCGCCTTCGACCAGGCCGACGTGTTGGTGGGCCCGACCTGCCCGACGGTGGCCTTCCCGCTGGGGGACAAGACGGCTGATCCGCTGGCGATGTACCTCAACGACATCTACGCCGTCCCCGCGAGCCTTGCGGGCATGCCGGCCATGAGTCTGCCGGTCGGCTTCGACGACGGCGCACCCGAGGCCGAGGGCCGCGACGGCCTACCGGTTGGCCTGCAACTCATCGGGCCGCTGCTCGGCGAGCCGGTCATGCTGCAGACCGCGGCTGCACTCGAGGCTGACCTCGACCTAGACCTGACCCCACGTGGCGCGAACGCACTGGAGGCACCGACGGCATGAGTACCACCACCGACGCCGCTGACGCCAACGACACCACCACCACCGGCCCCGACGGGACCGTCTACCAGGCCGTCATCGGCCTCGAGGTCCACGTCGAGCTGTCGACGAAGACCAAGATGTTCTCGGCCTGCCCCAACGCCTTCGGCGGCGACCCGAACACGCGGGTGAGCGCGGTCGACCTGGGGCTCCCCGGCACCCTGCCCGTCGTCAACGGCACGGCTGTGGAGTACGCCATCAGGCTCGGTCTCGCCCTCGACTGCGCGATCGAGCCGTCCAGCCAGTTCCACCGGAAGAACTACTTCTATCCGGACATGCCGAAGAACTACCAGATCTCCCAGTACGACATCCCCATCTGCGGGCAGGGGCACCTCGACGTCACCCTGCCCGACGGCGGGACCAAGCGTGTCGGCATCACCCGGGTGCACATGGAGGAGGATGCCGGCAAGACCACACACGCCGGTGAGACCGGTCGGATCGCCGGCGCCTCGTACTCGCTCGTCGACTACAACCGAGCAGGCGTCCCACTGCTCGAGTGCGTCTCCGAGCCCGACATCCGCAGCGCCGACGAAGCGCAGGCCTACCTGACCGAGCTGCGGGCCATCGTCCTGGCGCTCGGCATCTCCGACGCGAAGCTGGAGGAGGGGTCGATGCGGTGTGACGCCAACGTGTCCGTCCACCGGCCGGGGACGCCGTACGGCACAAGGGCCGAGGTCAAGAACCTCAACTCCGTCCGGTCTCTCGGACGGGCCATCTCCTACGAGATCACCCGTCAGGTCGACGTCCTCAGCTCAGGTGGAACGGTCGTGCAGGAGACGCGGCACTGGAACGAGGATGCCGGTCGGACCTCCACCCTCCGGCGCAAGGAGACACTGGACGACTACCGGTACTTCCCCGACCCCGACCTGGTCGAGGTGGCCCCCGACCCCGAGTGGATCGAACAGATCCGCGCCTCGCTGCCGGAGCTGCCGGCACAGACTCGCGCCCGGCTGACCCAGGAGGTCGGGGTGGACGCGGGGGACGCCGTCGTGCTGTACGACGCCGGCCTGGTGCCCCTGCTCGACGCCGCCCTCGCTGCCAAGCAGCCGGGCGTCGACGCCAACGAGGCCACCAAGTGGCTGACCAACGAGGTGGCGGCCTGGCAGAACGAACACGGCCGCCCGGCAACCGAGGTCCTCAGCGGCGAGGATCTGGCAGCGCTGCTCGCGCTCATCGCCGACGGGACGCTGGCCAAGGGTGGGGCGCGCAAGGTCCTGGCCGACGTCATGGCCGGCAAGGGCTCACCGACCGAGCTGGCGGCTGACCACGAGCAGGTCAGCGACACCGGCGAGCTGGAGCGCATCGTCGAGCAGGTGATCGCCGAGCAGGCCGATGCGGCCCAGAAGGTCCGGGACGGCAACACCAAGGCCATCGGGGCCCTGGTGGGCGGCGTCATGCGGGCGACGCAGGGCAAGGCCAACCCGGCGGTGGTGAACCAACTGCTGGCGGAGAAGTTGACCAGCTAGCGCCGCCGGGAAGGGGTGGCCCATGACCAGCACCCCAGCGACAGGATCCCCCCGCTTCGGCCTCAAGCTCATGTCTGAGCTGTACGGCCCACGAGCGCTCGTCCGACAGGCGCAGATGGCCGAGGAGGCAGGCCTCGACTTCGTCTGCATCTCCGACCACATCCACCCCTGGCTCCCCGAGCACGACCACTCGCCCTTCGCCTGGTCCGTCCTCGGCGGGGTCGCGGCGGCGACGAGCATCGAGATGGCGACCGGGTTGACCTGCCCCATCGGCCGCTACCACCCGGTGATCATCGCCCAAGCCGCCGCCACCGTGGCCGCGATGAGCGACCACCCCTTCACCCTGGCGCTCGGCGCTGGCGAGCGGCTCAACGAACACGTCACCGGCAAGCCGTTCCCGTCGGTCGCGGTCCGGCACGAGATGCTCCGCGAGGCGTGCGAGATCATCTCGCTGCTCGGCGAGGGCGGGTTCCAGAGCTACCGGGGCGAGCACTTCACCGCCGACGACGTCCGGATCTACGACCTGCCGGAGACGCCGATGCGGATCGTGCTCGGCGTCTCGGGTGACCAGTCGCTGGACCTCGCAGCCGCCGTCGAGGCCGACGGGATCATGGCCACCGACGCTGATCCGGACCTGATCGCTGGCTGGGGCGAGCGCGGCGGCGATGCGGCCCAGACCTGGTCGGAGGTGCCCATGGCCTACGCCGACACCGCGGAGGAGGGGCTGCGCCTGGCACACGAGAAGATGCGCTTCGCCCTGTCGGGCTGGAAGGTGATGTCCGAGCTCCCGAACCCGGTCAACTTCGCGGCGGCGACCGAACTGGCCGAGCCCGCAGACATGGCCGACGTCGTCCCGCACGGCCCCGACCCGCAGTCCTACGCCGAGGCCATCACCGGGTTCGTCGACGCCGGCTTCCGCAACCTCTCGCTGATCCCGATCGGCAACGATGTCGAGGCGACCATCCGCTTCTTCACCGAGGAGGTCCGGCCGCACCTCTGATGCTGATGCGAGGTTTGCTGGTCGCCACCACCGGATGCCCTCACCGTGTCGGCGCCGTCGATCAGCGAGGTCAGGATCCCCGACGACGCGACCTGACCCAGCCAGCACACCGGACCACTACTCGATGGTCACCCGGGTCGTACCGAAGCTCTCCGCCGGCCGGCCGTCGGTGGCCAGGCGGAGCTGGCCGTCGCCGTCGGCATCCTCCCACACCACGAGGATCGCGCAGTCGGGGGTTCCCCCGCCTGTGAGCTCGAACGTCAGGACGTTGTCGTCACCGACGGGCGCGTCGTGCAGCGCCGCGACCGTGTCGATCGGCCTCCCCTCCAGAGAGCCGATGGCCACCGCACCGGCGTCCGACGAGCCAGGACCGTCGGCCCGACCGTCGTCGTCGGCGTCGGTCAGCAGGACGTCCACGCCGTCGATCGGCTCGGGCTGCCCGGTACAGGGGAAGAGGGCGACCTCGAACACCTCGGGCAGCAACTGGTCGGGGAAGATCCCCTCGACGGTCAGTTGAGCGGACCCATCGGCCGGCAACGTCGTCTGCTGGTCGTCCCCCACGCCGAAGAGGCTGAAGGCAAGTCCATCTTCCACGTCGACCGGACCGCGACGCGTCGTGGCGGCCACTGCCGCGCCCAAGACGTCCGGCTGCACGGCGGTGCTCCCGCCGATCGCCCGCACGTAGTCCGGCAGGGGGAGCGACGGGTCAGCCAGGAACGACGTCGCGCCGGTGCCGAGGACGTCCGGCGACTGGGTCAGAACGATCGGCGACCCGGTGGCGGCGCCGTGCGGACCGGCGGCGAGGACGTCGACGAACAGGTCGCCGCGGCCGAGCAGCACGCCCTGACCGGCGACCCAGCCGCGCTCGAGGGACGCGGCCGCGACGGCCTCGACCGTGCCGAGGCGGTCGGCACCCGCGATACGGGTCACCTCGATGCCGAGGTCGGCGACCACGGCCTCGACCTCGGTGCCCAACTCGTCGGGGCCCCCGAGCAGGTAGACGCGCTCGATCTCGGTGTCGACCAGGGCGGCCTCGGTCTCTTCGGGGAGGCGATCCTGCTCGGCGAGGAGGATCGGGAAGCCCTGCTGGGCGGCTGCTGGACCGGCAGCCAGAGCGGCGGCGAAGTCGCCGCCGTCGGCGAGGAACGCCGAGCGCGCGAACTCGACCTCACCGGTGGTGCGCTCCGCCAAGAGCGATGCCGCGTCGGCGGCGGTGGCGAAACGGTTGGGCCCCTCGACGCGGCGGATGTCGGCGATCGAGGCCGGTAGCGCGTCGACCACCGCCTCGGAGACGGCGTCCGTGCCGCCCATGACCAAGACGGTTGAGGGACCGAGGTCGGCCAGCGCCTGCTCGGTCTCGAGGTTCAGCCGCTCGGTGTCGGTGACGAGCACCGGCACCGTTCCACCGGGGGACAGCGCCGAGGCAGCCAGGGCGTCCGGGAAGTCGTCGGCACGGGCAAGGATGACGGTGTCGGCGCCGTCGGGACGGTCGAGGGCGGCCAGGCTCGCGGCCGTCGCGTAGCGGTTGGAACCCTCGACGCGGGCTGAGACCGGCTCGCCGGTGGGGATCGCACCCCCTCCAGACGTCAGCTGCACCTGCGCGTCGACGTCGTCCGGCTCGACGCCACGGTTCTCGAACTCCGCGTTCACGACCACGAGCGACACGGCGGTCGCCTCCTCGACGCCGAGGAACGAGACCTCGGCAGAGCCGTCCTCGAACGGGCTGAGGGTGGTCTGAACCGTCCCGTCGAGCTGCTCGACGACGAGGGCAGCCCCACCCAGCAGGTACGGGGCCGTGGTCACCGTGATGGTCATGTCCCGAGTCGGAGCGACGTCGTAGACGGCATACGACGCGTGATCGAGCGTCACGTCGATCGCGTCATCGGCCTCGAGTCGACCCTGTCGCTCGACGGTCGGGTAGACGAGTTCGCGGCCCTCCACGGTGTCACGGGGGAACGTGCCCGGCTGGTTCCAGGCCGCGGAGGCGGCGGCGAAGCCGAGGAACTCGACGGGAAAGGAGCTGTCGCGCTCGGCGAGCACCTGGTCGAGGGCAGGGAGGGCCAGGCCGTTGGTCGACGCCGAGACCTGCCACGCCTGCTGGATCGTCTGCAGCCCGTGGCGGGCGCCGATCCACTGCAGGAGCACGTGGGAGCCGTAGAACCGCTGCGGGTCGAACCCCTCACCGACCGACTCGGCCCGGTCGAGCGGGGTCGTCGTCGTCCTCGCGTACTCGCCGACGTCGAAGGTCCGGACGCGATCGCTGTTCTCGACCTCCTCGTAGGTCGACGTGGCCTCTTTGAACCACGGCTCCGTGCCCTGGCTGATGGCCGACTGGATGACGTGGTGCAGCTCGTGGATCACGAGCCCGTCGAGTTCGCCGCCGAGGAACTGGGGGTCGAGGCTGAAGTAGCCCGACACCGACGAGCAGCCGGGCAGGTCGCAGGAACGGTCGGCGTCCGCCTGACCGTCCGGCCCGAAGAGCTCGCGGATGTACACGTCGATCCGGCCATCACCGCCGAGGTCGCCGTCGTCAGCCGGCGCCGTCCAGCCCTCCTCGACGACGAGCAGCTCGTAGGCCCGCTCGGTGGACTCGGCCACCGACCGCGCGAACGCCTCGTCGGTGGCATCGGGTGAGGACGGATCGGTCGTGTAGTGCACCCGCACCCGCTCGGTGTCGACGGTTGCATCGAGTCCGGTCGGGCGTGACAGCTGGGCCGCCGCGGGACCCGGCAGTGCGAGCAGCGCGGCGGTGACGGCGAGGATGAGCAGGACTGCTCGTGAGCTGGTCATGGTTGTGGCTCCGTACGTGGAGGGCTGTGGATTCGGTCGACCGGGGTTCGGGCGGTGGGACGGGCGTGCCCCGCCGGTAAAGACGCGTGGTAGGCCGATCCGGTTGACACCGATCCCAGGAGCCATTCTCAGCTGCGACAGCCAGCCGCGACCCATCGGTCCAATGGGCCTGACGTCGGGCGCGGACATCGAGGCCTGGGGCGGTGGCGAGGGGTTGCCAGCTAGGTCCCGTCGGGGACCCCCGGCTGGCCCGGCATGAGGTCGGCCCACAGTGGCTCCCGGGCTTCCGCCTGGGCCCGCATGGCCCGTGCGATGACCAGCTTCTGGATCTCGTTGGTGCCTTCGTAGATCTGCAGCACCTTGGCATCACGCATCATCCGCTCCGCCGGGAACCCGTCCAGGTACCCGTTGCCACCCAGCACCTGGACGGCCTCCGTCGTCGCCCGCATCGCCACGTCGGAGGCGAACATCTTGGCCGAGGAGCTGATCTTGGTCAGGCCCTCCGCCCCCTCGTCGGCCATCGTCGCAGCCATGTAGGTCAGCGAGCGGGCGGCAGCGACCTGCGCCTCCAGCTCTGCCAGCTTGAACTGGATGCCCTGATGATCGATGACCGGGACCCCGAAGGTGTGGCGGCGCAGCGCGTAGTCCATGGCCAGGTCGATCGCACCCTGCGCCAACCCCACCGCCTGCGCAGCGACGATCAGCCGTGAGGCGTCGAAGGCCTGCATGGCGATGGCGAACCCGTTGCCCTCGCCGCCCATCAGGTGGTCCTCACCCACCTCGACATCGGTGAACCTCGGCTGGCCGAGGTGCCACCCGGGCAGCCCCATGGTCGGCAGCACCTCGGCCGTGATGCCCGGTGTGTCGGCGGGGAGCCAGAAGGCGCTGATGCCGCCGGCTCCCTCCCCACCCGTCCTCGCGAAGATGACGTACACGTCGTTGATCCCCGCGTTGCCGATGAACTTCTTCTGCCCGTTGATCAGCCAGCCGGCATCGGTTCGGGTGGCCGTGGTCCGCATGTCGGCCGGGTTGGAGCCCGCGTGCGGCTCGGTGATGGCATAGGAACCCAACCACTCGCCGGAGCACAGCCGCGGGAGGATGGTCTGCTTCACCTCCGCTGAGCCGGCGATCATCACCGGGAGGGCCGTGAGCGTCACGTAGGCAGCCATCAGGGACACCGTCCCCGAGACCTTCGCCAACTCCTCGACGCAGGCGGCATCGGTGACCGTCGTCTGGCCCTGGCCGCCGAACTCCGCTGGGATCGAGACACCCAGCATGCCGGCCCGCCCCATGACGTCGTACAACCGCCGGGGGTACTCGCCCGTCGCGTGGATGCCGTCCACCTCGGGTTGGATCAGTCGGCGAACGTCGGTCTGGAACTGCTCTCGTCGTGCTTCTTCGGTCTCGGTGAGGCGCCACATGGCCCGTTCCTATCCGGTCGGCCTTCGTCATACGCCTTGGGTGCAGTGTCGGCCTGGGTGCGGTCGGCCTGTGGCGAGAGGTGACGGCGGGAGTACGCGCCGGGCAGACGGGTACGTTTGTCGCCTCATGAGCCCCCGTCTCTTCCCGTCCTCGATCGACCTGGCGGCACCGCCGTCCGGCCAGGTCCTGGGCCTCCTCGCCCAGCGGGTGGACGAGGTGCTGGCGACCTTCCTGACCGAACGCGCCAAGGAGCTGGCGGCCATCGACGCCGCGCTCAATCCGGTCGCGGACTCGGTCACCGCGCTGGTCGAGGCGGGCGGAAAGCGGCTTCGGCCGGCGTTCGTCTGGTGGGGGGCGATGGCCGCGGCGGCGGAGCCCGACCCCGAGATCCTCAAGCCGGCCGGGGCGGCAGAGCTCCTCCACACCTTCGCCCTGATCCACGACGACATCATGGACAAGTCGGCCACGAGACGGGGTCTGCCGGCCGTCCACTCCGCGCTGGCCGAACACCACCGCGAGGCTGGTATGGCCGGGGACGCCGAGTGGTTCGGAACCGGCGGCGGGATTCTGGCCGGTGACATGGTCTTCGTGTGGGCCGACATGCTGTTCGAGGCGGCCGCCCTCGATCCCGTCGCGCTTGCACGGTCGAGGACCGTGTTCGCCCACCTGCGGACCGAGGTCATGGCCGGCCAGTACCTCGATCTGCGACTGTCGGGTCTGCCCGAGGCCAGCGAGGAGGACTCGCTGCGCGTGTCGCTGCTGAAGAGCGGCCGCTACACCGTCACCCGGCCACTGCAGATGGGTGCGGCACTGGGTGCGCCGGACGACGCACTCGATCGTGCGCTGGTGGAGTTCGGTGACGCCATCGGCGTCGCCTTCCAGCTGCGCGACGACATCCTGGGTCTGATGGGCGACCCGGACGAGACCGGCAAGGGTGCCCTGGAAGACGTCCGCGAGGGCAAGCGCACCATGCTGGTCCTGCGTGCCCGCGACCTCGCCACCCCCGCCCAACGCGACGTGCTGGCCGGTGTCCTCGGTGACCCAGCGGCCGCGGACGAGGGGGTCGATCAGGTCCGCCAGGTCGTGACCGAGACCGGCGCGCTGGACCAGGTCGAGGCCAGTCTGAGCACGCTCCGCGCCACGGCGGAGGCAGCGATCGACGAGGTCCGCGAACCGGCGCGGTCCGCGCTGCTCGAGCTGGCCGCCGAGGCCATCGATCGCACCTCCTGACCGCCAGCGGACTTGATAAGAGGAGAGAGCACCATGGGATCAGTTGTTGTCGTCGGGGCAGGCCTGGGCGGTCTGTCCACTGCGCTTCGCCTGTCCGCTGCCGGACACCGGGTGACGATCCTCGAGCGGGAGGCCATCCCGGGCGGCAGGGCCGGACGGTTCACCGATCAGGGCTTCACCTTCGACACCGGACCCACGGTGCTGACGATGCCGGCCCTCGTCGAGGAGCTGTTCGCACTACACGGCGAACACATGGCCGATCACCTGGAGATCGAGCGGCTGGACCCCGCCTACCGTGCTGTCTTCGACGACGGAGCCGTGGTCAACATCCGCGGCTCGGTGGAGCAGATGGTCACTGAGATCACCGGCTTCGCCGGCCAGGCCGAGGCGGACCGGTTCGTCGACTTCGCCGACCACCTGAAGCGCTTGTACGAGGCCGAGTACGACACCTTCATCGACGCGAACTTCGACTCGCTGCTCGACCTGGCCAAGCCGGCCAAGATGGCGGAGCTCATCCGCCTGGGCGGCTTCCGGCGGGTCCACAGCCTGGTCGCCTCCAAGCTGACCGACTGGCGTCTGCAGCGCCTGTTCACCTTCCAGTCGATGTATGCCGGAATGAGCCCGTACGAGGCCCTCGGCGTGTACGCGGTCATCGCCTACATGGACTCGATCGCCGGCGTGTACTTCCCCAAGGGCGGGATCCACGCGACCAGTCAGGCGCTGGCCGACCTGGCCACCCGACACGGGGTCGAGATCCGGTACGAGGCGGAGGTGGCGCGGGTGACCGGTCGCGGTCGTCGAGCAACGGGTGTGGCGCTGGTGGATGGCGAGCACATCCCCGCCGATGTCGTCGTGCTGAACCCCGACCTGCCGATCGCCTACGAGCGGCTGCTGCCTCCGAAGGCGACCCCGCGCCGGGTGAAGCACCTGACCTACTCGCCCAGCTGCATCGTGGTCCACCTCGGCCTGGACCGGAAGCTGCTGGACGCCGCCCACCACAACATCCACTTCGCCGCGGACTACCAGGGCTCCTTCGACGACATCCTGGCCGGCCGCCTGCAACGCGACCCGTCGTGGTTCCTGACCGTCCCGACGCTCGGTGAACCGGCGATGGCTCCCGACGGTGGCGAGGTCGGGTTCGTCCTCATCCCTTCGCCGAACCTACACGGGGACCCCATCAACTGGACCACCCAGGCGCCACGCGAGTTGGAGGCGACGATCCAGCGACTCGAGGACGCCAAGTACGGGCCGGTCTCGGACTCCGTCGTCACCAGTCGCGTGGTGACCCCGCAGGACTGGGCCGACCAGGGGATGGCGGCCGGCACCCCGTTCGCGGCCTCCCACCACTTCCGGCAGACCGGCCCATTCCGGCCGGCCAACGTGGCGCCCAAGGTCGACGGCGTGGTCTTCGTCGGCTCCTCCACCACCCCCGGTGTCGGCGTCCCCATGGTCATCGTGTCGGGTCGCCTTGCCGCCGAGCGGGTCCAGCAGCAGCTGGCGGCCCGGTGACGCGAGCGGGTGCGTCCCGGTGAGTCAGCTGGCCTCGGGGGCCGTGGCTGGCGGCTACACCCACCCCAACCCCACGACCGACATCGTCACGGCGATGGTCGGCAGTGCACGGGGCGAGGCGGTGAGCCTCGCAACCTCCTACGAGCTCTGCCGCCGGATCAACGCCGCGCACGGCCGGACCTACTACTTCGCGACGCGCCTCCTGCCGGCCCACAAGCGCCCCCACGTGCATGCCCTGTACGCCTTCGCGCGGTACGCCGACGACCTGGTCGACCACCTTGGCCTGGAGTGGACGCCACAGGATCGGCGCCGAGAGCTCGAGGCGTGGACGGCCGGGTTCCTGGCCGACCTGGCCGCCGGTGAGACCGAAGATCCGGTCCTCAAGGCGGTGATCCACACGGTCACGACGCTGGGGATCGACCACGACGACCTAGACGCCTTCCTCACGTCCATGGCCATGGACCTGACCGTCACCCGCTACGCCACCTACGACGACCTGCACACCTACGTGTACGGCTCGGCGGCGGTGATCGGCTCCATGATGCTGCCGGTCCTCGAGCCCACGACCGCCACGGCGCGTGGACCGGCGATGGAACTCGGCATCGCCTTCCAGCTGACCAACTTCATCCGCGATGTGGCCGAGGACTTCGAACGCGGGAGGATCTACCTGCCGCTGGAGGATCTGGATCGGTTCGGCGTGACCGACGAGCACTTCCGGTCCCGCTTCGTCGGCCCGGAGCTGCGGCGGCTGCTGGCCTTCGAGATCGAGCGGACGCGGGCGCTCTACCGGCGGGCTGAGGCGGGCTGGGCGATGCTGCCGCCGGCCAGCGCCCGGTGCATCCGGACCGCCCACCACCTCTACGCCGGCATCCTGGACCGGGTCGAGCGGTGCGGATATCAGGTCTTCCAGGTGCGCGCGTCCGTTCCAGGCTGGCAGAAGGCGACGGTGGCGGTCCGCGAGATGGCTCGTTGAGCGCGGGCTCGCAAGCGGGCGGCCGGGAGGACGGCGTCGCGGCGCGCAAGGCCGACCACCTGCGGCTGAGCTTGCAGGAGGACGTGGGCCACGTGGGCATCACCACCGGTCTTGAGGCACTGCGGTTGAACGCCAGGGCGCTACCGGGCTGCTCACTGGCGGACGTCGACCTCGGCGTCGAGCTCTTCGGGCGGCGGGTGGCCGCTCCCGTCGCGATCAGCTGCATGACGGGAGGCACCGGTGCGGCGGGGCCGGTCAATCGGGCACTGGCGGCGGCGGCGCAGGAGCACCGGGTGGTGCTTGGCCTGGGGTCGGGCCGATCGCTGCTCGAGGGAGGAGACCCCGCCTCGTTCCAGGTCCGCGACATCGCACCCGATGTGCTGCTGCTGGCCAACCTCGGGGCGGTCCAGCTGGCGGAGCACGGGGTCGAGGGGTGTCGACGGCTGCTGGAGGCCACAGGCGCAGATGTGCTGGTGCTGCACCTCAACGCGGTTCAGGAGGCGGTCCAGCCGGGCGGGGACACGGACTTCGAGGGGGTCCTGGAGGCCATCGAGACGGTGGCCGGCCGGCTCGAGGTTCCCGTCGTGGTCAAGGAGGTCGGCTTCGGGATGGCTCGCGAGGACATCGCCGCCCTGGTCGACGCAGGGGTGGCCGGAATCGATGTGGCGGGCGCGGGGGGGACGAACTGGGCGACGGTGGAGGGGCAACGCGACAGCCGGGCGGGGCGGGTGGCCGGAGCGTTCGCGGACTGGGGGTGGTCGACGGTCGACTCGTTGCGGTCGGCCGCGACCGTACGGGCGGAGCGGGGGTCGGCGGTCGTGCTGATGGCGTCCGGCGGTTTGGAGGACGGGGTGGACGCCGCGAAGTGCGTGGCCCTGGGCGCAGATCTGGCGGGCTTCGGACGTCGGCTGCTGGCTGCCGGGGCGGAGGGGCCGGCGGCCGCGTCGGAGGAGTTGGGCGTGCTGGTCGAGCAGTTGCGGATCGCCGTCTGGGCGACCGGCCATCGGTCGGTGACCGGCCTGGGTCCGGGGGACCTCCGCCCCGCCTGACCTCGTGGTGGGGAACCTGACCTCGTCGTGGGGAACCTGACCTCGTGGTGGGGAACCTGACCTCGTCGTGGGGAACCTGACCGTGTGGTGGGGAACCTGACCGTGTGGTGGGGAACCTGACCTCGTGGTGGGGAACCTGGCTACGTCGTGAGGGCTGACGCGATCGCGTCCGCCACCGCACGAGCCCCGTGCGGGGCCAGGCTGATCGTGTAGTGGTTGACGTCCTCCACCAGGTGCGTCTCCACGTGGGGGAGGGGATCCACGATCGCGGCGATCCGCTCCGGCGGGTAGAGCGCCACGGGACCGTCCTGCATCCCTCGCTCGGCGTGCAGCATCGTCGCGGGTAGCGGCGCCAGGGACTCCACTGCAGTCCTGACCTCAGGATCCACGAGCGTGTCTCGCGCGTCGGCCAGGATCGCCGCCCGCGAGACCTTGGACCGCCAGGTGTCACCGTCCGGGCGCAGATCGTAATCGGCGTAGCGATTGACCAGATGGGGGTCGACCCCAGCCAGCGCCGGGTGGTTCCGCCAGAACACCCGGTAGGCCTCGGGGGACTCGAACCTGGCATCCAACCGTTCGAGCGCAGGGCCGATGACGCTGAGCAGCACCGCCTCGACGTCGGTTCCCTCCGGCAGGGGGTCGGAGAGAGGTGGTCCTCCGTCCACCAGCACGACGTGCGACCAGGACCCGGGGTGCCGGACCCCGGCCATCGCGGCGACGAACCCTCCCATCGAGTGACCGGCAACGACACCAGGCGTGGGCAGGGCCAGCGAGTGGGCCATCGCGACCAGGTCGTCGGCGTGAGCGGCCAGTGAGCTGGCGGCGCCCGGATCGCTGGAGTCGCCTCGGCCACGCAAGTCAGGGGCGACCAGCCCCAGGCCCCGCTCCGCCAGGTCCTGGCCGACGAGCGACCAAGCCAGATGGTGGGAGGTGATGCCATGGGCGGCGACTGCCGTGGGCGCGTCTGTGGGCCCCCAACGGGCGACGGCCAACTCCCCACCCTCGACCTGGATTGTGGTCATCGTCTGCACGCAACGGACCCTAGCGTCCCCTCCACCCCAACTCTCGGTACACGCCTCGGACGCTGAGCGAGGGCCGTGTACCCAGAGTTGCCCGTGACCAGCGGGCTCTTGACTCTCAGTTCGCCACGAACGGCCACGTGGGCCGTCTGGTGTACCGAGAGTGGGTCGCTGGCGGTGCCTGTACCGAGAGTCGGGTCCCCGCCGATGACGGCCTCGACACATCGTGGTGCAGGGGATTGTGGGAGGCGTGGCGCGGGGTTCCCGCCTCCAGCAGGCGACCTCAACACACCGTAGTGCAGGGAGGGGGCGGGAACCCGCCCTACACATGGTGTGTCGAAGTAGGTCGCGAAGCCTGGTCGGCCAACCGTGTCCCGTAGGATCGGCCTAGTGGTCACGGTACCAGCCACGCCTGCCCCGTCCAGAGCGAGTGTGGGACCGTTCGGACACGTCGGTCACCCGTGCGACCGGAATACGCCGATTTGCACTCCGAACTTGAAGTCTGGGCCCCAGAGGCGCAAACTGGCCACGAATGCCCCAGCGACTTCTCATTCTCGTTCCCGTAGTACGGCAGGCGTCTGCCGTTGCTACTCGGTGACCTGAGCCCGAGAAGCCGCAACGTGACAGACGCGACCTCCCCACCGGGAGGTCGTCGGCGTTTACGGGATCCCTCGTGGCCCCCGACGACCACGACCGAGCAAGAGCCCAACACGAAAGGTGTGGACGAGACATGCAGATGACAGGTGCCCAAGCGGTCATCGCCTCGCTTGAACGGGCTGGTGTCGAGGTTGTGTTCGGCCACCCCGGGGGTGCCATCCTGCCGGCATACGACCCGCTGCTCGACTCGCCGATTCGCCATGTGCTCGCCCGGCACGAGCAGGGCGCTGGACACATGGCGGAGGGATACGCCCAAGCCACCGGCCGGGTCGGCGTCGCCATCGCCACCTCCGGGCCCGGAGGAACCAACCTCGTCACCCCACTGGCCAACGCCCTGATGGACTCCATCCCCATCGTGTGCATCACGGGGCAGGTCGCCACCAGTGCGGTCGGAGGTGACGCCTTCCAAGAGGCCGACATCACCGGCATCACCATGCCGGTGACGAAGCACAACGAGATGATCCACGAGGCCGATCGGATTCCCGGCGCGATCGCCGAGGCCTTCCACATCGCCTCCACCGGCCGCAAGGGGCCCGTCCTGATCGACATCCCGAAGGACGTGCTGGCGCAGGAGCTGACCGCCTTCGAGTGGCCCGAGAAGGTCTTGCTCCCCGGGTACAAGCCGAACGTGAAGGGCCACTCCAAGATGGTCCGCGAGGCCGTCGACGTGATCCTGTCCGCCGAGCGGCCGATCGTCTACGCCGGTGGGGGCATCGTCGCCGCGGGGGCCGAGGCTCAACTCCGGAGCCTTGCCGAGACCCTCGGCCTTCCTGTCGTCACCACCTTGATGGCCCGGGGTGCCTTCCCGGACTCCCACCCCAATCACATCGGCATGCCGGGGATGCACGGCCACTGGTCCGCGGTCACCGCGCTGCAGAAGGCTGACCTGCTGATCGCCCTCGGCACCCGCTTCGACGACCGGGTCACCGGAAAGCTGGAGGCATTCGCACCCCACGCGAAGGTCGTCCACGTCGACATCGATCCGGCGGAGATCGGGAAGAACAAGGCGGTCGACGTCCCCATCGTCGGCGACCTCTCCATCGTCATGGATCAGCTTGCGGAGGTGCTCACCAAGCGCCTGGAGGCCGGCCGGGTGCCGGCGGACCTCACCGCCTGGTGGGAGACCCTGAACGGCTGGCTGGAGAACCACCCGCTGACCCACGAGCAGGATCCCGATGGACCCCTCAAGCCCCAGACCGTGGTGCGGGCCCTGAACGAGGCGCGGGCGCAGGACTCCATCATCGTCACCGGGGTGGGGCAGCACCAGATGTGGGCCAGTCAGCTGATCTCCTACGAGACCTCCCGGCAGTGGATCAACTCGGGTGGCTTGGGGACGATGGGCTACGGCGTACCAGCCGCGATCGGCGCGAAGGCCGGCCGCCCTGACGCCCAGGTCATCCTGATCGACGGCGACGGCTCGTTCCAGATGACCCTTCAGGAGCTGGCCACCGCGCGGACCGAGGGCATCCCCGTCATCTTCACCGTCCTCAACAACGGCGTGCTGGGCATGGTCCGGCAGTGGCAGGAGCTGTTCTACGACCGCCGCTTCTCCCAGATCGACTTGGACGCCAGCGTCCCGGATCTGGTCAAGCTCGCCGAGGCGTTCGGCTGTCAGGGCTTCCGGGTCTCCACCGTCGACGAGCTCGGCCCGACGATCGAGAAGGCGCTCGCGGTCACCGATGTCCCCGTGGTCATCGACTTCCGCGTCGACCCCGAGGAGAAGGTGTTCCCGATGGTCCCGGCGGGCCAGTCGAACGACCTGATCATCGAGAACATGGACGAGTGGCGCGAGCGTGAAGCCGCGGCCCAGCGAGGCGAGGGCGCAGACCTCAAGAGCGCCGGACCACCCAGCTAAGGACCCCCAATGCCCAAGCACACCCTCAGCGTCCTGGTCGAGAACCGACCCGGTGTCCTGTCACGCGTGGCCGGGCTGTTCAGCCGGCGAGGATTCAACATCGACTCCCTGGCGGTCGGGCCGACGGAGGTGCTGGACGTCTCCCGGATGACCATCGTCCTCGACGCCGACGCCCAGCCGCTCGAGCAGGTGACCAAGCAGCTCAACAAGCTGATCCACGTGCTGAAGATCGTGGAGCTCGAGGATGCCGGCGCCGTCCAACGCGAGCTGTGGCTGATCAAGGTCTCTGCCGCACCGGAGGATCGTGCCCAGGTCATCGAGATCGCCGCCGTCTTCCGCGCCAACGTCGTCGACGTGGACCACTCGGCCGTGGTCCTGGAGGCAACCGGGTCGACCGACAAGTTGGAGGCGATGGTCCGCCTCCTCAACCCCTACGGCATCCGCGAGCTGGTCCGTTCTGGCCTGATCGCCGTCGGCCGTGGTACCAAGTCGATCACCGAAGGACGGGCGCTCCGGCTTGAGCGCAGCGCCTGACCGTCACAACACGCTCAACGTGAGGTTCCCCACGACGAGGTGAGGTTCCCCGCCACGAGGTGAGGTTCCCCACGACGAGGTGAGGTTCCCCACGACGAGGTGAGGTTCCCCGCCACGAGGTGAGGTTCCCCACCACGAGCCAAGACTCCCCGCAGACCCCCCGACCACGCCCCAAGGAACACCCAATGCCAGCAACCATGTACTACGACGACGCTGCCGATCTCGGTCTGCTCTCCGACAAGACGGTGGCGATCATCGGCTACGGCTCCCAGGGCCACGCCCACGCGCGCAACCTGGCCGAGAGCGGGGTGCAGGTCGTCGTCGGGCTGCACGAGACCTCCAAGAGCCGCGAGGCCGTGACCGAAGCTGGCCTCGAGGTCGCCGCCGTCGCCGACGCCGCGAAGCGGGCCGACATCATCATGATCCTGGTCCCCGACCAGACCCAGGCGGGGCTGTACCGCGACGCGATCCTCCCCGGCCTCGAGTCTGGCAACGCGCTGTTCTTCGCCCACGGGTTCAACATCCACTTCGCCCAGATCGAGCCCCCCGCCGACGTCGACGTCTGCATGGTGGCGCCCAAGGGCCCGGGCCATCTGGTGCGGCGCGTCTACACCGAAGGAGCCGGCGTCCCGGCGCTCTTCGCCGTCCACCAGGACGCCACCGGGCAGGCCCGCCAGTTGGCGCTCGCCTACGCCAAGGGCATCGGCGGAACCCGCGCCGGCGTGCTCGAGACCACCTTCGAGGAGGAGACCGAGACCGACCTCTTCGGCGAACAGGCCGTGCTATGTGGAGGCGCCTCCATGCTGGTCCAGACCGGGTTCGAGGTGCTGGTCGAGGCGGGGTATCAGCCCGAGATCGCCTACTTCGAGTGCCTCCACGAGCTCAAGCTGATCGTGGACCTGATGTATGAGGGTGGTCTGGCGGGGATGCGGTACTCCATCTCCGAGACGGCGGAGTACGGCGACTACGTCTCCGGCCCCGTCGTGGTCGACGCCGACACCAAGGAGCGGATGCGCGGGATCCTCGGTCGCATCCAGTCGGGCGAGTTCGCGCGGGAGTTCATTCTGGACAACCAGGCCAACCAAGCCTCGTTCAAGGCCATGCGCCGTCGGGCGGCCGACCAGCAGATCGAGCACGTCGGGGCTGAACTGCGGGAGAAGATGTCCTGGCTGAAGAAGTAGCCGCCACGCGTGGCGCCCACTGCTGAGCGAGCGGCGGCACGCGTCGTGCAGCGGTGAAATGAGTCCAGGTGGATGATCAGGTGGTGGTGCGGCTGGCCGGTGCCGGGCTGCGCCGCCAGGGAGAGGTGGTGCTCCACCCGACCGACCTGGAGGTCAAGGCCGGCGAGCGCTGGGTCATCCTCGGGCCCAACGGCGCGGGCAAGTCGACCGTGCTCCGGCTGGCCTCGACCTACGAGTTGCCCTCCGACGGCACCGTCGAGGTGCTCGGTGGCAGGCTCGGTCGCACCCCGGTCGAGCAGCTGCGCCGACGCATCGGGGTCACCTCCAGCGAGCTGGAACGGCTGACCCGACAGCACATGACGGTCCGGGACGCGGCAGCGACGGGCTTCGCCGGCCACCTCACGAACTGGCACACCACGCTTAGCGGAGAGCAGGCGGAGCAGGTCCAGCGCGCCCTGGACCGGATGGGACTGACCGCTCTGGCCGACCGCCGGCTGCAGGTCATCAGCGATGGCGAACGACGCCGCGTGCACCTGGCCCGGGCCCTGGTGGGTGAACCCGAACTGCTGATCCTGGACGAGCCGGCCGCCGCTTTGGACATCGCAGGCCGTGAGCTGCTGGTCGGTGACCTCGGCCGGCTGGCCGCAAGCCCGGACCTCCGGGCCATCGTCCTGGTCACCCACCACGTCGAGGAGATCCCGCCCGGCTTCACCCATGCTGCGCTGATGGCCGGTGGCCGGATCGTGAGGGGTGGACCGCTGGACGACGTGGTGGCCGACCACTGGATGTCCCAGGTGTTCGGCATCGACCTGCGCGTCCGGCGTGATGGGGCACGATTCTGGGCCTCCGCAGTCTGAGCCAGGCGCTGAGGCACCGGAGTCGAGCGTCGGGCCCCCGGGTTCGCCCCCGGCGTTCGAGCCGTGTGTATCAGAGTGGGGCGACCGCCCGTCTCACCGACGTTGCCGCCATCTCCGGAGGTGGCACCGGCCAGCAGGTGAACACGCGAGACAGAGGTGAGGGAGACCATGAGGAAATCACTGGGTGCTCTGCTGAGCATCGTCGGTGCTGTGATGATCGCCTACGGCATCGTGTCGGCGACGGCGGGTCTGAGCAGCCTGCCGGAGGGCACCTGCATCGGTGGTGGCTGTGCCCCGCCGGTCAGCACCTTCGGGGTGCTCGGCGGCGGGATCGTGGTGTTCGTGGTCGCGGCCTTCATGTGGCCGTGGTCGTGGATCACGGGACCGGTCTCGGGCCTCCTCGCCGCGGTGCTCTTCCTGGCCCGTGAGGGGGTGAGCGTCCTCGGCGACAACCTGCCGTTCTCGCTGTTCATCGCCGGCTGTGTGCTGCTCGGACCGGCCATCCTGCTCACCGTGGCGATCCTGGGCCGCAGACGGGCCAAGAAGGCGGCACACCTGCAGGCCACCGGCAGCCGAGCGGTGGCGCAGATCCGCGGCGCCCGGCAGACCGGTGTCTACATCAACAACCGACCGCAGCTCGCCGTGGAGTATCTCGTCCACCCGCTGGATGGGTCGGCCCCCTTCACCAACGCCAAGACCCAGGTGCTCGACTTCGCCGCCGTGGCGCCCCGGGTGGGCCTGTCCTTCCCCGCGTGGTACGACCCTGCGGATCCCTCGGAGGTGGCGGTGGCCGTCCCGAACGGGAGCGCACCGGATGCGGACACCCTGGCCCTGTTCCAGTCGTTCGGGTTACGGCCGGAGCAGGTCTACGGCTATGACCCCTTCACCGGCGTCGGCCGCTGAGGTCGCGTACTGGGGCGCCTGGCTCTCCCCGACCTTCGGCCACTCCGACGGGAACAGGGGACGGCCGAAGAAGTAGCCCTGCAGTCGGTCACAGCCCAACTCGATCAGCAGATCCCGCTGGGCGGCCGTCTCCACACCCTCCGCCACGGTGAGGAGCCCCAGACTGCGAGCCAGTTGGATGGAACCGGCGACGATGGCCAGGTCGTCCTCGTTGTCGGCCATACCGTCCACGAAGCTGCGGTCGATCTTCACGACGTCGACCGGGAACCTCCGCAAGTAGTTGAGTGAGGCATACCCGGTGCCGAAGTCGTCCAGTGCCAGGGTCACACCCATGTCGGCGAGTGTCTGCAGCGAGGCGTCCATCACCTCCGAGGCGCCGATGAGCGAGGTCTCGGTGAGCTCGAGGCACAGCTGTTCAGGGCTCAGGCCGACCAGATCGAGCGCCTCGCTGACACGCTGCACCAGATCGCCCAGCGCCAGCGTTCGAGCGCCCAGGTTCACGTTGACGCGCTCCGGCATCCCCTGCTGACCGACCGCCTGGCAGGCATGGCGCAGGACCCAGAGGTCCAGATCCACGATCAGGTCCGAGCGTTCGGCGATCGGGAGGAACATGCCGGGTGAGCGGAACTCGCCCAGGTGGTTCCAGCGAACCAGCGCCTCCATACCGATGACGGACAGGTCGTCGGCAGCGATGAGCGGCTGGAAGGCCACGGCCAACTCGTCCTGCTCGATGGCGGTGCGGAGTTCCACCTCGGTCTGTCGGTTCGCGGCTGCCCGCGCGTCCAGTTCGGGTTCGTAGACGCGGATCGAGTGCACCACGTCGCCCTTGGCCTCATACATCGCGAGGTCGGCGTGGCGGAGCACGTCCTGGACGCTGGAGGTGTCGTCGGGCCGAACCACACCGACGCTGATCCCGCAGCGGATGTTGTTCCCCCGCACGGTCAGGACGGGTGTGACGCTGGCAGCCACCTCACGGGCGAGGTTCAGCGCCGACCGGTGGTCGGGTTGGTGCGGGCACAACAGCACGAACTCGTCGCCACCGATGCGGGCGACCAGGTCACCGTCGTGGGTGGAGTCCTGGAGGCGTGCGGCGATGTCGGTCAACATCTGGTCACCGCGGTGGTGGCCGACACCGTCGTTGACCTCCTTGAACCGGTCGAGGTCCATGAACAGCAGGGTGACCTGCGGGCCGCCGGACTGTTGGTCCGCCAACGCCAACTCGAGCATCTCGTACAGCTGCCGACGGTTCGCCAGACCCGTCAGGTGGTCGTGCATGGCCAGCCGTGCCATCTCATCTGCCGATGCCTTGCGGTCGGTGATGTCGTAGACGCTTGCGACCGCGCCGATGATGGTGCCCTGCTCGGGGTCTCGGAGTGGTGTGGCGCTGACGACGTGGTGCTGCCAGCGCCCCTGGAGGGTCAGCGACACCTCTGCGTCGGTGACGGTCTCGCCCCGCAACGCCCGGCTCAGCGGCAGCTGGTCGGTCGACAGCGATATGCCGTCGTCTCCCCGAAGGTCGGGGAGCGCGGTCCACTCGGCCATCTCGGGCGTGGGGGTCAGGTCCGTGCCGTACAGCTGCCGGGCAGCCTCGTTGGTCATGGTGACGGTCCCGTGCTCGTCGACGGCGACGATGCCGACGTCGATGCTGGCCATGACCGTCTCGGCGAAGGACTCGTAGCGATCGCGATCCTTCACGGCCGTCTCGGCAGACTCGCGATAGCGGCCCAGGGCGCGGCTGAGCACCAGCGTCAGGACCGACATCAGACCGGACAGCAGCAACCCCGCTCCGAAGAGCACCGGGTCCACGGTGGGCGCCTGGATCTGTCCGGTCAGCTGCCACGGACGGTCGAGGACCTCCACCCCGAAGGTCCGGCTCAGGATTCCGGTGTCGGCAGACAGCTCCTGACCGGCTTCCCCCAGGACGAACTCGCCTTCGCGCATGGTCCACCGGGTCGGGGAGGCACGGTCGATGACGTCGGCCATCAGCTCACCGACATCGACCTGGGTGCCGATGAACCCGAGCGGGAGCCCGGTCCGATGAGCGACGGGGCCGACCACGGCGATGACGGTCTCGTCGTCCTCCACGATGGGGGTGCTGACCAGGACCCGACGGTCCGTGGTCACCACGGCCAGTTGGTCGCGCCGGGCCCCGTCGGCGTTCCACGCGCTGCCCAGTTCGAACTCCTCGCCCGACTGGGCCCAGACCAGGGCATGCTGCGACCCGCCCGCCAGCTCACCGATCTCGAAGTCTGACTTGGATTCCTGCCGGATGGCCAGGTCGTCGGAGAGCTCCGCGTTGCTGGTGCGCAGGATGTAGACGAGCCCGGTCGTCAAGCGCTCGACGTTCTCCCCGTCTCCTGCGATCGAGATGTAGTCCCGCAGTTCCTCGCCGGTGACGGCGGCGGGCTCGTGGTCGTTGAGCGACCAGTGGGCTGATGCACCCGCAACCAAGCCACCGATCTGCTCGAGTCTGGCCGTCAACAGGGCCTCCTGCTGACCGCCGACGCGGATCAACTCCGTCTGCGCCGCCTCCTCGGCCACGCGGCTTGCGATCTGCGTGGTGAACGCTGCCCCCAGCGCGAACACCAGCACAGGCAGCACCAGGTAGCGCCTGATGTCGCGCAGGCGCTGGGGCACCAGTCTCCGGAGTGGGGTTGAGGACACAGCCACACGGGAGTAATCGGCGTCCACTGGCTCGAACTGACGACAATCTTTCCTGCATCCGCTGGCAGAGTCCGGCTGGTGGGCAGCGGGTGACCCCGGCCGACCTACGCTGGGGCGCTCCATCGTCTGGCTCCCGGCAACCACGGGGGCCCACCCGACCGAAAGCCCGATCCTGATGAAGGTCCTTGTCGCCGATGCGCTCAGCGATGCTGGTGTTGACCAGCTTGCGGAGCGATTCGAGGTCGATGTTCGAACTGGTCTGCCCAAGCCGCAGCTGATCGAGGTGATCGGCAGCTACGACGCCGTCGTGATCCGCTCGGCAACGACCATCGATGCCGATGTGCTGGAGGCGGCCACCAAGCTCAAGGTGGTCGCCCGGGCGGGCATCGGCCTGGACAACGTCGACATCGACGCGGCGACGGCACGCGGGGTCCTGGTCTGCAACGCCCCGCAGTCCAACATCATCTCCGCTGCCGAGCACGCCGTCGCGCTGCTGCTCAGCCTGGCCCGGCGCATCCCCGAAGCCGACGCCTCCATGCGAGAGGGGGCGTGGCTGCGGTCCAAGCTGAAGGGCGTGGAGCTGGCCGGCAAGACCGTCGGCGTCCTGGGCCTGGGGCGGATCGGCACCCTGGTGGCGCAGCGGCTGATGGCCTTCGGGGTGCACCTCGTCGCCTACGACCCGTTCGTCACCACCGAGCGGGCGGCCCGACTCGGGGTCACGCTCGCGGAGACCGTCCTCGATGTGTGCGAGCAGGCCGACATCATCACCATCCACCTCCCGAAGACACCCGAGACGGCCGGGATCATCGGGAAGGAGGAGCTCGTGGCGCTCGGACCCGGTGCGCTGCTGGTCAACGCAGCCCGAGGTGGACTGGTCGACGAGGTGGCCCTGCACACGGCGCTCGCCGAAGGCGTCATCCGTGGCGCGGCTCTGGACGTGTTCGACAACGAGCCGCTGGGCGACTCCCCGCTGCTCGAGCTGCCGAACGCCGTGCTGACCCCGCACCTCGGCGCGTCCACGGACGAGGCGCAGGACAAGGCGGGCGTACAGGTTGCTGAGGCAGTGGCCCTGGCACTGGACGGCGAGTTCGTCCCCTCGGCCGTCAACGTCCAGATCGGTGGGGGCATCCCGGAGGGTGTCAAGCCGTACATGGAGCTGACCGAGACGTTGGGTCGGCTCTTCACGGCACTGGCCGACGGCCACCCCGACGGGGTCTGCGTGGAGTACCACGGCCGGATCGCCGAGGAGGGACTGGACGCGCTCAACCTGTCGGCCCTCAGAGGTCTGCTCACCGACGTGGTGCACGAGCCGGTGACGTTCGTCAACGCGCCGCTGATCGCCGCCGATCGCGATCTCTCCCTGTCCACGTTGACCAACGAGGCGTCCGAGGACTACGTGTCGCTGGTGCGGCTGCGGTCGGGTGACAACGCCGTGTCCGGCACGCTGGTCGGGCCGAACCACCGTCCGCGGCTGGTCGAGGTGTGGGGGTTCGAGACGGACATGGAGCCGGCGGCCCACATGGTCTTCTTCCGCTACACCGACAAGCCCGGGGTGGTCGGGACCGTCGGCAGCAAGCTGGGGGATGCCCAGGTCAACATCGCCTCGATGCAGGTCGGTCGGACGAACACGGGCGGGGAGGCACTGGTGGCGATGACCGTCGACTCGGCGATCCCGCCGGACGTGCTGGACGACATCTGCGATGCCATCGGCGCAACAGCGGTGCGGGCGGTCAACCTGGTCTGACCTCGTGGTGGGGAACCTGACCTTGGGTGGGGAACCTGACCTCGTGGTGGGGAACCTGACCTCGTGGCGGGGAACCTGACCTAGGTCGTCAGCATCCCGCCGTCCACCGGCAGGCAGATCCCGGTGCAGTAGCCCCCGGCGTCACTGGCCAGGAAGATCACGGCCGCGACGAACTCCTCGTGCTTGCCCTTCCGGCCGGCGGGGACCCGGTGCATCATCTTCTCGATGTAGCCCTCCGGGTACTGCGCCGTCATCTCCGACTCGAAGAACCCGGGTGCGATGGCGTTGACCCGGATGCCCTTCCGGCCCGTCCACTGCACGGCCAGATCCCGCGCCATCGCCACGACCGCAGCCTTGGAGGAGGCGTAGGCCGACTGCGGCAGGCCCGCCGTGGTAAACCCCAGGATCGAGCTGATGTTGATGATCGAGGAACCGGGCTGCATCACCCGCCCACAGGCCTGAGCCATGAAGTAGGACCCGTTGAGGTTGACGTCGATGACCTGCTCGAAGTCCTCCGGCGCCTCGCGGGTGGCCGGGTGTGCAGTACCGATGCCGGCGTTGTTGACCAGGATGTCGACCCGTCCGAAGGCCTCCATCCCCGCCTCCACCGCCCGAGTGCCGGTCTCCGGGTCGGACACGTCACCGGTGACGACCACACACTCCCGACCCAGCGCCTCGACGGCGGCTTTGGTCGCCTCCAGCTTCTCCGCCCGGCGGGCGACCAGGACCAGGTCCGCGCTGGCCTCGGCCAACCCCTCCGCAGCGCTCACCCCCAGCCCCGATGAGGCCCCGGTGACCAGGGCGACGCGACCATTCAGCTGGAAGAGATCAAGAATCGACATGGCGGGATCCTCGCACACCACCGGCCGAGGGTGCGCCCTGCCGCTCCTCGCGGCCCGGGAATGCGATCCGGTACACGCAAGCGTCGCAGTTGGCCCGGATGTCGCCGCCCAGTGCTTCGGTGAAGCGCTGCACGATCGCGTCGGCCACGCCGTCCGAGGGGCCGAACCGACCGGCCTTGGTGATCGTCATCCCCAGAGGGTCGGCGGCGTCCACCGCCTCCCAGATCCGCCGCTCGAGCAGCCCGGCGAGCAGCGACCAGCTGAACACCACCACGCGCTTGGCTCCGGCGGCCGCCACTCGGGCCAGCACCTCGTCGGTCTTCGGCCAGGTCACCCCGGCCACGCAGGTCTCAACCCAGCGGTGGCCGGATCCCTCCGCCAGCATCCGCGCGGCCTTGTACAGCTCGCCATTGGCGTCCGGGTCGCTCGATCCCGAGGCGGCGACCAGCAGCACCTCGTCGGCCCGCTGGTCACGCGGGCTGACCGCGTCCAGGCGCCGCCATGCCAGCTCGAGCAGATCCGGGTGCACCCCCAGGACACGGCCGTGCGTGACCTCGATGTCCGGGAAGGCCGTCTTGATCTCCGCCAACTGCTCGGGGACGTCGTTCTTGGCATGCCCGGCCGCGAAGTTGAGCAGCGGAAGCGTGACCAGCCGACTGACGCTGTGCCCCTCGATCAGGGGGCGGGCCCCCTCGACGCCCTGGGGGTCGGAGAAGTCCTCCAACCACGCGTGGGCCACGGGAACCGGTACTCGCTGCGACACGGCGGCCACCAGTTCCTCCATCTCCTCTGCTCCGGCGGGGTCTCGGGTGCCGTGGGCGATCAGCAGCAGGCCGGTGGCGGAGGACGGATGATCGTGTGGGGGATGGGTCATGGCCCCAGGGTCCCTCGTCGCGTTGTGCGCCAACCGTTAGGATCGCGGTCCGCCGACCCCGCCACGGTCGGCGACCCGACACGACCAAAGGCCCCTCCGATGACCACTCCCGTCGAGGCACAGCGCGCCAAGATCCTCTCCGCCATCGAGGGCCAGACGCTCTGCACGCTCTTCCACCAGGCCACCACCGACCACGCGGACGCCGACGCCCTGGGCCGGCGGGACGACGACGGCAACTGGCACTGGACGTCGTGGGGTGCGTACGGCCAGGCCGCCAAGCACGTGGCCATGGCGCTGCACAAGCGCGGCCTGGGCAAGGGCGACTTCGTTGCGATCATGGTGGAGAACCGGCCGGAGCACTGCATCGCCGACGCCGGCTCGTTCATGGCTGCCGCCACCGGTGTCAGCGTCTACAACACCCTGGCGGAGGACCAGATCGCCTACGTGGCCGGCAACTGCGAGGCCAAGGTCGCCGTCCTGGGCGGACCCGAGGCGTACGGACGGTGGGCGGCCGTCCGGGATCAGCTGCCCGAGCTGGCCACGATCGTGGTCATCGAGGACGCCGACGCCTGTGACGGTGAGGGTGTCATCAGCTGGGCGGACTTCCTGGCGGAGGGTGAGGCACACCTGGCCGAGGTCGGCGAGGAGGTCTACACCGAGCGGTGGAACTCCGTCGAGCCCGACGACACCGCCACGCTGATCTACACCTCCGGCACCACGGGGCCACCCAAGGGTGTGGTCGAGACCCACCAGGCGGTCCTGTACCTGATGGAGGCCGCCAAGCAGGTCTTCGAGCTGCCGATGAACCCGCGGGTGCTGTCCTATCTGCCGCTGGCCCACGTGGCCGAGCGGACCTTCAGCCACTGGCAGGGGATCCTGTACGCCAGCAAGGTCTTCTTCTGCGACGACTACACCAAGATCGCGGAGTACCTACCGGTCGCACGGCCCACGGCCTTCCTGGCCGTCCCCCGCGTATGGGAGAAGATGCGCTCGGCGCTGCTCAACCGGGTGGCGGAGGCGGAGGGACCGAAGGCGAAGCTGGGGCAGCAGGCCTTCGAGATCCTCCCGCAGCTGGGCGGCATGCAGCTGACCGGTCGCAAGCCCTCCATCCTGCTGCAGGCGCAGGCGACGTTGTTCGAGCGGCTGGTGTACTCCAAGGTCCGCGAAGGCCTGGGCATGGACGACCTCACGGTGGCGCTGACCGGTGCCGCCAAGATGCCGGACGACCTCCTGATGTTCTTCTCGGGCCTCGGAATCGAGATCCTCAACGTGTACGGGATGACCGAGACGTGTGCGGTCACGAATGCGAACCAGCCCGGTCGGACGAGGCTCTCGACGGTCGGCGAGGCGCTGCCGGGCATCGAGGTCGCGATCGCTGATGACGGCGAGATCATCGCCCGTGGACCGACCATGACACCGGCGTACTACAAGCGGCCCGAGGCCACCGAGGAGCTCTACGACGACGACGGCTGGCTCCACACCGGGGACCTCGGCCGGATCAGCGAGGGGTACCTGGAGATCATCGGCCGGAAGAAGGAGATCATCGTCACCTCCTCCGGCAAGAACGTCAGCCCGCACGAGATCGAGACTCACATGACCGCCCACCCGCTGATCGGGCAGGTCATGGCCGTCGGCGACGACCGGAACTACATCTCGGCGCTGCTGGTGCTGGACCCGGAGGCGGCGCCCGGATGGGCGGCCAAGAACGACATCCCCTACGAGTCGCTGGCGGAGTTCTCCCAGCGGGAGGACGTCCGGGCCGAGATCGAGCGGGCCGTGGAGACGGCCAACACCAAGCTGGCGCGGGTCGAGCAGGTCAAGCGCTGGGAGCTGCTGCCCACGGACTGGACGGTCGAGTCGGGCGAGCTGACCCCGTCGATGAAGCTGAAGCGGCACGTGGTCGAGACGAAGTACGCCGACGTGATCGAGGGCATCTACGCCTGACGGTGGACGGGGTCCAGCCACGGGCGGGCGAGTCAGTCGAGCGCTGGCTGCTCCGTCGCGGTGAGCCACGGGCTGGGTGCGTGTGATGGGATGATGACCTCGGGCTCCTCGGTGAGGGGCAGCCCGGGTGGAGCGCTGGCCAGCGCTTCGAGGTTGTTCGGTTCGTCGCCCTCCCACGGCATGACGGCGACCACCTCGCGCCGGCCATCAGCGTTGACCAACTCGGCGGTTCGCGGATGGGTGGTGATGTCCGGAATGGCGAGGACGTTGTCCCGCACTGGTGTGGAGGAGCCGTTGGACGTGACCAGTTCGGTCCACCCGTCGGGCACCAGGGCTGCCCAGCTGAGACCACCGTCGGCGCCCGTCCACGAGATCGTTGCGACCAGGGGAGTGCCGGTCGTCCGCGCATAGCCACAGCCGATGGGGGGAGGGTCAGGTGGCGTGAACAGTACTGTGAGGCACAGACCTTCGGTTACCGCCAGCTCCGGCGGTATCGCCTCGACCTGATCTGCGGAGGTGATGGCGAGTGAGCCAACAACCGATTCGACGGTCCCCACCACGCTGTTGAGCGGACGCAGTTGGTCTGTCGGCCAGAGGTTCTGGGGTCGCAATTGATCGACGCCGCCGACGAGCGGCCACGGTGGCTCTGATTCGTCAAGGACGTCGAAGGTGGCGGCGGCGTCCTCCGTCGGTGGCTGGGCGCGTCGCAGCGGCAGCGATCCGGCCGGTCCTGTGACGCTGCCCCTGATGTCGACCTCACCCGTTCCTGCCAGCTCCGAGGGGATGCCGTCTGGGCCCGCGAAGGACAGCAGATTGTTGTTGATGGGCAGTTCGCGGCCATCAGCGAGTACCCCGGTGTCGTAGCCGTCAGGAACGATCGACCAGACCAACCAGCTGTCCGGTCGCAGGCTGGTGTTCAGCGTCAGCAGGCCATTGCCTCCGGCGGCACCCATCGCCGCCACGGCAATAGAAGCGATGTCGCCGTCAGACCGTGGTGCCACGAGGACGCGATGGTTCTCGGCCTCCCCGGCCAACCACAACGGACCGCGGCCGGTGGGACCGAAAGCGACCATCCCTGCCTCGCCTGCCGACAGGACGGCGGGTGGCTGTTCCAAGATGGCAAGCATCTCGGTGCTGGGAGGCGATGCCGCCGCCGGCTCTCGATCAGCAGACGCACCGTCAGCAGGAATCTCGGTCACTTCGACGCCGCTCCTCGGGTCGATCTGGGAGGTGACGGCAACCTCAGGGGTCGGCGGCAAGGGGTTGGCGGTCGGGGTGACGTCGAGCGGAGACCCCGCTGGATCATGGTCCAGCACAACGGCCGGCGGACCCGGATCCGCAAGGCGGATGGCGGAAGCCGCCAGCAGGATGATCACCAGCGCAACGGCCGATCCAGTGAGCGCTCGCTGAGCCGATGTCCGGCGGCGGTGCCGTGCTGCCCGCTGCTCCAGAGCGTCCAGGTCCAACGATGCCGCCGTGCCGGCGGCGCGTTCGAGCAACTTTCCTAGACTGCGGCTCGACGGGTCGTCTTGTTGCGTCGACTGATCACTCATGGGTACTCCGTGGGGTCGGCTGAGTCGTGTTGCCGGGCTGCCTCTGTGGTCCGTTCTGAGGTGACGGCTTCTGGTGGCCTGGCCTTCCAGGGCGAGGCGCAGGACCCAGTACGTGGCTTGTGGCCGATGAGCCGGTCGCCGGGGCCGCCAGGGCGTCATCACCCAGCAGTGCCCGCAGCGCGGCCAACGCGCGGTGCGTGTCGGACTTCACGGTGCCCTGGGGAACGTCGAGGATGTGAGCCGTCTCAGCCACGGAGTGTCCCGCGTAGAAGCGAGCGATGAGGACGGCGCGCTGTCGGTGGGGCAGACACTGCAGTGCCTGACGTACTGCCACAGCGTCCCCAGCGTCGGGATCGTGGTGCACCGTGGGTGTCGTCGTGGCTGCCAACCGCAGCAGCCGGCGGCCAACGCGCCGCCGTCGCAGGCGGGTCCGGGCGAGGTTCAGCGCCACGGTGTGTGCCCACGCCAACGGCTCTCGTTTGTGTTGGACCTCAGCCCAGGTCGTGATCAGCGACGCCAAGGCGTCCTGGGCGATCTCCTCGGCAAGTGCAGGATCGGCCGTGTACAGCGTCAGACTGCCGACCAGACGGGGGTGGGCCTGGCGGCAGAAGGATGCTAGCGCTGGATCGAGGGCCATCTGCAACGTGACGATCGACAGGGCTGTCAGGTTGCACCGGGTGTGCGAGACGTCCCTGCTCGGGAATAACCGTGGCAGGTACCCCGCTGCACGCAGGGAAACCGTCACCTATATGCCGCCTGAAAGGCACTCACCCATGCAGGTCCGCTTCTACTTCGACCCCCTCTGCCCCTGGTGCTGGGTCACCAGCTTCTGGCTGGACGACGAGGTTCGTCCCCACCGCGACATCGAGATCGACTGGCGTCCCATCAGCCTGAAGGTCCGCAACGAGGGCAAGGAGATCGATCCCGAGTACCGGGAGAAGGTCCAGCCAGCAATGAACCGGTCGTTCGCGCTGCTCCGCATCGTGGAGGCCCTTCGCAAGGACGGCAAGACCGATCAGATCCGTGCGGTCTACAAGGAGTTCGGAACACACTTCCACCACGCGGACGACGGGCTCGACTTCGACGTGACCGAGGCGCTGACCGCGGCCGGCGTCGACGCCTCCTACGCCGAGTACATGGACGACAGCTCGCTGGATGAGGCCGTCCGAGCATCGACGGCGGAGGCCGAGGACGTGGCCGGCGACGACGTCGGAACGCCGATCATCGCCTACGAGGTGGACGGCGAGTGGAAGGGCTACTTCGGTCCGGTCATCCCGAGCGTGCCGACCGGTGATGCGGCGCTCACGCTCTGGGACGGGCTGTCGGCGCTCATCGAGGTCGACGGGTTCTACGAACTGAAGCGCACCCGGAACGAGGGTCCGGACATGAGCAGCATCCAGCTGTAGCGCGGCGGCCATTTCGACAAACCCAAGGCCTGACGATCCTTCCGTCAGGCCTTACTTGGGTGTTCGTATCGTCAGTGTCTCGTCAGTTCGTGCAATCGAATCGGACAACGTGTCTCACAATCCCTTGTGAGCCAGCGGAAGTGTTCAGTAGCGTACGGTCATGGTGCGGCCATCCCCACCGCACCATCGATTCGTGGCACCGGGAGACCCCCGCTGTTGCCCAGGAGGCAGACGTCTGCATGAACCGATCCGAGCCCGCTGCGCTTGATCAGCGCTACCTGCAGCTGTTGCCTCCGGCAGAGCCCGTCCAACTGCTCGACGACGACGGGGTGCTGCACGAGAACCCGGACTTCCCGATCGACGACCTGGGTCCCGACGACCTGCGCAACCTGTATCGCTACATGGTGGTCAGCCGGCGGATCGACAAGCAGGCCATCAGCCTGCAACGCCAGGGGCAGCTCGGGGTCTACGCCTCACTGCTGGGGCAGGAGGCCGCCCAGGTCGGCGGCGCGTACGCGCTGGAGGACCGTGACTGGATGTTCCCCTCGTTCCGGGAGATGGGTGCCGCCATCGTCCGGGGCCTCGAGCCGGGGCAGCTGCTGCACCAGTGGCGGGGGACGTGGCTGTCGGGCCACAACCCCTACGACTCCAACTTCGCGCTGATGAGCATCCCGATCGGCACCCAGGCCATCCACGGGGCCGGCTACGCCATCGCTGCCGCGTTCGACGGCGAGGACATCGTCGTCATGACCTACTTCGGCGACGGCGCCACCAGTGAGGGCGACCCGCACGAGGCGATGAACTTCGCCGCGGTGTACGACGCTCCCTGCATCTTCTTCGTCCAGAACAACCAGTACGCCATCTCGACGCCCCTCAGCGAGCAGACCCGCGCCCCCACGATCGCCCACAAGGGCATCGGCTACGGGATCCCCGGCTACCGCGTCGACGGCAACGATGTGCTGGCCACCTACGCGGTCACCAGACGTGCGGTCCAGCGAGCCCGCGCCGGCGAGGGTCCGTCCCTCATCGAGGCCGTCACCTACCGGATGGAGGCCCACACCACCTCCGATGACCCGACCCGCTACCGCACGCCCGAGGAGATGGACGAGTGGCAGCGGCGTGACCCCATCGCCCGCTTCGGGGCGTACCTGAGCGCAGAGGGCCTGATGGACGACGAGCTGAAGGACCGGATCGACGCCGATGTCGAGACCCTGGCCTCCGGCATCCGCGAGGAGATCTACGAAGCGCCACACGGCGACCCGATGGAGCTGTTCGAGCACGTCTACGTCGACCCCCCGGCCGAGTTCGCCGACCAGCGGGCGCTGCTGACGCGCGAGCTGGACGCGGGCACCAACGGAACGGAAGGCTGATCCGATGGCGATCACCATGGCTCAGGCCCTGAACCAGTCCCTGCACGATGCCTTCGAGAAGGACGACCGGGTGGTCCTCTTCGGTGAGGACGTGGGAACCCTTGGCGGGGTCTTCCGGATCACCGACAAGCTGCAGGAGCGGTTCGGTGACCAACGCTGCTTCGACACCCCGCTGGCCGAGGCAGGCATCGCGGGGACCGCGGTCGGGATGGCCATGTACGGCTTCCGCCCGATCATCGAGATGCAGTTCGACGGCTTCACCTACCCCGCCTTCGAGCAGATCGTGTCCCACATCGCCAAGATGCGGAACCGGTCGCGCGGGACGGTGACGATGCCGATCACGATCCGGATCCCCTTCGGCGGGGGGATCGGAGCGGTGGAGCACCACTCCGAGTCGCCCGAGGCCTACTTCGCCCACACGGCCGGCCTGAAGGTTGTCACGCCGGGGACGCCCGCAGACGCCTACTCCCTGCTGACCGAGTCGATCTTCTCCGACGATCCGGTCGTCTTCTTCGAGCCCAAGCGCCGGTACTGGATGAAGGAGGACGCGATCCTCCCCATCACCACCGAGCCCATCGGCCAGTCCGTCGTCCGTCGGCCGGGGACCACGGCGACGCTGGCAGCCTACGGGCCGATGGTCAAGACCTGCCTGGAGACGGCCGAGGCCGCGGAGGCGGAGGGGTGGGACCTCGAGGTCATCGACATCCGCTCGTTGGTGCCGTTCGACCACGGCACGATCGTGGAGTCGGTCGAGCGGACCGGACGGCTGGTCGTGGTGCACGAGGCGCAGACGACAGCCGGGTTCGGTGCCGAGGTGGCGGCCAGGGTGCAGCAGCACGCGTTCTACTCGCTGGAGGCGCCGGTCCAGCGCGTTGGCGGCTTCGACATCCCCTATCCGGCGGCGATGCTCGAGGAGTTCTTCCTGCCGGACGTGGACCGAATCCTGGATGCCGTCGCGACGACGCTGGAGTACTGACATCCCGCTACCGCTCGGGCCGTCCACGGTCACGGACACATGCCGGCTGACGCCGGATGACAACAGGAGTGCAAGGTGAGCCAGCGCGAGTTCATGATGCCCGACCTCGGTGAGGGGCTGACGGAGGGCGAGGTCGTGGCCTGGCTGGTTGCGGTCGGCGACACCGTCGAGGTGGACCAGTACATCGCCGAGGTGGAGACCGCGAAGGCCGTTGTGGAGGTGCCCTCTCCGTTCGCGGGGACGGTGACCACTCTGCACGCCCAGCCAGGCGAGGAGGTGGCCGTCGGCGAGCCGCTCATCACCATCGATGTCGGAGGTGAGGGGTCCTCGAGCGGCGCGACGGGGTCGGCGGGCGAGTCGGGGTCAGCAGGAGCAGACGGGGACCTCTCCTCGGGTGACGCACCGGGGACGGCGATCTCGGCAACCGGGTCGGCAGAGGCCGCGGCGGAGGCACCATCCGGCGACAGCGGTTCCGGGGAGGACCGCAGTGAGTCGGGCAGTGTGCTGGTGGGGTACGGGACCTCGGGTGGCGGGGGCTCTCGGCGGCGCCGGGTGACCTCGTCAGCTGGTGCTGACTCGGCCCACGATGGTGCACGATCGGGGGCTAACCGCCACATGGAGGGTTCAGGCCCCGATCGTGTCGAATCGCCCGCGCCGGTCGAGCGCGACGGGCGCCCCAAGGCCAAGCCGCCGGTCCGCAAGCTGGCCAAGGACCTGGGAGTCGACCTGGACGTCGTCGCCGGCAGCGGTGAGGACGGAGTCATCACGCGCGAGGACGTTCACGCCGCCGCCGACACCTCATCCCGAGCGGAGAGCCCGACCGTCCCGGCGGAGAGCCCGACCGTCCCGGCGGAGAGCCCGACCGTCCCGGCGGAGAGCCCGGCCGAGGCCGCCCAGGCCCGTGCCGCGACCGACCCCTCAGCCATCGCCGCCGAGCACGCGGCTGCCGCCTCAGCCGAGGCCGGCGCACGCGACACCGGGTCCTCGACCGCCGGAGTGGCCGCGTCCGCGGACGGGAGCAGCGAGACCCGGATCCCGATGGGGCAGATCCGCAAGGCCATCTCCGCCCAGATGGGCCGCTCGCGCCGCGAGATCCCCGAAGCCGTCACCTGGGTCGAGGCCGATGCCACCCCGCTGTGGAAGCTGCGGAGGAAGCTGAACGAGGCGTCGGAGACCAAGATCAGCCCGCTCGCGCTCATCATGCGGATGGCCGTCGCCGGGCTGCGTGCGTACCCCTCGCTGAACGCCTCGCTGGACGTCGAGACCGAGGAGATCGTCCAGTACGGCCACGTCAACCTGGGCATCGCCGCCCAGACACCCCGCGGACTGGTCGTCCCGGTCATCCCCGACGCCCACATCATGACCACCGTGCAGCTGGCAGCCGCCCTGAACGAGAAGGCCGAGACAGCTCGTGCCGGCAAGCTCACCCCGACGGAGATGAGCGGCGGGACCTTCACCATCTCCAACTACGGGGCGTTCGGGGTCGATGGTGGCGACATGGTCATCAACCACCCGGAGGTCGCCATCCTCGGCGTGGGGAGGATCACCGACAAGCCCTGGGTCACCGGCGGCAAGATCAAGGTCCGCAAGGTCATCACCTACTCCATCGCCTTCGACCACCGGGTGTGCGACGGCGGCGAGGGGGCAGGGTTCCTCCGCCTGCTGGCTGACATGACCGAGGATCCGACCCAGCTGGTCGCCAACCTGTGAGCTCGCGCAGCCGGCTGAGAACCCGACCGACGCGGAGGTCGGCGGCTCGGCGCGAGCGGCAGGAGAACCAATGAGCGCAGCGGAAGCGGCACCGGCGGAGACCACCACCGACGCCGATGTCATCGTCCTCGGCGGCGGTCCGGGTGGGTACGGCGTGGCCTTGCGCGCGGCTGTCCAGGGCCTGACGGTGGCCATGGTCGAAGCCGACCGGGTCGGCGGGACCTGCCTGCACTGGGGGTGCATCCCATCCAAGGCGATGCTGCACGTCGGCTCGGTCATGGACGAGGCGCGTGAGGCCGACCGCTTCGGGCTCGACCTCACCGTGGAGGGACTCGACCTCGCCCGCATGGCCGCCTTCCGCGAGGGTGTCCAGGAGCAGCTCACGCGGGGGCTCGAAGGGCTGATCCAGGCGCGTCGGATCCACGTCGCCAACGGGTTCGGGCGGATCGTGCAGCCGCTCGGGCGCTCGGAGCAGACAGGGGAGTTCATCCACCGCGTGGCCGTGTCGGGTGAGTCGTCGATCGGCGAGTCGTCGACCGGGGAGATCCTGCAGGCCCCCCACATCGTGGTGGCGACCGGCTCGACAGTCCGCACCCTCCCCGGCATCGAGATCGATGGTGAGGTGGTGATCACCTCCGACGAGGCGACCAAGCTCAAGCGGGTTCCCGACAAGGCCGTGGTGATCGGGTCCGGCGCCGTGGGCCTGGAGTTCGCGAGCCTCTTCCGCTCACTCGGCGCGACCGAGGTCACGATCGTCGAGGCCCTCGACCGGATTGCCCCGCTGGAGGACCCCGACCTCTCCAAGGGCCTGGCCCGCGCCTACCGCAAGCGGGGGATCACCACCGTTGCCGGCACGACCGCAGACTCCGTCACCGTTGTGGAGGGGCCGACGGGCCGCGCCGCAGCCGTCAGCCTCTCGGATGGGCAGTCGCTGGTCGTCGACACCGTCCTGGTTGCGGTCGGCCGGGCCCCCCGGACCGCCGGCATCGGGCTGGTCACGGCCGGACAGGGGTCCCGATCGGACGGGCCCACCGAGTACGAGGTCCTGGACGCGCGCGGCTACGTCAGCACCGATGAGTGGGGGCGCACCGCCATCGACGGCATCTGGGCCGTCGGCGATGTGCTCGCACCACCGGCGCTGGCGCTGGCACACGCCGGCTTCGCGGAGGGCTTCGTCGTGGCAGACCAGATCGCCGCCGCGAACGGCCTGCACGAGGACCACGTCACGCCGGTCGACTACGCCCAGGTCCCGCGGGTCACGTACAGCACGCCGGAGGTGGCCTCGGTCGGGTTGACCGAAGCACAGGCCGTCGAGCGCTTCGGCGCTGACGCTGTCGCGACGGCGACCTACTCGTTGAAGGGCAATGCCAAGGGGATCATCCACGGCTCGGACGGGTTCACCAAGGTGGTCACCGGCGGGCCGGACGGGGCTGTCCTCGGTGTCCACATCCTCGGCCCACACGCCACGGACCTGATCGCCGAGGCCCAGCTCATCACCTCGTGGGGAGCCCTACCGGCAGAGGTGGGCGCTCTGGTCCACCCGCACCCGACGCTGGCCGAAGCCATGGGTGAGGTGCACATGGCCGCCGCCGATCTACCGTTCCACTCGCACTGACGTCGCGCCCGACGTCGGGGACGTGTCGAGGAGGAAGGCCGAGCTGTGGGCAAGACCGTCCTGGTGACCGGCGGGGCCGGGTTCATCGGCACCAACCTGGTCGCGCGGCTGCTGGCGACCGAGGGGATCGACCAGGTGCGCGTTCTCGACGACCGCTCGGCGGGCGACCACGGGACGCTTGCTGATCTGACGGGGGAGCCCACCCACCCGGTGGGGAACCTGACCGACCCGGTGGGGAACCTGACCGACCCGGTGGGGAACCTGACCGACAGCCGGGGTTCGATCCTCGACCCCTCGGCGCTGGCGGAGGCGACCGACGGGGTCGACGCCATCGTCCACCTGGCCGCTCGTGCCTCGGTGCCCGAGTCGGTGGCCAACCCCGTCGACAGCCACGCGGTCAACGTGACGGGCACTGTGCGGGTGCTGGAGGCGGCCCGGCAGGCCGGGAACGCCCAGGTCATCGTGGCCTCCTCCGCCGCCCTGTACGGCGCCGACCCGACCCTCCCCACACCGGAGACAACCCCACCTGACCCCCGCAGCCCCTACGCTGCGACGAAGCTGGCGACGGAGGCGAGCACCATGGCCTGGTCGGCGACCTACGACCTGCCGGTCCTACCGCTCCGCTTCTTCAACGTCTACGGGCCGTACCAGCCCCCGGGGCACGTCTACGCCGCCGCCATCCCGGCCTTCGCCGCAGCGGTGGTGGAGGGGACGCCCGTCACGGTGTTCGGCGACGGCTCGCAAACGCGCGACTTCGTGTACGTCGACGACGTCGCCTGGCTGATCACGAGGGCCATCACACACGGGTTGACCTCGCCGGTACCGGTCAACGTGGCGGCCGGAACCCGCACGTCGCTGCTGGAGATCATCGACCGGCTTGGCCAGGCTGCCGGGACCACCGTGGCCACCGAGTTCGGTCCGCCTCGGGCGGGGGACGTTCAGCGCTCCCAGGCGGACATCTCCCGGCTGCAGGCCCTGGTGCCATCGTGGTCCCCGACGCCGCTGGCGGATGGCCTGGCGGCAACGCTCGACTGGATGCGGGTGCACCTGCGCGGGAGGTAGGTGTGTCACCTTGTGCTGGCCGGGGCTCGGAAGGCGACACGCACTGGTGGGATCGGGCCGCCTACAGGACGACCACGCCGGGCGCCGCTCCGATCGCGTTCCGGGCATCGAAGACCGTCCCCGCCACCTCGACGACGTGATCGAGGTCGAAGGCTGAGTGGGGTGTCAGCACCGCAACCAGGTCGGCGTCGGCGATCAGCTCGTCGGTCAGCTCCGAGCCGTGGAGGATGACGCCGTCCACCTCCACCTCGTCGATGAACGGGTCGTGGAAGGTCACCTGTGCGTCCTGTCGGACCAGCCGGCGGATGACCTGGACCGCGGCGGACTCGCGCAGGTCGCCGACGTCCGGCTTGTAGGTGACCCCGAGCGCCAGGATCTTGCTGCCCTTCACCGCGCGGGACTCCTCGTTGAGGATCTCCGCGACACGCGAGACGACGTACCCCGGCATCTCGGCGTTGATGTCGTTGGCCAGCTCGACCAGCCGGTACGGCCGACCGGTGTCCCGGCGTGACTGCCAGGTCAGGTAGGTCGGGTCGATCGGGATGCAGTGCCCGCCGACACCTGGCCCCGGGAGGAACCGCTCGAACCCGAACGGCTTGGTCGCCGCGGCGTCGATGACCTCCCACGGACTGATCCCCTGGTCGCTGCACACCATCGCAAGCTCGTTGACCAACGCGATGTTGACCATGCGGTAGGTGTTCTCGAGCAGCTTGGCCATCTCGGCCGCCCGGCACGAGGAGACCGGGTGCACCACGTCCACCAGCAGCGCGTAGAACGCCTGCGCGACGGCCGAGGACGCGGGGTCGATCCCGCCGACGACTCGCGGGATGTCGGCGAAGGTGAAGGCCGTGTTGCCGGGGTCGATCCGCTCGGCGGAGTAGGCCAGCAGGAAGTCGACCCCGGCCGCCAGTCCGCCTTTCTCGATCTGCGGGCACAGGACCTGCTCCGTCGTGCCCGGGTAGGTCGTGGACTCGAGGATCACCAGGGCGCCGGGCGAGAGGTACTCGCCGACGGTCAGACCGGCCTCCTCCACAGCAGACAGGTCGGGGTTGTGGTCCCGCACCGGCGTCGGCACGCACAGCAGGACGATGTCGGCCGCGCCGATCCCGTCCGGCTGGGTGGTGAAGGTCATCCGGCCGGTGGCGATGCCCTCGGCGAAGGCGTCCTCGCGAACCCCTGCGACCACCAGTCGGCCATCGGCCAGCCCCTCGATCAGCGAGCGGTTGGTGTCGATCCCGATCACGCGCAGCCCGGCTTTGGCGGCGGCCAACGCCACCGACAGCCCGACGTAGCCCTGCCCGATCACGGCAACGGTGGCGGACCGGTCGGCCAAGCGGCCCTTGATCTCCTCGACGTTCACGGCATCACTTCGGTGTTCACGATTCGCCCACGGTACTCGCCGGGCCGGACACGGCCCTACTGACCGGGCCCGTCAGCCAGCGTCGTCAGGTTGAGCTGGACGACCGCCACGAGCTCCGTGATCTCCGCGACGCCCAGACGTTGGTCGGCCTCGATGGCCACGACCGTCTCCTCGGTGATGACGTAGCTGCTGAAGTAGGTGATGCCCAGTTCGGGGAGGGTCTGCAGCGCGATGACACCGTCGAACGTGCCGAAGTCGAGTGGCTCGGCGCTGAAGATGTCGACGGTCACCTCGCTGCCGTCGGCCTGGCTGTCGGCGTAGGAGCCGCACGCCTCGTGGTGCGCCAGGATGTCCTCCGCGACCGTGGCGGGCTCGGTCAGGATCTCGACGACGGTGGATGCCACCGGTAGGGCCGGATCGCCCGCGCCATCGCCGGCTTGGACGAACGTGTTCGTGGCCGCGGCTCCGTACTGCGACGGGTCGAGTCGCTGGTCGCAGACGTCCCACAGCGCGACCGGATGCGCGGGGTCGTCCGGAGACGCGGCCTCCGCGGAGGATGCCAGCGACCAGTCTTCACCCGGCAGATCGTTCTCACCCACCAGGGTGGTGCTGAGCAGTCCGGCATCCGACAGCAGCGAGGAGCCGTCAGCCGGCGTCTCGGGGCTACTGGTCGGCGCGTCGTCAGGTGCGGTTGACGTCGGCTCAGGCGTCCCATCGGCAGGTCGTGCCGGGGGGCGCTCGGACTGCGTGGGGCGAGGGTCGGCAGGCGTCAACGGCTGGAGCTGCTCACCCGGCGCGTCGGTTGGCGTGGGAGCGGCCGTCGGGCTCGACGAGGGTCGGCTGACGGCCACATCGGCCTGGATGTCGACCGGCTGCTGGCGAAGTGCGTTGAGCGCGAAGCCACCGATGACGAGCAGAACCAACGCGCCCACCACACCGCCGATCAGCAGCCCGGTCCGCGCCGCCGATGCCGGGCGACCGCCGGACGCAGCTCCGACGGCACGTGCCCCCGGAGGCGGCCCGTATCCGCCCGCCGGCGGCTGACCCGCCGATGATGCGATCGCCCCTGGCGGCGGCAGAGCCCCCGCCGTCGTCCGTGGGTAGCCTCGCAGGTCAGGCGGGATCGGCGCGAAGTTGACCTGGGCGTCAGTGGCGTACGGCGCGTCGGTGCGCTCGGCCATGTGCCGGAGCCGTGCGGCGACGGCGGACAGGTCAGCCGGTCGGGCGCCCGGCTCCTTCTGCATCAGCTCGGCCACCAGCGTCGCCATCTCCTCGGACTGCCCGACGTCCTGCAGGTCCGGCGGGTCCTGGGTGACCATCCGGCCCAGGACACTGGCCAGGCTGTCGTTCCCCGAGGTCATGAACGGCGGGTGACCCAGTGCCAGCGCGGCCAGCGTGGACCCCAGGCTGTAGGCGTCACTGGCCGGCCCGGCGGCCCTCCCCTCAATCTGCTCCGGTGGGGCGTGGGCGATCGAGGCGGTGATCGACCCGCTCTTGGTCCGTGACGTGTCGCCCACCAGACGGGCGATGCCGAAGTCGGCCAACTTGGGGACCTCCCGGGACGACAGCAGCACGTTGGAGGGCTTGACGTCGCGGTGGAGCACATCGGCGGCGTGGGCCGTGGCGAGTGCATCTGCCAGTTCGCCGCCGATCTTGGCCAACTGCTGCGGTTCGGGTCGCAGGCCCCGGTCGAGGCGGTCCTGCAGCGACCCGTTCGGCTCGTACGCCATGATCAGGTACGGCTGTCCGCTGACCGTCGTCCCCGCCGAGTGGACCGTCACGATGTTCGGGTGGCCGTCCACCTGGCCTAGCGCGCGGCACTCCCGCTCGAAGCGGGACAACGCCTCCGCGTCCGCCATGCGCGAGTTCAGCACCTTGACGGCAACCGTTCGGTCAAACGTCTCCTCCCGCGCGCGGTACACACGGGCAAAGCCACCCTCGCCGATCAGACGGAGGTCACGCAGGCCTGGGATCTGCGGAGGAGGAGGGGGCACTACCGGCAACTATTGCCGACTGGACAGGCTGTTTCAGGAGCGGATGGCCAGGGGTCACCAGGCCGTAAGGACCGATCTAGGACTCCATGGCCAGGACCCGGCGCTGGAGCTTGCGCATGCCGCCCAGCCAGCGGTCCCGGTCCGTCGCACGGCCGACCTCCATCTCGGCCACTGCCGGGTGGGGGAGGATCAGGAACCGCTCGTCCGCCAGCCCGGCCACGACGGCGTCTGCCACCTCGGTCGGCGAGATCACACCCAGGGCCGTCAGGCCCTTCCCGCCTGGCCACTCGCGGAGCGCCTCCACCATCGGGGTCTCCACGAACATGGGGCACAGCGCCGAGACCGTGATGCCCTGGTCCCCATGGGTGATCGACAGCCACTCGGCCAGGGACAGCACCGCGTGCTTGCTGACCGTGTATGGCGCCGCTCCGATGTTGGACAGCATCCCTGCGGCACTCGCCGTGTGCAGCAGGTAGCCCTCCCCGCGCTCCAGCGCACCAGGTAGCCACGCTCTGGTGGCCCAGACGTGAGCCATCACGTTGACTCGCCACGCCTGGTCCCACGACTCATCGGGGGCCTCGACCCCGCCACCGTTGCCGATGCCGGCGTTCAGGCACAGCAGGTCGATGGGGCCCACCGCGTCCTCCGCCTCCACGATCATGCGGGTGTTCTCCTCGGCCGTGCCGACGTCGACGATCAGCGCCGTCCCGTCGATCTCCTCGGCGACGTCGAGGGCCGCGTCCTCATCGCGGTCGACCACGACGACGGTCGCGCCCTCGGCGGTGAACCGGCGACACAGCTCCGCCCCGATCCCACTGCCGCCACCCGTCACCAACGTCGTCTTGCCGGAGAGTTCCATGCGCGGCAATGTAACGCCCGACGAGGCGTGCCCCCAATCATCACAGCGCTGTTGCTCGTGTGGCGAATGTTGACGGTGAGGTGGATGTGGGGCATGTTGGAGGTATGGCCGACACCTTCCCCACGGCCGTCGTGTGCGACCCGGCGTTCCCCACGGCGCTGCAGCGGACCAGTGATGAGCGGTGGGTGACGCTCACCTACGTCGCCTGCGATGACACACGCGGTGTCGCACGGGTCGAGGAGGTTCCCGAGCACGTCGCCGTCGTCCACAGCCATCCGTCCGAGGAGTACGAACCTCGTGTTGCCGGCCTGCTGGCCTCGCCACCACCGGATCCCGGCCGTGGCGTGCACCTGTCGTGGCCGGTTGACCTGCTCCACGACCTGGAGGGTCAGGTCGTCGGGTACACCGCCCGCCGCCACCGCTCCGGCAGGACCTGGCCGCTGGCTGAGTTCGTCGACCCGGCCACACGCGCCACCATCGCCCCGCTAACCACTCGACGCCACCTGCTCCGCGTGGCCAAGAACGTGGCCGCGGCCGCCGCGGCGCTGCACCACGCCGGCCATGCCAACATCCACGGCCGGCAGTTCCGCACCGACGAGCGAGCCGGCATCGTGATGGTCGCCATCGACGAGCTGCTGCCGGCAGCCGGCACGCGGCGGGTCGCCCAGGACCGCCGACGACTGGCCAACCTGATGGTGCGGCTGCTGAGCGGCCATCCTTGGCCTGACGGGGCTCTGGCCACGCTGCTCGAGCAGTCCGAGACCGACCAGACCACGGCACCGGCCGCTGATGACTGGTATCACGCGATCCACGCAGCCGAGCAGTCCAGCCGCGCCGGTGAACTCAGCGCGGTCTGACTCGGGGATCGGGGGACCTGTGGTGGGACCGCAGAGCGGGTTGGCGAGCGCCAAGCCTGCTCGCGTAGAGTGACGCGGATGTCGACCGCGACCACGGACGAGCGCATGAAGCGAGTGCTGGTGCACTTCGCCCAGACGCTGGTGTCTGACTTCCACGCCGAGGAAGCACTGGACAAGCTGATGGCGGCCGCGCCCACCATGCTCGACGTGGACGGTGCCGGCGTCATGCTGGAGGACGACAAGGGTGAGCTGCGGTTCGTCGCCGCATCCAACGACCGGTTGCGCTTGATCGAGGAGTTCCAGGTCCAGACCGGCCAGGGACCCTGCGTGATGGCCTACGAAACCGGTCAGGTGGTCCTGACCGACGACCTCGAGGGAACGACTCCGTTCCCCGCGTTCGCCGAGGTGGCGCTCTCCTCCGGCATGCGGGCCGTCCACAGCTTCCCCATGAAGATCGAGGACCTCCGCGTCGGGGCGCTCAACCTCTATCGCGACAAGCCCGGTCCGCTGCCGGACGACGGCCACGAGGTGGGACAGATCCTCGCCGACATCGCCACGTCCTACCTGTTCAACGCCCGCAAGCACGACCGCTTGACCCGTCAGATCGAGGGGCTTCGCATCGCGCTCGACGAGAGCGGCGTCATCGACCAGGCCAAGGGCGTGCTGATGCACACCTACGGCCTCAGCGAACGGGAGGCGTTCGGGGCCTTGCGCCGGTATGCCCGGCGAGGTCGGAACCGCGTCCTCGACGTCGCTCGGACCGTGATGGAGGGCAAACTCGACCTGAGCGACGTGATCGACGCCGCCTGACGCTGGTCGGGTGGACACGGGGGTACGTCCGCACGGGCACCCCCGTGCTGATAGTGTGATGCCAGCGCCCGACCCCTGCGCGATGGCCTGCCAGTCGTCGTCGCCAGGGGTTATCTGATGTCACCGCCAGTACGAGAGGCCACCGGCCGGCTGCGCACCGACGAGCTGCACGAGGTCGTTCTTCGCCACCAGCGGGAACACGACGAGCGGGACAGCGCACTGGTCATGACCCAGATCGACCCCCTGATCCGCTCACGCGTCCGCAAGGTCCTCCGCCCGTCCGTGGAGTTCGACGACCTCTATCAGGTCGCCCGGCTGGCCGCCGTCGGTGCGATGAAGCGCTGGCGACCTGACGGCGGGGCGTCGTTCACGACGTTTGCCACCCGGTCGATGGACGGTGCGATGAAGCGGTACTTCCGCGATCGCACCTGGGATGTCCACGTCACCCGGTCGGCGAAGAACCTCTCGCTGCGCGTCACGCGCTTCACCCGCTTCTTCGAGACCGACCACGGTCGTGAGCCCTCCATCCTCGAACTGGCCGACTACAGCGGCATGACCGAGGAGGAGATCGGGATCGGGATGGAGGCCGCCTCGGCCTACAGCAGCGACTCGTTGAACGTCCGGCTGGGCGGGGACGGCGCCGAGATCGGCAGCCTGATCCCCGACGGCTCCACCGACGGGCGCGACCGGGAGGACCTGATCGACATACTCGCTGAGATCCGGGCCCTGCCGGACCGCGAGCGTCGCATCGTCTTCCTCAGCTACTTCCAGGATCTGACCCAGCGCGAGATCGCCGAGCGGGTTGGCTGCTCGCAGATGCACGTCTCGCGGCTGCTGCGGCGGAGCCTCTCCACGGTCAGGGAGAACCTGGTGGCCTGAGGAAGCGGATCACCTCGTCCTCCAACCGCAGCAGGTCGCCGCGCTGCACCAGGAGTTCCAGATGGGCCGCCGTCTCCCAGGTGGCGAGGACCTGGTTGAACAGGTCGAGATCGGCGAAGGCGGTCTGCCGACGGGTCCAGGGGAGTGCCTTGGCGACGTCGTACGCCGTCGTGCCCATCCCGACCGTGGGGACACCGTCGGTGTGAGCCGCCCCGACGGCCGCGCGGCTGGCCGCCAGCCGATCATCGTGGTGGGCGACGAGCTCATCGACCCGTCCCGCCAGGTCAGGCCACGGTGCCCCGTGGGCGGGCAGGACCAGGTCGACATCGAGATTGCGGATCTTGGCGAGGGACTCCAGGAAGTGCACCAGCGCCAGCCGATTCGTGTTTGACTCCAGGCCGATCGAGGGGGTGATCCGGGGCAGGACGTGGTCGCCGGCGAAGAGCAGCCGCCGCTCGGGCAGGTGGAAGACGTGGTGGCCGGCCGTGTGCCCTGGCGTGGCGATCGCCACGAACGCGCCGACGGCTGTCGTGTGGGTGTCGCCGTCGTCGATCCACCGCTCGGGTTCGTCCCAATCGACGGGCTCGGTCAGCATCGGCTTGCGGGCCCGTGAGCGATCGGCCAGCTCGGTCGCGCCGTACGTCTCGAGCAGGGCCATGCGCTCGGCTCGGGAGGCCAGCGGATCCGAGGTGAGCTTGTCGAAGCTCGGCTTGTCCCGCTCGCCCAGCCAGTAGCCGCCAGCTCCTGCCCGAACCAGCTCGGTCGCCTGGCCGACGTGGTCGTAGTGGACGTGGGTGACCAGGATTCGGTTGACGTCACCCATCTCGGCCCCGGCGGCGGCGAGGCCTGCGTCGACCGCCTCGCGAGCGACCGGATGCTCGTACTCGGTGTCGTTCCAGCCGGCGTCGATGAGGGTGACCCCGTCGCCGTCCTCGATGACGTAGACGTTGATGGCGCGCAGTCCGTCCATCGGGAGGGGGACGGGGGCGCGATGCACCCCCGGTACCACGGTCTCGGTCCCCGGCTCGTCCCAGCTCACGACTCGGAGCCTGCCGGCTTGGCAAGCCGTGTCTGGTCTGGCGCCTGCCGCGAGTCGCCGTCCTCCGAGCCGGTCGGATTCTCAGCCGGCTCGGCGAGTGCTGCCAGATCGACGTCCCCGATCCCGTCCAGGACGACCGAGGCCGTGTAGGGGAAGGTCGAGATCTCGTCCGGCGCCGTCGAGCCGCTCAGGACCAGCACCGTGCGCAGGCCCGCCTCCAGTCCTGCCTTGATGTCGGTGTCCATCCGATCGCCGATCATCACCGTGGTCTCGGAGTGGGCATCGATGGCGTTGAGTGCGTAGCGCATCATCAGCGAGTTCGGCTTGCCGACGAAGTACGGCTCCTGGCCGGTGGCCTTGGTGATCAGAGCAGCCACAGACCCCGTTGCCGGCAGCGGCCCGGTCGGAGACGGCCCGGTGGCATCGGGATTGGTGGCGATGAAGCGGGCGCCATCGTGGATGAGTTGGATGGCCGTGGTGATGCCGTTGAAGCTGTAGTTGCGAGTTTCGCCCAGCACGACGTAGTCCGGATCCTCCTCGACCATGACGTAGCCGATCTCGTGCAGCGCGGTGGTCAGTCCAGCCTCGCCCAGCACGAAGGCCGTTCCGCCGGGTCGTTGGACGTCGAGGAAGCGTGCGGTGGCCAGTGCCGAGGTCCAGATCCGCTCCTCCGGTATGGCGATGCCCGAGCGGCCAAGTCGGGCGGAGAGGTCCCGCGGCGTGTAGATCGAGTTGTTGGTCAGGACCATGTAGTTCATGTCCCGCTCTTGCAGTCGGGCGATGAAGTCCGCTGCACCGGGCAGCGCCTCGCTCTCGTGGACCAGGACCCCGTCCATGTCGGTGAGGACGGCGTCGATCGGTGCGGAACCCATGGCCGGCAGGCTACCGGGCCGGCATCACCGAGTGGGGACGGTCAGGTTCCCCAGGGGTCGGGTGCCACCAGCTGCTCGCGGACCCGTTGCGCCACGCCGTCGGGCGCGGTGGTCCGCAGTAGCCGACCGGGGAAGCGGGCCACCTCGCGGAGCGCCCGCAGCTCATGACAGTCCTCGATCAGCAGGAACAGCGCCGCCTCGTCGTCGGCCAACGCCTCACCCATCTGCTTCATCTCGTCGTCGTCGATGCCGATGTCCCGCAGCTTCGCGAAGAGGCCACCCACTGCGGCCCCGATGGCAGCACCGATCAACGGCTGCCCCACGAACAGGCCGGCCAACGTACCGAGCCAGGTGCCCGACATCGCCCCCTGCCCTGGGTTGATGTCCTTGGTCTGGGTGATCCGAACCCTGCCGCCGACCTTGGTCACGATGGCCGCGTCCTCGAGCTTGAGGTGCTTGCGCGCCACCAGTCGCATCGCCGCCAGCAGGGCCTCCTGGGCGCGGAGGGGACCGTCCAGCACGAACACCCACAGCGTGGCCGAGTCCGACGCGGTGGTCGCGGCCATGCTGGCCGCCACGGCCTGCTCCTCGACGGTCTGCATGCTGGCGGCCTGGTCGGGTGTGGGGGGAGGGAACGGCGAGCTCATGGCTCCAGTCCTACCCGTTTCCCAGCCACTATCGGCACTCACGGAGAGTAGTTGGTTTCCACACAAGGTACTTCAGGCCGGTAGGAGGACCACCGACATAGATCGCAATGCGTCATGCCGTAGTCACCCTTGGTCTGTTGATTGTTGTCGTGCTCGCGGTCGTGCCGGCCGCGGCGGAGGGCTCTGGCCTTCAGGACCCCGAGGTACTTCCGGGCGCCCTTCGAGGTGAGGAGGCCGTCGCCCTCCTCGGACCGGAGCTCTCCAGCGTGGCTGCCGAGTACGACCTCTCCACGCTCGAGCTGATCGAGCAGCTGCGCTCGGACTCGGCACTGCAGGTCGATGCGGACGGACGCCTGCTCTTCGTCGAGCCGTCGGTCGCCGACGCCCACAGCTTCGACGGACCGGACGAGGCCAGCTCAGCCCAGGTCGGTCCGTTCGATGGCCCGGAAGCGGGCGGCCGGTTCCCGCTGGCCGAGACGTTCCGGCTGCACTCCCGGCCGGGCTCGGACCGGGTGATCTACCTGGACTTCGACGGCCACCGCATCGAGAACTCCGCCTGGACCCGCACCAGCGACGGTGGGGACGAGCCGTACGACGCCGAGCCCTACGACAGCGACGGCGACGCGAGCGCCTTCAGTGACCCCGAGTTGACCCGGATCCAGGACATCTGGCGCATGGTGGCCGAGGACTTCGCCCCGTTCGATGTCGACGTCACCACGGAGGACCCCGGCTACGACGCCATCAACCGCTCGGGCATCGCAGACGAACAGTACGGCACGCGGGCGTTGATCAGCTCCGGACCGACGCGGGAGTGTCCCAGTGGCTGCGGCGGCGTCGCCTACGTGGACGTGTTCGACGAACGCTGGTCTCACGACTACTACCAGCCCGCATTCGTCTACACGGCAGGGACGGGGGCCGGGGCCAAGGGCGTCGCCGAGGCAACCAGCCACGAAGTCGGCCACAACCTCGGTCTGTTCCACGACGGCCGGAACAACGAGTACTACCGCGGCGCCGACGGATGGGCACCGATCATGGGAGCCGGCTACTCCCATCCGGTGACCCAGTGGAGCCAGGGGGAGTACTCCGACGCCACCAACACCCAGGACGACCTGGCCGTGATGGCTGCTGGCGGCATCCCCCCGCTGGCTGATGATCACGGCGACACCGCGGCGGCCGCGACCTCGCTGGGGGCCGGTCCCGTCATCGAGGCGGAGGGACGGATCGGCACCGACGACGTCGACGTCTTCACGGTGACGGCCGACGCGGGCGAGATGACCATCGTCGCGCAGCCGAGTGGTGTGGGCCCGAACCTGGACATCCGGCTCGAACTGCACGACGAGGACGGGGACGAGATCGCGGCCAGCGACCCGGACATGGTTCGACGCAATCGGCAGGAGGCCGAGGGTCTGGACGCCACGATCACGGCCGTCGTCGAGGCCGGGACGTACACCCTGTCGGTGCGGGGAGCGGGTGATGGTGAGGCCACCGGAAACGGGTACTCGAGCTACGGCTCGCTCGGCCCGTACACCCTCTCGGCGACGATGCCCACGGACACGGGTAACCAGGCGCCAACAGCTCAGGTGTCCGCCACCTCGACCTCCGGTCAGGCACCGCTGACGGTCCTGTTCTCGGCGGAGGGCTCAGATGACCCGGAGGATGGGCCGCTGAGCTACGAGTGGGACTTCGGCGACGGCACCTCGGCCGGCGGTGCCGGTCCGGCTGCCACCCAGACCCACACCTACACGGGTCCCGGCAGCTACACGGCCACGGTCACGGTGACCGACGACGGTGGCCGGACCGACGCCGCGTCGGTGGTCATCGAGGTGGCTCCGGTCTCGGACCCCGATCCCACCCCGACCCCGACCCCGACCCCGACGCCGACTCCGACTCCGACTGCGACTCCGACTCCGGACCCGAGTCCCGACCCGGATCCGACTCCGACCCCGACACCAGACCCGAGCCCCGACCCGGACCCGACGCCGGACCCGAGCCCGGAGCCCGACCCGACTCCCGATGACCAGCCCACCGGCCAGCCGGGCCAGGACCCACCGCAGCCGTCCGGCGACGGCCGGGGCAACCAGGAGCAGGCCGCCCCGCTGACGGTCGCGCTACCCCAGCAGGCACGCGACAACTCCGACCTCGCGATCCAGGTCAGTCGGGCCACCGTCCCCTCCGACGGCGCCGGCCCCGCCGAGGTGCTCCTGGCCAGCGAGGAGGTCTTCGCCGACGCTCTGGCCTCCGGTGCCCTGCAGGGCACTCGGGTGCTGCTGCTGAACGATCCTGCGCAGCTCGAGGACGAGGTCCTGGCTGAAATCACCCGTCTTGGCGCTCGGACGGTCCGGATCCTGGGTGGCGAGGCCGCCATCTCGGCCACGGTGGAGGCGTCGCTGACCGCGGCCGGCCTGCGCGTCGAGCGGACCTTCGGACCCTCCCGGCTCGAGACCGCGGCGGCCATCGCCGAACTCGTCCAGGATGAGGCGGCTGTGTCGACCAACCAGGCAGACGCCCAATTGCCCGCCGACCCTCCTCCCCCCGCGTTCCTCTCCCGGGCGTTCCCAACGGCGGAGGCGACGGACCCGACGCAGGCCTTTGCGGACTCGTTGGCGCTCGGTGGGTGGGCTGCCAGCGTGCAGGGATCGGTCCTGCTGACCCAGACCGACGTGCTGTCGGGCACCACACGGACACACTTGGAGACTACTGAGGTCGGTGACCTGACAATCGTGGGCGGGCCCTTCGCGGTGCAGAACGAGGTTGCCGCGCAAGCGGGCTCGCTGGTCCGCGATGTCGGCCGCGTCAGCGGCGTCAACCGGTTCGCCACGGCAACTGCCATCGCGACGGCCCGAGGCTTCACACCCGCCACTCCGGCCACGTCGGTCATCGTGATCGAAGGGCAGGCTCCGGGGAGTTGGGCGGCCGGCTTCACCCTGGCGGCCCTCGCGGCCCGGACGGACGCACCGATCGTGATGCTGAGCGGGGATCTGGTGCCCGAGGACACCCGCGCGTTCCTGTCGAGCTCGGTGGCCCCAGACGCCCGCGTCACCTGTGTCGGCAGGCCGGTGGCCTGCGGGGAAGCGGCGACCATGGTGGCCGGCTCTGGCTAGGGCGGCGTCAGCGCGATCACGCAGTCGAGGTCCCAGACCTGCCACTCCGATTCCTCCGGCCGAGAGTGGAACCACTTCATCGCCGGCACCGCCGCCGGGTCGTGCCCGGTGTGCGGGAACCAGTGGCCGTACAGGAACTCCCAGGCCTGAGCCACCTCCTGCAGGCTCCCCCGACATCGGAGGGCAACGGCTGCCGTCGCTGGGATCGTCCTGCGGCTGAAGGGCGGCTGCACGACCACCTCGTCGGGGACCGAGAGACCGAAGCTGTAGTGGATCCGGTCGGTGGGCGTCGCGACGTAGTGATCGGAGGACATGCCGACCAGCTGCTGCTGATCCGGGTCTACCCCGGCTGATCGAGCCCAGTCGAGCAGGGCCGCATAGGGGGTTCGCATGTCGTCCAGCCCGATGATCCCCGGCGCCTGGACCACGGCCAGGGTGGTCCGGGGCAGCTGGATGACACGTGTGGCTGCCTCGAGCGCCGCCAGCTGCTGCGGGTCGGGAACCGGTGGTCGTGGCGCCCGTATGTCTGCCGCCAGGTCTGTGCGTCGGTCCCACGCCGAGGGCGGGATCCCGTAGTGGAGGCGGAAGGACCGTGAGAAGTCCGACGAGCCGGCGAACCCGACGTCGGCCGCGATCCGCGTCAGGGAGCGGGAGGGAGCGGCCATCATCAAGTACGCGGCGCGCTCGACCCGTGCCCGCCGGGCGAACGAGGCCGGGGACTCGCCAACCAGCGCGGTGAAGATGCGCTGGAAGTGGTGGGGCGCGGAGCGTGCAACCGCCGCCAGGGTGGCCAACGAGAGGTCGCCGTCCAGGTTCGCCCGGACGTGGGCCATCACCTCTGCGGTCCTGGCTGCCCAGTCGGCCCGAGCCGCGGGTGTGACCGGTCCCTCCGACATCCGCGCAGCCTACCCAGCCCTGTCGGGCGACTGCGCAAGATCTGGCAAGCGGCTGGCAGCGGACCGTTCCTAGGGTCGTCAGCGACCCCGCTGCCCCTCAGCGGGCGGGGCGCCACCCCGAGAGCCGAAGGACCCTGATCATGCAGCCAGCCATCCCCTACATCGCCTTTCCCGGGACCTGCCGTGACGCCATGACCGCCTACGCGTCGATCCTGGGCGGGGAGATCACCACCCTCACCACCATGGCCGAGGCGCCGATCGAGTCGCCTCTCGACGCGGCCGACTTCATCTTCAACAGCGAGGTCGTGGCCGGGGAGCTGCGGATTCGCGCCTCGGACAATCCAGCCCGCACACCCGTGGGCTCGTCCATCTCGATCTTCCTGCGGCTCGACGATGTCGAGCGTCACCGGGAGCTGCACGAGCAGCTGTCGGAGGGCGGGCAGGTCATCTTCCCCTCCGACGGTGGGTTCAGCATGGTCAGCGACCGGTTCGGCGTCCAGTGGATGTTGGCACTGGACGTCTGACATGCGGCGCCGGGCGTGGCCTCATGCCAGGTGGCCCGGCCGGCGGTCCCACACCGTCAGCTCGGCCTCCAGGGACTGACCGACGCGCAGCAGCCGGGCCTCGTCGAACAGGCCTGCCCACAACGAGATGCCACTTGGCACCGTGAACAGCTGTCCGGCGGCTGGGTCCTCCCAGGTCTCGTCGACGTGGTAGGGCGCCCGGGTGGCCTGGTCGCGGAAGCCGGCGCGCAGGTGGAGGCAGGGATGGCCGGTCATGTTGGTCGCCGTCAGCATGGGTCCCACCGCCAGCGGACCGATGACGATGTCGACCTGGGAGAACAGCTCGTCCAGCGCCTGCATCACGGCGTGGCGCAGCCGGTCCAGCTGGACGTGGTCGACGGCGGAGAGGTGGCGCGCTGCCCGGAACTGGTTGGGCCAGCCCGTGTCGGTCTGCCAGGCCAGCTGGTCATCGGCACCCGAGAGGGTCAGCTCCTCGAACGCGGCCGCGGCTTCGGCCAGCAGCAGCGCGTACAGCGAGTCGTAGGGCAGGTCGGGCAGCGTCACCTCACGGACCTGGTACCCCAGCCGCCGGATCGCCGCGAGCGCCTGGACGTCCACCTCGCTGGCGTGTTCCTCCGCTGCGTCATCGGCCTCAGCGGGCTGGTCGTCGGTGGGCTGGTCGTCGGTCGGCTGGTTGTCGGTGGGCTGGTCGAACGTGCCGGCGATGATGCCGATCGTGATGTCGGCCGGTCCGCTGCCGCTCGACTCCGCTGCCCGAGGTGCCGAGAACGGCGCATCGATCGAGCTGCGGTCCCGCGGGTCGTGTCCGTTGATCGCCTCGAGCACCAGTCCGGTGTCCCCGACCGTCCGGCAGATCGGACCGACCTTGTCCATCGTCCAGCACAGCGCCATCGCGCCGTGACGGGACACCCGCCCGAAGGTCGGTCGCAGGCCCGTGGTGCCACAGCGGTCGCTCGGGGAGACGATCGAGCCCAGGGTCTCGGTCCCGATCCCGAAGGCGCAAAGCCCCGCGGCGACGGCCGAGGCTGACCCGGCACTGGACCCGCTGGACCCCTCGTTCAGGTTCCACGGGTTGCGCGTCATGCCGCCGTACCACAGGTCGCCGTAGGCCAGCGCACCGAGCGAGGCCTTGCCCAGCAAGACCGCTCCGGCCTCCCGCAGACGCTCCACCACGTGGGCGTCGGAGTCCGGCACACGGCCGCGGTAGGGCTCTGCACCCCAGCCGGTGGTGATGCCCGCGGTGTCGAACAGGTCCTTCACGACGTAGGGGATCCCGTGGAGGGGGCCACGGGTGATGCCCTCGGCGGTCAGCTGGTCGGCCTCGTCGGCTTGACGACGAGCGAGGTCGTCCGTGACGGTGACCAGGCAGTGCAGGTCGGGGCTCAGGCGAGCGATCCGGTCGAGGTAGATCTCGGTCAGCCGACGACTGGTGAGCTGGCCGCCGGCGATCAGCCGCGCGAGCACCGTGATGGGGGAGTACGCGAGGTCCTCTTCGGACAGCGCCTCGATGTCGACGGCCGGCGTCGCCGGTCCTGGTTGCCCGGTCGCGTCGTGGGCCTGCTCGACTGCCCCTGGCATGATGAACCCCGGGAGCCGAGGGTCAAACGTCGTGGCCGGTGACAGGTCGTTGGGCGGTCGAAAGGCTCTCCGTCGCGCCCAGGCGGCCTGGCGCAGAGCCGTGACCGCACCAACCATCTGCTCGCGCTCGGCCGCGGTTGTCGTGACACCGACGACTCGGCCGGCCGCCTCGATGTCGGCCACCGTGACGTCGTCCGGCGTGCGGCCGCTCGGGAGGGGCTCGCCGTCGCCGGGGCTGCGCTGGGTCAGGTGCCGGTACCCCGCACCACGGCCGGGATGGTCCGGGCCATGATCCTGAGGTCGGACTGCATCGACCAGGTGTCGATGTAGTCCAGATCCAGCTCGACCCAGCGCTCGAAGGAGGCGTCCTGCCGGGCGGAGACCTGCCACAGCCCTGTCAGGCCGGGCTTGACCGACAGCCGACGGCGGTGACGACCGTCGTAGGTGTCGACCTCGTTCGGCAGCGCCGGACGGGGACCCACCAGCGACATGTCACCGCGGATGATGTTCCAGAACTGCGGCACCTCGTCCAGGCTGGTCTTCCGCAAGAACCGCCCGATCGGGGTGATCCGTGGGTCGTCGGAGAGCTTGAACGCCGAGCCCTGCCGTTCGTTCAGGTGTTGTAGCTCGTCCAGTCGGGTCTCAGCTCCGACGTGCATGCTGCGCAGCTTCAGGATGTTGAACTGCCGGCCGTGGCGGCCGACGCGCACCTGGCTGAAGAACACCGGACCGCCGTCGGTCAGCTTGATGCCGATCGCCGCGGTGAGCAGGAGCGGCGCGGTGACGAGCAGTCCGAAGCCGGCGCCGACCAGGTCCAGGGCCCGCTTGAGGCCCTTCATCACCAGGCTGTCCGGGGTGTTGATCAGCGAGAACATCGGCAGGGCACCGAGTTGGTCGATGCGGCTGCGCGACTCCATCTCCTCGGTGAGCAGCATGGGGATTCGGACGGTCTTGCCCTGGAGCTCGGCGGTGCGGGCGCACTCGCGGATCAGCGGCCACTCCTCGAAGGGGAGGCAGATGACGACCTCGTCGACCACCTTGTCCCGCAGGATCCGCTCGAGCGCGTGGATGTCGCCGAGGTGCGGCTGGCCGGTGATCGGACGGAGACCGACCGACCCGATGGCCTTCACACCCAGCTCGGGGTGGATCTCCAAGGTCGAGAGGTACTGCTCGGCTCCCAGGTTGTCGCCGACCAGCAGCACGTGGGTCTGCTTCGCGTCGCGGTCGAAGCGGTGCCGCAGGTAGCTGCGTACGACCAGGCGGTTGACCGTCAGCAGCACCGCGGTGCCGCTCCCCAGCAGCGCCAGGAAGAGCCGAGAGACGCCTGCGGTGTCCATGACGACCATCAGGGTGAAGAGGCAGAGCATCATCCCGGCCCCGCCGACGAAGCCCTTCCGGATCAGCCGGAACGCCGTGGCCCGCTGACGGATGCGGTAGAGCCCCAGGCGAGACCACAGGAAGGGCATGGCGAGCACCCCGGCCAGGACGGCGACGGGGTTCATGTCGACGACGCTCCCGGCGGCCAGAGGCCGGCCGAAGAGGGTCTGGCCCAGCACTGCCACAAGGGCGAAGAGGAGGACCAGGTCGGCGATCATCAGGACGATCTTGGCGCCCATGACGCTCTCACGAACCAGCCAGGGCTGGATTCGCGGCGCGACATCCTGCTGCGCCGGCTTCGCCCCGGCGTCATCGCGTACGTCGATCACGACGTCGTTCACGTTTTGCTGCATCATTTCCCGAATCCCTCAAGCTGCGTGCGGGCCCCTCAGAACCACGCCTGGCAAAACTACGTTGCGTAGACCCTCGCGTCAACTATCGGCTGATTGCTGCGCACAGCTTCGGCCTCACGTGTAGTACTTGAAACACCACGGAATGTGTGGGCTGTGTGGGCTTCAAGGTGTCCAATCGTGCAGTGTTTTCCTGGTTCTTGGGCTAGGTTCGGCCTGTTTGCCCGCCCGTGCACGGGCCGGTCGTTCTTACGCAGTGTTGTGTAACACTCAACTGAACTCGATTCATCTAACCGTGTTCGCTGGACCGGCATCGCAGGCCCGAGCCAGGGACGCTCGGAACGGCTGAGGTGATACGCCCAGCGCGGGTTTCGGGGCGGTCAGGTCCCGGGGCGGTGGGCAGCGAGGCGTCTGAGCCGTGCTGGCTGCAGTCGCCCCGCCCACTCCGTACCTGACTGCTGCGGGCCGGGTGCTAGGTCCGGCCTGTGGTGGGCCCTGGCCCTCCGGATCCTGCGGGCCTGCTGTGTCATGGATCTCCCGTCCTGCGGCTGTGGATATCTTCGACGGAGGCAGTCCGGGTGCGACTACTCTCTGGGCTTCAGCGGCCGGTAGTCGGGGACTGGGGATCGGGGACAGCAGCAGATGAGATCAGGAGGAGGCGGCCGCCGGCTACGCGAACGCCCCACCGAGTTGGTGGTCTGGGGCGTCTGCGGTCTGCTTTTCCTGGCCGGTGTCGGCGTGTTGGGCGCGCGGTGGCTGGATGGGGGAGGTGGGGAGCCTGACCGGGACGAGGCAAACCCGGTCTTGGCCATCACAGAGGCTCCAAGGCCCGCCCCGGTGGACCCCATGTTGGACGAACCGGCAGCGACGCCATCGTCAAGTCCGACCGCGTCTGCGACACCGACGGAGGATCCCTCTCCGACGCCGACTCCGACCGGCAGCCCGACGCCCACACCGACCGCTACGGAGGCACGGTCCACGACGGTCCTGTTCGAGGGAGGCCCCGCCACCGGACCGTGGCAGCAGCTGGGCACGGTGGCCGAGATCACCCACCCGGACGCCCCGCCCACGGCTCGCTTCAGCTATGAGAACGGTTGGGCCGACCCTGAGCAGGAGAACCAGCCACCCGAACTCTGGGACCGCCTGGTCATCCCTATAGCCGAGCAGGTCCAGGATCTCGGGGAACCCGTCGACCGGCCCGTCTTCGGTGGCGCCGATGGGTCGGAGCCTTTCAACAGCTTCGGCGGAATGCAGGACGTCTACTTCCAGGACGAGCTGTTCACCGCCGTGTGGACGGCTGTCTTCGAAGACGAGGAAGGAGTCAAGAAGGCGTACTTCTTCAGGGCCGTGACTTTCACCGAAGAGGTGGTCGCCGAATGGGAGCCCATTGTCTACGCAGAGGCCGACGGCCTCGACTTCAATCAAGTGTCTGAGGACGCCGCAGATCGTGTTCGTGAACTTGCTGCAGAAGAGGGGTGGACGGAGTGCGAGCGTTGTTGAGGCGTGCGCCTTTCGCTCTGCTCTTGGCATCGGCGATCTTCTTGACCTTCACCTCCGCGGCAAAGGCGCAGCCATCGAACGTTCCGGGTGGCGGCTCAGGCGGGACCGCAGGAGGTAGCGAGGGCTCTTGCATTGGTGGTCCAGCAGCCTGCGCCGGCGCGAACACTCCGTTGCCCGGCCAGACGACCCTCGGCAACGCCGGGTCGACCTCCGCGGCACCCGGCTGCCTCACCAACCGTGTCGTGACCACCGGGACGGGACAGACGCAGTCCGACTCCCTGCCGTTCTGCCCCGACGCCGATGGCGACGGGATCTCCGACCTGCCCGCGGGATTCATCGTGGCAGGCACTGGCGTGGCCATACCTCGGCCGCCGGATCACGACGAGATCGTCCAGCGGATCTGCCCCGATGTTCCTGATCCCGAGATCGGACACAACCCGCACCAGTGGGGCGTGACCGGCGTCGAGACGTGGCTGTGGGATGCCACGGACCCGCAACCTCGATCATCGGGACCGGGGCTCGACATCCGCGGCTACCCCGTCTCCTGTGTCCTCACCCCGCAGACCTGGACGTTCGATGTCGGTGAACCAACCGCCGAGCAGTACGGCCACCAGCGCCAGTACACCGTCCGCGAGGCCGGCAGTGAGTCCGAGACCACGCCCGTCCGCCACATGTGGTCCACCAAGGGCACCTACGACGTCACCCTCGACGTGACCTGGTATCGGGACACCAACTACGGCGACGACTGGCCGGTCACCGAGACCACTCGGGCCTACGAGGTCCGCGAGATCGTCATCGGCAACGTCCCCAATCCGTCCTGACCCCTCTCCGGCGGCTGTCCTGTCGACGTTTGAGCCGCAATGCTGACCGACCCGATCTCGACCAGTGCCTGGCCGAACTGATCCAGCCCATCGCTGCAGCAGCCCACGCCCCACCGGCAATGGTGGGGTGCGGCTCAGACGAGTTGTGGTTCTCGCAGCAGCTCGGGTTGATGGTGCATCGCGACCGGGTCGCTGACGGCCGGTGGGTCAACTCCCGACACCCCACGCCGCGCCGGGGGATCGCTCGTACAGTCGCCCTCGAGTAGCCCGGGGGTGAACTTCACCTGCCGTCGGGTCCGGACTCCGCGGCGATCGCGGATGACGGTGACGGTGGTGGTCTCGGGGGAGTAGCCAAGCTGCCAGCCCTCGTGGTGGACGGCGGTGTGATGATGACGGCAGAGCGGCACGCCGTTGGCGATGTCGGTCTTGCCGCCGTCCCTCCAGTAGGTCACGTGGTGCAGGTCGCACCAGCTCATCGGGCGGCCACACGCGGCCCCGTCGGCCACGGGGAAGGCGCAGCCACTGAAGGTGACTTCGGCGTGGCGGTACTGCGCGGTGGTCCAGGTCCGGGTCTCGCGACCGATGTCGAGGACCTGCGAGCTGGCACCCAGCACGGCTCGGGTGAGGCCGGCATCGCAGCCGAGCCGTCGGGCGGTATCGGCAGACAGCCAGGTACCCCGGTTGGTGCGGCCCGGCAGGTCAGCCAGGCCGGTCAGCGTGGCCAGTGGCACCACGGCGGTGATGTGTGGCTTGACCCCGCGGACGGTCGGCAGGTCGCCGGCCTTGAGGGCGCCCCCGACCAGGTCGATGACGGCGTCGGCGCGGCGCTGTTCGTAGGTCCGCCGCTCGGCAGCGGGGACGTCGGGGTGGTCGAAGGTCTGGAGTGCGTCGAGGGCGGTGTGGAGCGCATCGTGCTCGGCAGGCGGCAGCGTGATGGACGTGTGGCCCATCCCGGTTTCGCTGTCGATCCTGGAGAAGACCGCGCGCCGGCTGTGCTGGGCCACGTCACGGCGGCGCATGGCCTCGGCATCTTGCGCCCGACGGGCCTTCGCGTCGGCCCGCAGTTGGTCAGGCGTGGAGCCCTGGCTTGCCTTGCGGAGCAGCTCGGCCCGGTGGGCAGCCTCCGCCTGTTCGGCGGCGATGCGATGACGCTCGGTCTCGGCCTGCTGCTCGGCCGTGATGCGGCGTTCCCGCTCGGCGACGGCAGCGGCGTGGGCGGCGCGCTCGGCCATGGTGCGGGCCTGAGCGGCGGCTTCGCGGTCGGCGCGCTCGCGCGCGCGGCGGTCGTCCTCGGCGGCGGCTCGGCGTGCCGCCGCAGCGGCGTCGGCGTCCTTTCTGGCCTGGCGAGCAGCCTGCGCCATCGTCTGGGCATGTCCCCGGCTGATCTGGCCGCTCGTCAGGGCGTCCAGCACCGTCGGCGCACCGTCGAGATCGGCCGCGAGTCGGCAGAGCCGTCCGGCCTCGCCCGCCGTCAGACCCAACTGCTGGGCGACCCAGGCGCTGGGGGAGCTCTGTCCGTCCGACCCGGGCACGCCCTCTACCTCGGCGGAGACGATGGCCCGGCTCGTGGCAGCGGCCACGGCGGCGTCGACGTGCGCCAGACCCGAGAGCAGTGCGCCCAGATCTCCAGAATCGGAGGTGGCCTGGTCCAGCCAGGCGTTGATGCCCCGCAGGCCATCGAGAACCCGACCGAGTGCGCCCCACGGATCCGCCGGGGTCTCCCCCAGATCGACCTCCCGCGCCCCTCTTGCCATGGCTCGAATATACGTTCTTAAAAGCGGGTTGTCAAGGGGTTTCTTTAGCAACCGAAGGTCCCGGGACGTGGTTGCCCGACCGTCGCCGGGAGCCCGCACGTCTCGCGGTGGGAGTGCACGGCCGAGCATCATCTGACCGCGTCGGCCGCGGACTCGACGACGCCGCGCGACCCCGCCGCCATGGGCAGCCCCGACCAGCGCCAGCCGTTCGGGTCGGTTGGCTGCCGTCGCCGGGGGCCGGCCTCGGGCCTGGCTGCGATGGACGACCACGTCTGACAGACCACGTGACTGCGGGGCGGCCTTGACCCTCCCCCCGGAGGAGATCTGACACTGGGGCTGACGTCACCTGTCGACGAACAGAGAGGACCACGCCCATGCCGCTGGACCGCATTCCGGGATTCCAGGCCTATCCGACCGATCACTGCGTGACCGGGTCCCTCCGGCACATCTACGACATCGGCGGCCACCCGATCTCGGAGGCGATGCTGCTCGGGCTGGGCGAGGGCATCTCCTTCGCCTACTTCCACATCACGGGCACCTGCCCCTTCTACGGCGGCCGAGGCAACGTCACCCGACCCGGTCGGAAGGGGCTGGAGCACACGGCCGGACGCCGCACCGGCGTCGTTGTCGATGCCCACAAGACCACCAGCGCGCGCAAGGCCCAGGCGACGCTGCGGGAGCTGCTCCTCGACCAGCAGCCCGTGCTGCTCTACGTCGACATGGGGTTGCTGCCGTACTTCGACTTCCCCGAGGAGTACCACTTCGGCGGGCACACCATCACGATCGCAGGGCATGACCCGGACACCGACGACGTCCTCGTGGCCGACCGGGACGCCGACTTGCATCGGGTCAGCTGGGCGGTGCTCGAGGAGGCTCGCGGGTCAACCTTCAAGCCCTTCCCGCCGCAGCACGCGTGGCTGACGTTCGACTTCTCCGGGGCGCATCCGCCGACGGCGGAGGGGATCCACGAGGCCATCGAGGGGGTGTGCGACGCGATGCTCCAGCCACCGATCGCCAACCTCGGCGTCAAGGGGATCCGCAAGGCGGTCCGGGAGACCCGGAAGTGGCCGTCGGTGCTGGACGAGGCGGAGGTGCGCCGCGCTGCCTTCACCGTGTCGCTGTTCATCGACCGGCGCGGCGGAACCGGCGGAGGGATCTTCCGCTACCTCTACGGCCGGTTCCTGGAGGAGGCGGCAGCGATCACGGAGGAGCCTCGACTGGCCGAGCTGGGCCAGCAGCTCACGCGGATCGGTGACCAATGGGAGGAGGTCGCCGCCACCTTCGCTCGGGCCGCGGAGGCGAAGGACCCCGCCGTCCTGCTCGAGGAGGCGACTGGGCCGATGCTCGACATCGCGGAGGGGGAGGAGGCTTTCTGGCGTGAACTCCGGGCCGTCGGAGCGAGGTGACGTGATGGGCCTGGCGTTCTCGCAGCAGAGGAGTGCCGGGATCAGGTGGGAGGCCAGTCGAGCGGCCCGGCCAGCTCACCGGCGGTCAGCTCGAGCACTGCGCTTCGCTCGGTCGTGACGAACTTCTGATCTCCCCGCTGAAACCAGTGAACGCGCCGGCTGGACGGATCGACGATCACGAGCTCCTCGACGTGCCGAAGACACGCGCCGCCACGTCCGAGTTGTCCACGAGGGGCCGCATGCTCACGCCGCGACAAATGCTGTCGCCCATGGGTTCGATACTGTTCCGTTCATGATCGTCATCGCTGCCGAAGGGCCCGTCAGGCCGGAGGGGTGGGAGGCCCTGCGAGCCACCCTTTCCCGCCACGCCGAGACCAGCCGTGCCGAGGCGGGGTGCATCGACTATCGCTTCTCCGTCGACATCGATGACCCCCACCTGATCAGGCTGTTCGAGTGCTGGGAGGACCAGGCCTCCCTGGACGCCCACCTGGCCGCCCCCCACTCCGCAGCGTTCGGCACCACGATCGGTCCCAGCCTGGCCGGTCCGCTGGAGCTGACGCGGTACGAGGTATCCAGCCACGGCCCCATGGACGTCTGACCACCACGGGTCCCGCCCATGTCCAGCCTTCAACACGCGCCGCCCGGTGGCATCCACGCCATCCTCTCGGTGCTCTCCGCTGCGGCTGAGCTCGGCTCTGGGCCGCGCGCATCCGGCGACACCTCCACTTGGTGCACGCCAGCTGGCGACTGGTGACGTCGCTCGAGTCGACCTGGCACGACCGTCTGGAGGAGTTGGTGCCGTCCGGCTGCGGGGTGCGGCCGGAACAGGATGATGGCCACTTGGTCTCAGATAGGCTTCTCACCTGGTGGCGCGCTTGGACGGCGTTTCTTCTCGGTCTGGCGCCACCTCGTTGGAGGAGGGAAACGTCGTGAGTGAGGTCGAAGCGGCGCCGCGCCGCCGTGACACCTGGAGCCCAGAGCGTCGACGGACCATGACCGTCCTGACGGCTGCAGCGATGGTCATGGTCGGCATGGCCTTGGAGGCCCTGCTGGTCGTCTGGACCACGGGGGCCGGGTTCGACTGGCTGTCCTGGGTTGTCCTCGCCTCCTACATCATCGGCGGCGCGGTGGTGTTTGCCGTTGGGGACCGCGATGACTACGACCCAACGGCGGAGCGGTGGTCGATCGAGGTGCTGTCGTGGATCATCCGCGGCCCCTCGGCCACTCGCCACCGCGCACTTCGCGTCTTGGTCTGGCTGGCCGTCGGGCACTTCGCGGCCGCGGGAGTTGTGGTGGCTGCAATCGTCGACGCGCTTGGCACCTTCGGCTTCTGATTGCTGCGCCGGAGACCAAGCCGGCCGACTGGTTGAGCTGACCCAGCCCGTCGCTCCCGACCCCCGATGGCCCAGCGGCGATGGTGGGTGCGGGTCAGATGAGCGGGCTCCCGGAACAGGGAAACCCTCGCCATCAAGTGGTGCCGGCATCAGCCCGCGCCACGACGAACCCGACCAACGTCGTGGCCTGCTTGGAGAGCAGGGCACCCTCCTCCACGTTCTCGCCGATGGGCCGTTGGCCGTCGCGCTGCAGCGTCAGCCGGCGGGCCTGCGCCTCACGACGTTCGAACGCCTCCCGGTCATACCGAGCTGGGTCAACCGCCATCGGGATCGAGCCAAAAACGCAACCAAGTTTGGGCCGAGGATGTCGCTCAACTGGGCGGCCCGATCAGCATGGGCCGGATGTCGAGGCGTCGGCCGTCATGACCGGGGACTACGACGTGTGGAGGATGACCGCATCCCCGAGTGCCGCAAAGTGCGGAGATCGGCACCCCAGAACTCTGGCAGCTCCTGGAGACCTGCGCCAACCCACGGTCATCGGTGATGGCCACGGCGCACCGGCAGGTCCAGTCCGGTCCCGGGCTGTCGCGCTTCCGGGGGCAGTTGCCTGCCGATTCCAGGCGGGAACGTGCCGGTTCCACCGGGGCAGCCAGACCAGCCGTAGGGGCCGCCACCGTCGGTGGTGCCCGAGGCCGTGGCTCGCAAGGTGAAGGCGCCCCCGGTCAGGACGTACTCGTACGCCTCCCATCCGTACGGCGTCCCCAGCGTGTCGTCATAGATGTACTGCGTGAAGTTGTTGGGCGCGACGCCGTACCCCGAGCCAAACCGCACACCACCCCCGAAGGACCAGTAGAAGGGAAAACCGGAGTCACCGTCCAGCGTGGCCTGGATCCCGCCTTCTCGAACCTCCAGGATCTCGCCGAAGATGGTGTTGGCACCGACGCTGGTGGTCAGCAGGATCTCGGTCGCGGGCCCCACGTCCAGGTCGACGGCGCATTCCAGTGCGTAGCCGGCGCTTGAGAGGTCGCCTCCTGGCACGTAGATCTCGGTCCTGTACGGGCGCAGTACCCCTCGCCGGGTCGAGAACCCTCTCACGGTCAGGAACTCGTCAGGCTCTTGGTACATGATCACGCGGTCGATCTGTCCCGGACCGGTTCCGTCACCGTCCAGGTCGATGGCCAGCACTGACACACAGGTCGCGGTCGGAGGGATGAGGGGACTGGCCGGCGGGGGTGGGCAATCGTCGAAGTAGTACATCCGGCTGCCAGGCAGGGCGAAGGCTAGGTCCATCTCCGAGGGTGGCGGTGGCGGTGGACATGCGCCGCCGTCTTGCTGGTCGATGTCCGAGACAACCGTGGCAGACAGAAGGGCCTCGTCGCCGATCAGCAGGGTCTCGAGCGCTGGGTCGGTACCGCACCCTCTCCCCACTCTGCCCAGCGTGGCGTCTGGGACTCGGTCCGCGTCGGCGACCAGGATGGGATAGTTCAGGTCGGCGGACAGGCCCGCGGCGGCCAGCCCGTAGGCCCAGCCGTCGTCCCGGTAGCCGTTGACGACGAGATACCCGGCGGCCGAACCCCACCGCTCGGCCGCGATGGCGGCTGCGGTTCCTGCCCGCTCCGATCCTGCGACTCGGACCCCGCCCAACGTCGCCTGGACCTCTGCCGACAGTGCGGCAGTGCCGCCCACGATGAGGGTCTGCTGGGTGCCCAATTCGGCCAGCAGGGCCGCAACGCGTGGGTCGACCGTATCGGTCGGTGTCAGGACCAGCGGAGTGTTGGTGTTGGCCAGCCAGCCGCCGACGGTGATGGAGTCGGCCCAGCCGGCGCTGCCCTCCCCAAATGCCCGAGCGACCGCGACCAGGTCCCCGGAGCCCGTACGCGCAGCGTGTTCGCGTGCGACCTCGACGGCGGTGCCGATCCGATCGGGACCGGCCAGCCGAACGGTCTGGTAGCCCTCGGTCTGGAGCTGCGTCTCGACCGTGGCACTGATCGCTTCGGTGCCGCCGAGGAGGATGACCTCGCCGCCGTCCGGGAGCAGCCGTCGGATCTCGTTGACTACCGGGAGGGCGAGTACGTCGGTTGGGGTCAACAGCAGCGGTGACTGCCCGAGTAGGGGAGCGGCAGCCAGCGCGTCGGCGAACCCGTTGGTGGTGGCCAGCACCACGCTGGCCGGTGCGCCGGAGGGGAAGCGGGCCTGGCTGATCGCCACCGCCCCACCGATCGGGTCAGAGACACTCAAACGTTCCGTCGTGGCCCGGTCGCCGTCGACCAACTCCTGGGCGATCCCCGTCTGCGCCGTTATGGCTGGTTGCATGGCCAACAACAGCAACAGGCTCGTGACCAGAACCGCTGACTGCTTCACTCGAACCTCCCCTGCCTGTCGTCAAGGGGTGGAGCGTATTTCATTCGGTACTCCTGGTGCTGGCCGGGCGAGGTATTCCAAGCGCAGGCCGAGCAGAGCAGCCTCGGGCTCTGACAATCTTGCTATTTGCCAAAGTTGTCAGATGCCAATGTTGTCATGACCATGATCCGTACGGCAAGCAACAGCCCGTTCGCCCCCGGCAGTGACGTTGCGCCCGATGTGTGGGCCGGTCGAGCAGCTGAGTTGGCCGACTGGCGCGATGTCGTTCGGCCGCGGCGGAGCGCGGGGGTTGTACGAGCGGGGGCGAGCGATCCTTGGCGAGCCGGGAATCGGCAAGTCCGTACTGGCCAGACGCATCGGTCCTGGCAAGCAGCATCCAAGAGGCGGTGAGCAGCCGCTCGGTCGACGAGCGTCTCGGCCGTGCCGCAGCCGACCTTGCCGGCCATGTGTCACAGATCAGGGCCGGTGTCACGCTCGATCTTGACACGGGCTCGAGGCCCCAGGCACACGTCGTCCTGAGAGAGGCCGTCGTGGACCTGGCCATGCTGGCCGGCGATGATGGCAGCGCGGTGGTGCTGCACATCGACGAGGTGCAGAACGTCCTGGACGCCGATGCGCTCAGCCAACTGCTCGTCGCAATCGGGGATGCCCTTGTCGCCGTGGCACCAGCCGTCGACAGCGCAGGCAACCCGCATGAGCGCGTCCTCCCGCTGCCCGTCTACCTGACCGGGCTGCGCGACTTCACGGATCGTGCGACCAGCGAAGCCGGGGCAACGTTCGCGCGGCGCTTCAAGCCGCTGTATCTCACGCACCTGGATGACATCGAGATTCGGGCTGCACTGGTTCCCTTCACCACCGAGGGCTGGCCGGTGCTGACCGATGCCGGCCCGCTGGCTGTAACCATGACAGCCGAGGCAGTGGACGCCATCGTGGCCCGGGCTCTGGGTGACCCGTTCCTCTTCAAGTTGCTCGGCGCGGCCGCGTGGAGCGCTGATGGCGGGGCGGTCATCACCGCCGACCACGTCGAGGCTGGCTGGGCCAGCAGTGCCGACGAGGTGGTGGCGCATGTCGAACGAGCCTGGCTCCGCCTCCCACCCCAGGAACAGCACCTCTTCGAGGCCATCGTTGCCCTCCCCCCAGACCAAACGCACGCTCTCAGCATCAGCGGAGCGGCTGGGGCGAACCGGATCGCAGCTTGGCGCGGCCGCGCGACGGCTCGAGGTGCGGGGTCTGATCCGACGCGGGCCGCTCTACACCGTCGTAGCCCGACCGCTCGAGGCGTTCGTCACGGGCACCCTCCTGTGACCACCTCTCCGTCATCGGGACGACTCGGCATGACTGCAATCGTGATCGAGCGGAGGGCCTACACCCACGACTCTGGGGATCACTCGGCAGCGTGGTGTCCAGCCACGGCCCACTCGGCGGCTGACCGGTAGACCGTCCAGCGGGTCAGGGGTTCACGAGAAGGTCGTGTGACCTCGACTGTTCTGAGTGCCGATGTATGGTGTATGTATGCGGCGCACCAACATCTACCTGGAAGACCGACAGTTGGACCTGCTCCGTCGTCTGAGCGATCGGCGCGATGAGTCGGTGGCGGCGCTGGTGCGCCACGCCTTGGACGACTGGCTCGAGCGACAGGGTGTCGTGGCAATCGAGCCAGACGAGTGGGAGCGTCGCTTCGATGAGCTGTTGGTGCGTCGTGACCGCATCGCTGGGCAAGAGGACTTCACTGAGGCGGAGGTCACGAGCGACGTTCTGGAAGCCGTGAGGGAGGTGCGGGACCGACCGGCGAGCTGATGCGAGCCGTCATCGACACCAACGTCTGGGTGTCCGGGCTCATTCAGCCCTCGTCGAAGGCCGGCAAGGTCGTCCGGGCGGTGCGGGATCGCCGCCTCGAACCGGTTTGCACGTGGCACCTGGTTCGCGAGATCGTGGATGTTCTCAGGCGGCCGAAGATCGCCGAGTACGGCGTCACCGAGACCGATGTCGCCGCCGTGCTCGAGCTGCTTCGGCCCTACGTGCCGTCCGTTGATGCAGACGCGTGGGTCTCTGGAGTCGACGTCCCCCTGCGCGACGAGCAGGACCTCCACGTGGTCTCGGCGGCGCTGATTGGCAACGCGTCGGTGATCGTGACCGGGGACCATGACTTCTTGGAGGATGACCGCGTTCGGGAGTGGCTCAGGTCGCGGGAGATCGGCGTGCTCAGCATCCCAGAGGTCTTAGAGCACCTGGAGACCTGAGGTTCAGGTTGCGGACCTGGTTGGGGTGGGCGACCTCATGTTCCCTACGGTCCCGACCCCGAGACCGACCGGCGCCATCCGTTCGAGGTAGCGACGCCGTTCAGGTCTGATGACGGGCGCGGCCACGATCTCCCGGGCGGTCTCCTCCGGCGACTGGGTGGTGGAGTCGATGACGGTCCAACCGGTCAGGTCCCACTCGGCGATCAGGGCGTAGGCGGGGTCCATCAGGGTGGCCAGGAACCCGTCGAAGGGTCCGGCTCGTGCGGCCAGTCGCGGCTTGACCACTCCGGCGTCAATGAGGAAGACGAGCGGGACGGTGTCGGGGTGGAGGAGGGGGCCGAACTGCTCAACGAACTGAGGTGCGGGCGGGACGGGGCCGTCGGTGATCACCGGGACGGAGTCGGCCTCGGCCAGGGTGGTTGCCCAGTCGACGACGATGCGGCGTCCCAGGGCGAACTGCGCCAGTTGCTCGTGGGGGAGGGTGAGCCGGCTGGACGAAGCCGCCGACGATGGACGCGCGGGTGATGTCGCCCTCGACGTGGGCACTGCGATCAAAGGCCTCGGCGACAAGAGGGGCGACGGTGGACGTGCCCGAGCCCGGTTGACCGGTGATCAGGATCCGCGGGGTGCTGGTAGCGACTGCATCGCGGCGCAGCCTACCGAAGCCCGGTCACTCCGGCGGCTCGGTGACGGTGAGGATGGCTCCAAAGTTGGCCAGACCTTCGAGCACCTCGAGTACCTCCGGCGCCGGAGTGCCGTCAGGCCCGACGTCGGCCCGGGTCGCAACCTCGTCGGCAAGTTCCCGGACGCCGTCCACGAGTTCCTCCTGCTCGTCAGGCGAGGGTGGGCACCCCTCCGGTGGCTCGAAGTCGATCTCGGCGAAGCCGTCCTGGAAGCTCTGCTCTCCCTCGAGCGCCAGGTCGGTCACAACCTGCAGCTGTCCGAGCGCTGACTCTGCGAAGTCATCACAATCGACGCGCTCCGTCTCGGTGACCGCCGCGGGGGTGGAAGGTGCGACTGGCTCTGATGGGATGCCGTTCAAGGTGAGATCCAGGGCAGCGCCCCACAGCGTGTCGGCGGCACGAGCGCGTGCCGATTCATCTGCGTCGGCGAACGGCCCCTCACCCAGTTCGATCTCGAAGGCAAGGTTGCCGATGTCAAGGACGACTTCGGGGCGGTCGGTCTGGTCGTCGGGACACTCCGACTCGGTCAGCACGCTCACTCCGGCCAGATCTGCGGCATCCACGTCTGCTCTATCGGCAAGGGCTGACTGGATCGTGACGCTAAGGGCGGAGATGTAGGCATCTCCCAGGTCCTCGCACGCAACAACACCCGGGAGCTCCGTAGCGTCCGCTGGACCTGGCGTCTCGACCGGCAACTCAGTCATTTCGAGTGTCACGCTGATCCCGGCGAGGATGTTCGCGATCTCGAACTCGAGATCGGTCAGCTGGCCGTCTTCCGAGAGGCTCGATTGCTCATAGACCCCGCCGACGATGTCCATCATCCCGGCGACGAGTTCTTCGCGCCCGTCGGGATTCGACGGGCAGCCGTCGGGCGACTGGATGTCGATAGCTGCAAAGTCATCCTGGAACGTCCCGCTGCCAGCAAGCGCACTGTCGACGACCGTCTGCATCTCAGTCAGGATCGTGTCGATGACCTCGTCGCAGGCGAGCTCCGGCTCGTCGCTGATCTCGCTCGGCCGGCCAAGGGGACTTGGCGACGGACCATCGTCAGTGCCGGAGACGCAGGACGAGAGGACGGCAGCTGCTATCACGCAGATGAGTGCGAGCACGGTGGTCCTATGTACCGACTCGATAGGGCTCACGCTAGGTATTGAGCGACTCGTGTCAAGGCCCCGGGTCACCGGTGCTTCTCCGGCTCGGTTGGGTGAATGGGTCGCCTTCGAGGTGGGCTCGCACGATCACAAGACGTCGTCGACGAATCACTCGGGAGGCTCGGTCACGGTCAGGATGGCGCCGAAGTTGGCCAGACCGGTCAACACCTCGAGCACCTCTGGGCTGGGGTTGCCGTCAGCCCCGACCTCGGCGTTGTCGGCCACCTCATCGGCCAGCCTTCGGACGCCCGCGACTAGCTCCTCCTGCTCCGTCGTCGAGATGGGTGGGCATCCCTCCAGTCCCTCGAAGTCAATCTCGGAGAACCCGTCCTCGAAGCTCTGTTCGCCAGCCAGGGTCAGGTCCGTCACGAGGCGCAACTCCTCAAGCAGGGAGTTGACGATCGCATCGCAGTCGGGATCCTCGGAAGCAGTGACAGGCGTCGGTGCGGGGCTTGGCGACGGAGTCGGGTCGACGTCGATCGGGGTGCAACCCGCCACCACGAGGATGACCGTCAAGCACGTCGCAACCTGCCTAAAGATCAGTCTGCCGAGCGATCGAGCTGAAGCGGAGAAAGTGTGCACATGCGCCCTCTTTGAACGGTCGCGACGTGTTGTACGTCTCGCCACCCGGCCGGCCAGCTGCGATCGACTGAATCGTCGTTCGCGTGGGTGATTCTGTGTCGATTGCATCCAGCCCTCCGATCGCCATGAGGTTGAGGACCCCATCAGAGGCCTGAACCTCCTGCGTCGCGCGAATGACCGCTTCACAGAAGACATCGTTGGAGAACTCCTGGAACGCTAGTGAGGAGGCTTGGTTGCAGTCGAAGATGCTATCGAAGTCGAAGGCGCCGTAGGTCCACCGGGTCAGACCGACGTTGTCCCTGGACCATGTTGCCAGGCTCCCGTTGGCGCACTCCGGGGATGGTGCGAACGTAATCTCCGCGATGAGCGTGTTGACTGGCTTGATGCTCAGCATCAGTTCGCATGCAGAACTCGTGGGATCTCCTCCTGTGCCATGGCAGAAGAACCAGCGCAGCGGCTCTTCGAACACGCTGATCGTCTCGTTCCGTCTGGTGCCGCTGCCCGCGAAGGTTGGAGCGGTGTCGGAGCCTTGGATAGGCAAACCGTCGCTCAGCGAGTAGTAACGCTGCCGCAGGAGGCCAGATGGCGTGCCGACCTCGATGCCCATGACACACGATGACGCCGAGTACGACTGCTCGATCAGCATCTCGCCCGGTCGTGGTTCCAGCGGCGGCGGGTCAGGGAACGAGCACCCTCCACCGCTGCGGAAGCCCTGCCAGTTCGCGGTGGAACTGTCGCTTAGTTCGGCTGGTGGATACATGTACGTCAGCCCCGGGGCGCCGAAGTCCATCTCAACAGGCTGTGGTCCCGCACCGTTCCTTGCGGCTAGCGCACATCCGCTCTCGGTGAGCGGTGGGAGGCAGGCAACAACCACGGGATCCACCCCCTCCAGCAGAGTCACCGCTGTCGGTCCAGGGACGAAGTCCGGGTACGTGAGGAGGATGGGGGCCGCAAATGTCGCCGAGTACGCCGCGGCTGCGAAGCCGCCCACCCAGGCGTCCGGACGACTTCCGGCATCGACGAGCACGACGGACCGCGGTTCTGCTGCCGTTGGCTTCAAGGTCGTGTTGAACCCTCGGAGCTGTGCAACCGCGGCTGCCGTGCCGACCCGCTCGCTTCCGGCGATCCGGAAGGCCGCCACGCCGGGGCTGCCCTGGATGGTCTTGAACGCCTGCTCGGAGATGGCTGCCTCGCCACCCACGACGTAGACGGTGCCGCGGAAGCCGTCGATGTACTGCTTGACCGATGGACTCAGCTTGTCGGAGTCCGTGAGGAGGATGGGCGCGCTGATGTCTGCCGCAAGAGCGCCCGCCGAAATCGAGTCGACGAACGCTCTCGTCTCATCGGTGGCGTCCCCAAAGGCTCGAGCTACGATCAGCGCGTCCGGGTTCCGGAAGAACGCCCGGGCGACCTCCAGCGCCGTCTCGACGCGGTTGGGGCCGGCATACCGCACGACGGTGAGGTTCAGCCGGCTGAGGTCGGAGACCACTTGCTCGGAGAGGGCCGCCTCACCGCCCAGGATCGCCGCACTCCGCGCACCGAGCCTCACGATCTCGTCGGCCACGACCGGATCGAGTCCGTCGCCGCTCGTGAGCAAGAGCGGACGACTGCGGCCTTGCACGCTGCCCGATGTCAGCGAGTCGGCAAAGACATCCTTCCGAGCGATGACAACCGACTCTGCTGTCTCGAACACCGACTGACTGAGCGTCACGGATGTCGCGGCCGGATCCCCATTTGGCGCTCCCACGAAGAACGCAGCGTTGTTCGTGCCGATTGGCTCGCCGGGGAGTTCTGGCGGCGACGGAAGCTCGGGTGGTGACGGGTCCGTTGGTCCTGCCTGAGCGGGACCGCCCATCGCCGAGCAGAGCGCCACTGCAAGTCCGATGGAGATCATTCTATTTAGCTTCATATCGTTTCTCCCCGTGTCATACATCGATAACACTTGAAGGTACGAGCTCGCGACTGACTGTCAATCCAGCCGTGCGCCAGCCTGTGGATAAGCGCGACCTCGGCGCTTCGGTCCACTGGCGGTTACGGTGCCGAGGTGGACAAGATCTGGCTCTCGCCACCCGACATGACGAGCGCCGAGCGGGAAGCGCTGCTCTCGGCGTTCGACTCCCGCTGGGTCGCCCCGGTTGGGCCTGACCTCGATGCCTTGGAGGTGGAGATGTGCCCTACCTCGGGCTGCCAGAGGGCTGTGCAGTCGCGCTCTCTAGCGGGACCGCGGCCCTTCATCTGGGGCTCGAGCTGGCGGGGGTCAAGGCCGGGGACGGGGTGTAGAGGTCGACGCTGACGTTGGCCGCCTGTGAATGCGCTGCCCCCATTTGATGGACACCTCCGCCATTCCTCTATCCTGAGCCCCGAGGATGGGGTCCGATGGTTCGTCGACCGAACAGGTGCCTACTGGAGTTCCGGCCTGAGTCTTCGCCAGCGTTTGTGTCAACTGTTCAGCGAAGTCCAGGTGCAAAGGGCACGACTACTCGGAATTTGCGGAACGAAAGGTGCTTCCTGCCGGAACGACGGATCTTGCGGCCAGAACGCGTTCCTCCAGCACGCATCCGTTCGCCCCGACAAGGGAGAGGTCGCCCACGATGACATCTCCACAAACCGAGGCGTTCGGCATAACGCTGACCGACGTGCCGAGCGTGCTGCCGTGTCCCACGAAGCCGTTGTAGGACACCAGGGTGGCCGGGCCCAGCCGAACGCCTGCACATACCTTCGCGCCCGCCATGACCACGACGCCTTCTGCCAACTCCGCCGTCGGGTGAACCCGCGCATCCGGGCTCACCACGGGACGGGCGAGATACGATTCAAGGCCATCTCTGGTGATTACGGTCCACCGGGGCACGGGATAGCCGATCGCCGGGACCACCCGCGCGTCCAAGGTGGGAACCTCAGCTGGCGGTCCGAGATACCGGAGTCCGAGTCGCCTCAGGCCTTCCTCGGTCGGTGCGGTGTCTGCCACGAAACCGAGTGCTCGGCGGCTACCGTGTACGGCCCAAAGCACATCGAGGGCGTGGCCACCGCCTCCCAAAAGGACCCATCGTTCACCGTGCTGATCGCCGTTCATATCCCGCAACGTATCCCGCTGCCCCATGACCACCGCTGACCAAGCTCAGGATCTGGCGGTCCTGGGCGGCGCGCGGGCCTTCGCGGAGCCCCTCCACGTGGGGCGCCCAAACCTGGGTGACCGGGCCGCGTTCACCCGGATGGTTGAGGACGTCTTGGACCGGCGGTGGCTCACCAACGACGGGCCGCTCGTCCGCGAGTTCGAAGAGCAGGTGGCCTCGATCTCAGAGGCACGTCACTGCATTGCCGTCGCTAACGGCACCCTGGCCGCGACGCTGCTCTTGGACACCATGGGGCTCCGCGGCTCGGCTGTCGTTCCGAGCTTCACCTTCATCGCGACACCGCACGCCGCCGAGTGGGCGGGCTTGGATGCCGTTTTTGCCGACATCGAAGAGGACACCCATCACCTCTACCAGTCCTCTGTGACTTCGGCCCTTACCCCTGAGACCGCGGTCGTGGTCGGGGTGCATCTGTGGGGCGGCATCCTCGACGCCAAGAGCCTGGACATCTCGGAGCTCGACGGCATCCCCCTCGTCTATGACGCGGCCCACGCCTTCGGCAGCACCCTGCACGGCCGCGGCATAGGGGCTCACGGCGTGGCGTCGACGCTCTCGTTCCACGCCACCAAGTTCATCAACACCTTCGAGGGGGGCGCGGTACTTACCGACGACGATGCGCTGGCAGCCGAACTGCGGCTGCGGCGAAACTTCGGCTTCGCCGGGTACGACGAGGTCACGAGACTCGGCACCAACGCCAAGCTGAACGAGGTGTCTGCGGCACAGGGGCTCTCGATGCTCGCGGTGATGCAGCACATCGTGGAGCACAACCACGCGGTGCTCGAGCGGTACCGCAACCGCCTCGCGCAGGTCCCGGGGATCACCCTCTGGGACCCTGGGGCGACCCGCACCAACGGGCAGTACGTCGTCACGCAGGTCGATGCCGAGGAATTCGGGCTGAGCCGGGATGAACTGGTCGACGCACTATGGGCGGACAACGTGCGCGCGCGGCGGTACTTCTACCCCGGCTGTCACCGGATGAGCCCCTACCGCGAGCGGGGATCCGACGTCGCGGATTCGCTACAGGCCACGGAGCGAGTGGCCAAGCAGGTCATGGTCCTGCCCACCGGCACCGCCATGACGTTGGCGGATGTCACCGTGGTCTGTGACCTCATCGCCCGCGCGCACGATCGGGCTCCTGCGATCGGCCGGGCCCTGCGCGCACCGTGAAGATCCTCGTCGCCGCCCGGGGCAACTATCCCCTGGTGAGACATCGCGCGACCGCGATGGCGAAGATGGGTCACGAGGTCATCGTCGCGACGATGCACCCGGACACGTCTCCCCCCAGCGAGTACGAACAAGTGTGTCTGCCCAGCGCCGGCGCTGGGGGACTGACCTACCTCGGTGCCGCCTGGCGGTTGAGACAGCTGTTCCGACGCCTCGATCCGGACCTCGTGGACGCACACGGCGCAACCTCCTACGGCTTCGCCTCAGCCCTCGTCACGGTTGACGCGCCCATGCTCCTCACGCTGTACGGAAGTGATCTGTACGCGCACGCGAGGGGCTCAGCGGTACTGACCCAACTCGCCAGGATCGCGCTTCGTCGCGCCGACGTGGTCTACGGGTCGACGGCTGATATCCAGCCGCTCGCAGAGTCGGTGGCGAAGCGGTCACTGCACGGCCGGTTCATCTCCCTCCCCTGGGGCGTGCCCGTGTACGACGACGTCCTGCGATCGGCGCCGGGGAGTGGAGGGGAGGAGACCGTCATCATCCATCCCCGGCGGGTGGATCCTCACTGGCGCATCTCGCACCTGATCCATGCGGTCGCATTGGCGCAGGAGGCTGGGGATGCCCGCTTCCGCCTGGACCTGATCTATCCGGCCCCTACATCCGAGGAGAGAGACCACCTGTCCGCACTCCTCCGAGAGGCAGAGACTGCGGACGTCAACGTCCGCGACGTCGGTCCTTTGGACCACGCGACCCTCTGCGAGCGCATGCGCACATCCGATGTCTTCGCCTCCGCTGCTCGCGAGGACATGCTCTCCAACTCGCTGCTGGAGGGGATGTTGTACGGCTGCATACCGATCGTCTCCGACCTTGCGGCCTACCGCAGCGCGCAGGACCGATGGGATGTTCGGTACTGGCCTGCGGACCCGGACGACGCGCCTGCATGGTCAAGGCACCTGGCGACGGCACACCGGATGGCCACGGCAGAGCGCGCCGAGTTGGCCGCTCATAACGCGAAGGCCGTGTCGAGCAATAGCGGTGTATCGGAAATGACCGCCCAGCTCCTGGATCGGGTTACGAGTGCGATCTCACGACCCTGACGAGCAGCCCGATCCTCCGGCTCGCGTGCAATCCAGCAGAAGCGGCAGGCCCACCTTGCAACGGCAATCGACCTGGCTGGCCGGCGGCAACATCGTGTACGGAGCAGCACAGTTCCTTCTGCTCGCCGCCCTCGCGACGTTCCTGACGCCGAGCGACGTCGGGGAGGTGGCGTACGCCCTTGCCCTCGCGACGCCGCTGTACCTGCTCACCGACCTCAATCTCCGTATCTCGGTCGCGACCGACGCACAGCACGAGGTTCCGACGGTGCGGTACCGGGCGTTCCGGAGGGGGAGCGTGGTCATCACCGCGGTTGCGCTGATCGTGGTGTTGCGGCTTCAGACCGAGGGTTCGGCGTTCTTGGTCGGCTTGATGGTCGTCGCTTACCGAGCGGCGGACTCGCTCAGCAACCTCGCCTACGGCTTCGGTCTACGGTCGCAGAACGGGGACGCTGTCGGACGGGCGCTGGCCATCCGCGGCCTTCTCGGCGTCGTGGCGTCGCTCGTGCTGTTGGCTGCCGGCGCGTCGGCGGCCGTAGCAGTCGGTGGCGTCGCAGCGATCTGGTTGACGCTCGCTGTCCGTGAGTGGAACCGATTCGGCGTCGGACCACTGCTATCCACCGATCCCCTGTCGTGGGGAGCCATCAGAGGGCTCGTCAAGCGGACCTGGTCCCTCGGGGCCGACGGGTTTGTGACCTCGCTGCACTTCAACATCCCGCGGTTCGCGGTCGAGCAGATCGTGGGGCTCTCGGCTCTCGGGGTGTACGCCACGGTTGGGACGCTGATGAACGGCGTTTCGATCGTGGCCGGTGCGGTGTCGGCCATCGTGGTGGCGAGGATGTCCAAAGCACTCGCCGATGGTCGAGCAGGAGACGTCATGCGTGATCTCCGACTCTTGGTCGCGACGGGTGTGGTCATCGCGGGTGGCCTGCTGGTGTTCTCGATCACGATCGGGCCACCGCTGCTCTCCCTGATCGGGCCGGAGTACGCCGATCGTGACCTGCTCGTCGCCTTCGCCTTGGGCGTCAGCCTTAACATCGTGGGTCAGTTCTTCGCCAAGCCGTTGCAGGCGGCTCGGCGCTTCGAGGTGTACCTGACCATCGACACCGTGGCGGCCGCCACCACCGGTTTGACCGCGTGGTGGTTGGTCACGAGGAGCGGAGCAGTCGGAGGGGCAGTGGCGGTGGCGCTTGGAGGCTTGGCCCGACTGGTCGTGACGATTCCTCTCACTCTGCGCTCTGTTCGCGCATCCACGAGCGAGGCGGTTGGGAGTGACTGACTTCTTGGTGATCGGTGCCATGAAGGCGGGCACCACCAGTCTGTACGAGGATCTGGGTCGAGTTCCCGCCATCGGTCGCAGCCCGACCAAGGAGCCTGGATTCCTGCTGCACGATCGGTCGACGGTACGGCTGAGGGAGCAGTACACCCGAAATCAGCCGGACGAGAGCACCTTGCTCCGCGACTTCAGCACGATGTACTCGATCGAGGAGCTCCATCCGGGTGTGCCGACTCGTGGGCGCGATGTCTTCGGTTCCGACCTGCGCATCATCTACTTGGTGCGTGACCCGATCGACAGAGCGCTATCCCACCACCATCACTGGGCGGTCCGGGGTCTTTGCGCCTCTAGCTTGAAAGACGCACTGCGAGAACACCCCGAGATCGTCGGCGCCTCCGAGTACGGCCGCCAACTCGCCGCGTGGCAGGCGGTCTTCTCGTCGGACAACATTCGTGTAGTCGTCTTCGAGGAGTACGTGCGCAATCGCCTAGGCGTCGTGGCCGACCTTTGCGCGTTCTTGGGTGTCGACCATCACGGGGTTTCCACAACGGAGCCCGACCAGATCTACAACCAAGGTGGAGGCAACAGGGTCGCCGCGGGGCGGTTGGGGGCCACCCTTCGCCATCCCCTCTACGCCGAGTTCGGAAGACGGCTGATTCCGGGCGCCGTACGCCGTGGGATGAAGCGAGTGATACTGCGCGACGGAAGCGCGAGGCCGGAGATGCCCCAGCGACTACGCGACGACCTTCGCTCGACCCTTCTGGATTCCACGACAGCCTTCGCCGACGAGCAGGGGATCACCAGCTCGTGTTGGCCGACCCTGCAGGGATCATGAGCGGGGTACCGGTCCGTCGGCGAGTCAGCAGCCTCCTTCGCCATGCGCAAGGTGTCGCACATCTCCGCCGCAACGATATCTTCCTCACCTCCTACCCCCGTTCAGGCAACACCTGGTTCAGGCTGCTGCTGCTGGGACTGCTGGATCCGCGTGATCACCATGGCGTCTTGCGCGACCTTCCTGACCTCATGCCGAGCTTGGGGCTCTCTGACCTGTCAGAGCCCTGGACACACCGTCAGATTCCGCGATTCGTGAAGACGCACTTGCCGTACCGACGGATCGTCATGGCGAGGCCTGGTCGGACCGTTCTCCTGGTTCGGGACCCGCGGAATGCGGCGCTTTCGTACTACGAGATGGCGAGCAAGTCCACCGTCCGGCCGTACGCCGGAAGCTTCAACGCCTTCCTTCAGGACGTGCAGCGGGGTGTACCGGCCTGGAGTCGGCACCGCCGATCGTGGCAGGGCCGGGCGAGCGTGATCGTGCGGTACGAGGAACTGCGCGCAACTCCACAAGAAACGCTGGCAGCCACCATGCAGTCGCTCGACATCGACGTGACGACCGACCGGGTCCGGTCCGCGGTCGAGTACGCGAGGATCGACCGCATTCGAAAGGTCGAGGCTGAGGAGGGTCTGGATGGGGATCGGTTCGGTCCGGGATATGTGGCGGTCGGCTCGTCGAGGGGCCGTGATTGGCGTGTGGTCTTCGGTTCGACAGAGCGAGAGACCTACGCCCGTCTGGCTGAGGAGTACGGGATAGCGGACTACCCGCCCGAGCCGTAGCTCCATGGGAGGAGCGATGCCGATCAGCTAGTCGCGAAGTCCTCTCTCCGACCCAGGGCCCTGGCCAAGACGACTGGCCTCCCGATCGGTGCGGATAGGCTGTTCGCCACGAACAGAAGTGCGAGCAGCATGACGACATCGCTTGCGGCGCCGAAGACGGCCGGTCCGAGTCCAGCGCCAACGGCTAACTCGCCGAACTGGAGCACCACCACCACGTATAGGCACACGCCCGGAATGGATTCGTTGCCCCCGGCGCGGAAGGCCAACTCCCCTCGGCGCAGTGCCCAGCCGAGGATCGGAGATCCGATTAGTAGACCGAGCAGGCCGAAGTTCCAGTAGGCCTCCGCGTAGTAGCCGGGCGGCACGCCGCTCCTGCGAAGCCCGTAGATCTCGCGGCCGATGATCGGTCCTGGCGCGATGCTCGGCTTGCCTGGCCAGATAGCTCGCGGAATAGGGGCGTAGAGATAACTTAGGTATGTCGTTCCATTGGCCGGTTCGAGTTGGACGCCCACAGAGTTTATTACGTGGACCGTCTTGGACAGGTCGAGGAAGTTGCGATTGAGGATCAACGCGTCTAGTGCTGCAGGGGACGTGATGGTGGTGAGCGCCGATTCCACGGACTCCGCGCGTGTTGAGCGGAAGCCCGTGAGGATGCCGATGGTGACGACCGCGGCCATGCCCGCCGCAGTGAGTCGAATCCAAGAGATGGATCTGCCACGCATGTGCAGGATGGCGAAGCCCATCAATGGGACGGCCAGAAAGCCGGAGCGTTGGCTGGCGAAGAACGGGAAGCTCAGCGCATTGAGTGCTGTGAGCCCGACTGCGAATCGCCGTGCTGGAGTCCACCGTTGGCCGGGTTCGGTCCAGAACGCGAGGAGGACCACGAACGCAGCGACGGCAGCGAAGTGCACGAAGCGCAAGTGCTCGTAACTCTGAAAGGATGTTTCGACCCCGACCAAACTGGTCTCGATCGTTGACCGCTTGCCACTGATCAACGTGAAGTTGAAGCCGGTGGTCGCGTCGACGTACGCGAGGAAGCCACCCAGACCGATGATTGAGAAGATGGCGACGGCCAGGTACACCTGCTGAGGGCGCGGGGAGAACGCAGAAGGCACCACAAACTTCCGTCTGACCTGGCCGCTCGAGGCCCGGTAGGCAAGGCCGGTCAGGAAGAGGCCGAGGCACAGCAGCAGACCGGGATAGACCCACTCCTGGCCGATTGAGTCTAGGACGAAGAGGCTCCGCGCAGCCTCACCCTGCTCGGCGACGTACACGGATCGGATACCGATCCCCACTGCGGCAGAGTAGAAGACCATGCTCCAGGGGGAGAACGGGTCTGCGTTCGGCCCGAGGGTGAGGGCGATCCCGGCCAGGCACAGGGCGCCGATCGTGACTACGACGCTCCACTCCTGCCACGGGGCAGCCAGGAGGCTCATGGCACCCAGCACGATGCTGCCCAGGGCAATGCCCAGACCGTTGAGACGCGCTTTCGTGAAGTCTCGGCTGCTGGGCGGGACGGTAGAACTCATCCTGAAGCAGCCAAGGTACCGAGCAACTCGCTCCACGATCGAAGTGCTCGCTCGACCCCGAAGTCCTCCCTGGCGACGAAGGCCGCGCGTTCGCCCATCGCCGCAGCCATCGACGGTTCGTCTCGAAGACGTTCGACCGCCGAAAGAAGGCCGTCGCTGTGGCCCGGCTCGGTCTGCACACCGACGGCCAGGTCGGTGACCACCAGTGCCAGTTCGGAGTCGCGCGGTCCCACGTACAGCAGCGGCCGGCCAGCTGCGAGGGCCCCGTACGCCTTTGACGGGACAACCAGGCCGGCGAACTCCGGCCGCAGCGTGACCAGGTTCACGTTCCCGAGGCGAAGCGCCTCGATCAGCCGCGATTCTGGCTGGAACGGCAGGAGGTAGACGTTGCGCAGCCGCGCGGCAGCGTCAGCGAGTTGTGGCCGTCGAGCGCCCTCACCGACGAAGACGAAGGTGAGGTCGTCGCGATCACAGAGTTGCTCCGCGACCTCCAGCACCTCGTCGAACGTGTGGGAGACCCCGAAGTTGCCGACGTAGGACACGACGAACTCTTCGGTCAGGCCGAGCTCTTCGCGTAGCCCGTTCGACTCGGTAGGCGGCGCCTCCCGTGTCGCCTCGTGAGCCCAGTTTCTGATGACGTGAACTCGTTCGGGGGGAGCCCCTGAACCGAGCACCAGCTGTTCCATATCGCGGCCGATTACGACGACGGCGCTGGCTCGCCGCCACACCAGACGGGCGGCCGCGGACAGCACACGGGTCATGACGCCGTCGTGCGGGAGCCGCCCATCGGCCACCAACACGTCGGGGTAGATGTCCATGATCATCGCGCAGCACGTCCCGCGGCCGAGGGACTGCAGGACGATCCCCCACAGCGCGAACAACGGCGGCGTAGTGAAGAAGATGTTGACGGCCGCCGGGGGCCCCTGCAGTGTCCGACGGACGGCGCCCAGCATGAACGTGATCATGGCCATGACCTTGCGGATCGGAGAGGACGCCATCCGGGCCGGGGACCACACCCGAGAGACGCTGACGCGATCGTGAGCAATCGCTTCCTCCAGCGGTCCCCGGCCGCCGCGGTACTCGGTCCGGCTCATCAGAACATCCACGGCGAAGCCATGCTCCGCAAGACTCGGGATCAGGTCGCGGTAGTACGAAGTCGGGTTCTCGTAGGTGCTTATGAAGCGGACGAGCGGCGCCGGGGTCATGTCAGTTCGTCTCGGGAGATGGTTCGGGCCGGGTTCCCCGCCACGATCGCCCCGGCTGGTACGTCACCCGCCACCACAGAGCCGGCACCCACGACCGCACCAACTCCTATCGTCACGCCTTTCAACACGATCGATCCCATGCCGATGAAGACGTCGTCGCCCACGATCGTCGGGGCCGTCCGCGACTGGCGGGGGTCGACGGAGCGCTCATCTGGTCGCAGCGGATGGAAGTCGGCGTCCACGATTGTGCAGTTGGCCCCGATTCGGACTCGCTGCCCGATCTCTACGCGCTCCCAGGCGACGATCGTCACCCCGCTGGCCTTGACGTCATCCGCGAGCCGGATCTGGGCGTCGGCTGTCCAAGTCGAGAGCAGGCACGGTCGTCGGATACCGAGCGGGTTGGAGGTGAACCAGCTCCGAAGGGTCACCCGGTTCCCGAGTACGATCTGACTGCCCTCATGGCGTCGGATGACCGGGCGACCGTAGAGTCGGACCTGCTTGCCCCGCTCGACCTGCCACAGGCGCAGGTAGAGGCCGAAGAACCCGCCGAACAGCAGCCGGCGCACCTCCGTCGCGACCTTCCAGGGCGCGGCCAGGGCCCGCTCCCTGGCGACGCCGACCGAGAAACGGTTCGTCACTGACCGCTGTCCCGGCAGAAGGTGAACCCTCTGTCGTCGTGGCCGAGGAACGCGAAGCCGTACTCACGCATCAGCTCGATGTAGCCGTCGTCCGTCCGCGCCAGTGAGACGTACCGCAAGCCCATGGCCATCGTCTCTGCCATGCCGGCCAGAATCTCCGACTCTGCGCCGTTGGTGGTGATGCTGACCAGGTCGACTCGGGGCAAGCCGAGCTCAGCTACGACCTCGTCCACCGGGCGGGCTTCTATTTCGACGACCTCATAGCGTGTGAGCTCCTCTGCGTCGTACTGCACGCGGCCCTCGGTGAAGTTCGTCGCCGGGTGGGCGGGGTCGATGCGGAAGCGAAGTCGCTCGGGACGTGACCAAGCCCCGGCCTCCACCACGTCGCAGTGGGTCAGCCCGAACTCCGAAGCCATCATGGTGAAGGCTGCCGCGCTGGCGGGATCCGGCTCCATGACGACGGCATGGCCCCGCGGCGAGGTGAGACGAGCGAAGTGCATGGAGCGTGCCCGGCCGGCGTGCAGCGTGTCCGAGGGCGCCCCGATCTGGATCACGATGCTGTCGGGATTGATGAGGCTGTACGGCAGCTTGTTCCGGCGGAACAGGCCGCTCATCGAGTACTTGGTCTCAGCGGGGATGCGCGAGAGGACACCATTCGCGGTTCGCACTGCGGCGCGGTGAACGGGATGATGGTGGGACCATCGGTATCGCAGGGGCGTCCGATCGGCGTTCGCATGCATGGCCCGCAGAGTAGGGTCGGCTTGCGGGAATGCAGCCCAGGACGGACGGTGCGCGCATGTCTCGGCTGACGCTCAAGCCGGGCTGATCAGCAGGTGGCGACCGCTACGCTCCCCGCGATGAAGGACACCGTCGTTTTGCTCGGGGCTGCCCGATCCGGCACGAAGGTGCTGCGAGACGTACTGGGAGGCGCGAAGGACCTCTCCGTGGTGCCCTTCGACATCAATTACGTCTGGCGCGCAGGGAATGAGTCACTGCCGCACGATGAACTCCCTGAAGACTCCGCCGACCAGGCGGCACCGTTCATTAGATCGCAGATCCAGCGGATGGCTGACGGCGACGCTCGAGTGGTGGAGAAGACGGTCTCGAACCCATTACGCATCCCGTTCGTCCGCAGGGTCCTCCCGAACGCCCAGTACATCTGGCTGTTCCGGGATGGGAGGGACGTGACGGAGTCGGCCATGCGGAGTTGGACCACCCCCTCAGCAGCACGGGACCTTTGGCCGAAGCTGGTCGGCTTCCCGGTTCGCGAGAACCCGCAGTACCTCGGCAAGTACCTGTCCCGCATCGTCCGTCAGCGGCTCTCGCGGACGCACACGTCCAGCTGGGGACCGGCCTACCGGGGGATGGCGCAGGACGTCGCGTCGCTCCCCCTGGCCCATGTGTGCGCACAGCAGTGGGCCCGCACCGTCCAGGCGTACCTGGACCATCGGCACCTGCTTCCCCCGAACACGGTCGAGGTCCGGTACGAGGATCTCGTGGAGAATCCGGCCGCCCGACTCACCGAGTTGGCCGAGCAGTTAGAGGTCCGGGACGTCGATGGTGTGGTCACGGCCGCATCCCGCATCACGACGGCCAACGTCGGCAAGCACCAGGGGTCCGGCCTCGGGGAGCAGAAGGAGGTCATGGCCATCCTGCGGCCCCAACTCCAGGCCCTCGGCTACCTTGCGGACTCGTGAGCGCCGACCCGATCCCGTTCCACCGGCCCGCGTTCGACCAGGCTGAGCTCCACGGGGCCGTCAGCAGCCTGGAGAGCGGCTGGCTGACCACCGGGCCGCAGTGTGCGGCGTTCGAGAGCCGGTTTGCCGAGGCCGTCGGTGCCGAGCACGCCGTCTCGGTCAACTCGTGCACCGCCGCCCTCCACCTGGCGCTCGAAGGACTGGGCGTCGGCACCGGCGACCAGGTCGTCGTGCCGGCCATGACCTTCACCGCCACCGCGGCGGTCGTCCGCCACCTCGGCGCCGACCCGGTCCTGGTCGACGTCGAGGCCGACACGCTCGGAATGGACCCCGACCAACTCGTCGACGTCCTTTCCGAGCGGACCAAGGCCGTCGTGCCCGTCCACTACGCGGGCCAGCCGGCGGAGATGGACCGCATCACCTCCGCCGCCGAGTCAGTCGGCGCCGCGGTCGTGGAGGACTCCGCGCACTGCTTCCCCGGAACCTACCGCGAGCACACCATCGGCTCCCTCAGCCGAGCCACGTGCTTCTCCTTCTACGCCAACAAGACCATAACCACGGGCGAGGGCGGCATGCTCACCACCGATGACGCCGAGCTGGCCGAGCGCGCGCGCGTGATGCGCCTCCACGGCATGTCCAAGGACGCCTGGCGCCGGTTCGCCAGCGGTCCCTCCACCTACGACGTGGCCCAGCCCGGCTTCAAGTACAACATGACCGATCTGGCGGCGGCGATCGGCCTGGCCCAGCTCGATAAGGCCGCTGACTTGGCGGCGCAGCGGGCGGGCCACGCGGAGCAGTACGTCACGGCGCTTGCACACGTCCCTGGTGTACGGACCCTGGCCCGACGGCCGGACCGCTCCCATGCTTGGCACCTGCTGGTCGTCGCCATCGACCGTGAGACCTTCGGGATGGAGCGGGACGCTGTGGCCGCGGCGCTGAACGACCGGGGGATCAGCACCAGCATCCACTACCGACCGCTGCACCGGCACTCCTACTACCGCGACACGTACCAGCTGACCGACGAGGACTTCCCCGTCGCCTCGAGCGCCGGGGACCAGATCCTCTCCCTGCCACTGTTCCCGACGATGACGGGCGAGCAGGTCGACCGGGTCGTAGCGGTGCTGGCGGAGCTCGCGGCCTGACGTGCAGGGCAAGCGCTTGTTCGACCTGCTGGTCGGGATCCCGGCACTGGCGGTGGCAGCGGTTCCAATGCTGGTCGTCGCGGCCCTCGTCCGCCTGCTCGACGGGAGCCCTGTTCTGTTTCGTCAGCAGCGGGTCGGTCGGCACGGTCGCGACTTCACCATCCTCAAGTTCCGGACGATGCGGACCGGTCAGCCGGGTGCGGAAGTCACCGTCGGCGGTGACGTGCGCATCACCCGGCTCGGCGCGGTCCTGCGACGCTTCAAGCTGGACGAGTTGCCGCAGCTGTGGAACGTCGTCCGGGGCGACATGAGTCTGGTCGGCCCCCGCCCGGAGGTCCGCCGGTATGTCGAGCTGTTCCCCGAGGCCTTCGCCCCGGTCCTGACGGTCCGACCGGGCATCACCGACCCCGCCTCGCTGGCCTTCCGGCACGAGGCCGAGCTGCTCGCCGCCAGCGAGGACGGCGAGCAGACCTACCGGGAGGTCGTGCTGCCCCGCAAGCTGGCGCTCTCTACCGCCTACGTCCGCGAGGCGTCCTGGACTGGCGATCTGCGCATCATCGGCGAGACGCTGCGCTCCCTGCTGCGCTGAGCACGCCGTTGGGTCACCGACCACGACCAGCCCGGCCGTGGCAGCATGGCTCGGGACCGCAGACCACCCCGAGAGACCCGATGAGCACGATCGACACCTCAACGCAGGCGCTGTCATCCGGCGAAGATCTGATCCCGGTTCTGCTCGCCCGGTGGCGCACGATCGTCATTGTCGCGGCGGCCACGTCCCTCCTGGGCTTCGGAGTCTCTTCGCTCCAACCGGTCGAGTACTCCGCCGAGGCCGACCTCCTGCTCGCCGACCCCCGGAACTCGGGTGTCTTTGGCGAGTCCGGGGTCAACTTCCTCGACCCCTCCCGCTACGTCCGCAACCAAGCCGAATTTGCGCAGTCCCGCACAGTCATCCAGCGCGCCTCCACACTTCTAGACGCACGACTCGACGCCGATGAGATTGTCGAGCAGACCACCATCCGGCCCTCCGGTGACCTCGACCTCCTCACCATTCGCGCGACGGACGGGACCGCCGGAGGGGCAGCCCAGATCGCCAATGCCATCGGTGAGGCCTATCAGGCCGTCGTGCGCGAACAGGCCGAAGTCGCCACCCAATCCTCCCTGGACGAGTTGACCGCCCAGCGCGAGCAACTCCAAGAGGAACTCGCCAGCGTCCAGCAGGAACTCGAGGACAACAGCAACTCCGACGCCCTCCAAGCCCAACGCGACGCCGCCATCCAGCAGCTCATCACCGTCGACGGCCGGATCGACCAGATCACCGTCGACGCCGCCCTCTTCGGCTCCGGCGTCGAGCTCTTCGAGCCCGCCGAGCCCCCCGACGCCCCCTCCGCCCCCACCCCGATCCGCAACGCCATCCTCGCCGGACTCCTCGGCGCGATGGCCGCCACCGCATGGGCCTGGTGGCGCGCCGACGAGACCGCCACGGCCGACGGGCGCAACGACCCCGCCCGAGTCCTCCACGCCCCCCTCCTCGGCACCGTCCCGAGCTTCGAAGACGTCGGCCTGACGGGATCGATCCCGGTCGTCGAAGCCCCCAAATCCCCGGCCGGAGAGGCCTACCAGTTCCTCGTCGGCGCCCTGGCCTTCGCTCTCGAAGAGACCGACGGCCGCTCGGTCGTGCTCACGAGTGCCTCACCGGTCGACGGCAAGACCGTGAGCTGCCTCAACCTGGCTCTCTCCGCCGCCCAGGACGGCCGGGACGTCCTGCTGGTCGACGCCGACACCCGGGTCCGCGGCCTCACCCGCCGCCTCAAGGCCGAGTCAACCCTCGGCCTGCCCGGCCTGGCCGACGAGACGACCAAGATCACCGACGTCCTCGTCCCCCTCCAGCTGGGCGACGGCCAGGCCGTCCCGTTCATCCCCGCCCGCCCGCTGGGCGATGACACGGCCGCCTTCTTCCGCACCCCGGCCTTCCGCCGGGCGATGCACCGCCTCTCCGAGCTGACCGACCTCATCATCATCGACTCTCCGCCCCTCCTGCTGGCCTCCGACGCCTCGGCCATCGCCACCAACGTCGACGGCATCGTCGTCGTGGTCAGCCGCGGCACCCCCCTCAAGGTCCTGGCCGAGATGCGCGAACGCCTGGACCGCATCGGCACCCCGGTCCTCGGCTACATCTACACCAAGGCCAAGCTCTCCGGCGCCGGCTACGGCGACTACGCCTACCGCTACAACTACTCCTACGGCTACGGCGAGACCGAGGACGACCGGCGTTCGAACGGCAAGTCCCGCCGCGATCGCCGCCGGGCCAGGCGCGGCGACCGTCAGACGGAGGACTCCGAACTGGTCGGCTGAGATGGCCGGCCGTACTCTCGGCCGTCGATGTCCGCCTCTCCCAGCCGCCGACGTGCCCGGCGGCGCGCCGTCATCGTCGCCGTCGCCTTCGCGATCCTGGCCATCCTCGCCGTCGCCGCCGCCATCGGCTACCGGGGCCTGACCGAGGCCCGCGACGAGCTCACCGCCGCCCGGGACGACTTCCAAGCAGCTGCCAACGCCGTCCAGGCCGCCGACATCGCCGGCGCCGACCGCGCCCTGACCGAGGCCCGCACCCACGCCGAAGCCGCCCTCGACGCCCTCGCCGTCCTGCCCATCCAGGCCACCCAACCCCTCCCGTACGTCGGCACCACCACCCGCAAGGCCGTCGCCGTCGCTCAGGCGACCGAGCGGATCGCCGCCTCGGGCACCCAGATCACCGACCTGCTGCTCAACCAGGACGGCGCGCTGGACGCCCTCACCCTGGACACCACCGACCCGGCCTGGCTGGCCACCGTCTCCCAGCTCAGCGAGCCGATCAGCCAGGTCAGCCGCACCCTCAGCGATGTCCAAGATTCGCTGGAGGCAACGCAAGGCCAGTCGCTCTCCGCCGCCGTCGACCAGGCCCACACCACCCTGGCAGAGGAGGTCACCGAGGTCGCGGGTCTCGCCCAGGCCGCCGTCACCCTCACCGACCTGCTACCCGAGCTGCTGGGCGCCGACGAACCGCTGGAGTACTACGTCGGTGCCCAGAACCCGGCCGAGGCCCGTGGGACCGGTGGGATCATCGGGGCCTACGCGGTCCTGACCGCCGACGCCGGCGCTCTCACGTTCACGCCCTTCCAGTCGGTCAGCCCGCTGCCCGACGACCTGCTGGACAGCACCACCGCCCCCAGCACCGAGTACCTGGACCGCTACGAGGGCTTCCTGACCGGGCAAGGCACCTGGTCCAACATCAACGCCTCGCCCGACTTCCCCTCCGTCGCCCGCACCATCGAGGCGTTCGCCCCTGCAGCCATCGGCCAGTCCGTCGACGGGGTCATCGTCCTGGACCCGGCCGCCCTGCAGATCATGCTGGACGCGACCGGACCGGTCCAGACCGACATCGGCCTGCTGGCCCCCGACACCGTCATCAATCAGGTCGTTCGTGAGGCGCCCGAGACGTTCACCAACCAGCAGGACCGCAAGGCCGAGGTCGGGATCGCCGCCGGGTCGGTTCTCCGGGCCTTCCTCACCACCGACATCGACCCCCTAACTCGGCTGAGCGCCCTGGCCGAGATGGTCCGCGACGGCCACCTGCTGATCCACAGCGCCGACCCGGACATCCAGGCCCAACTGGACAGCGTCGGGGCCAGTGGGCGCCTGCCCGAGCCCGCCGCTGGCTTCGTGGGCGTCGTCGGGTTCAACCTCAACGAAGCCCACATCGACTTCTTCGCCACCCGGCACCAGTCAGTCGAGATCTTCCTCAACCCCGACGGCTCGGCGACGGCCACGGTCGATGTGACCCTGGGCAACCGGGCCCCGACCGAAGGCGTCCCCGCCTACTTCATCGGACCGAACAACGAGGCGAACCCGCGGCTGGCGGTGGGGGACAACGCCACCTACCTCTCGCTGTACTGCGGCACCTGCCAGGTGCTGGACACCCGCACGGCCGACGACTGGGGCTACGGCGCGGCGTTCGATGGCGAGCTCGGCCACACCATCATCTCGACCATCGAGCACGTCGAGTCGATGGCCGAGCAGACCGTCTCGTTCAACCTCCAGTGGCCCGACGCCTGGGATCCCGGAGACCCCACCCCGACGTTCGACACCCAGATGTGGCACCAGCCCACCATCAACCCGACCACCTTCGACCTGCGCATCAACCCGCCGGCCGGACTGGGGATGGTCCAGGAGGGGACCCCGGTCCGGGCCGCGACCTGGGACGGTCGGATCACCCGGACCACGACCTACGAGGTGGAGCTGATCCCGCCCCCCTCAGGCTGAGCGCGGCTCGGATCCGAGTTCGCCGTCGATCTCGCGAAGGTCGATCCCCTCGTTGCTCGAGGCCTGCAGGATGTCGCGCAGCTTCAGCCGCTGCTCGCCCGTCTGCGCGGACGCGCCGGTGCGGACCTTCGCCCCATTGGCCAGCCCCCAGCGGGTCACACAGGTCGGCGAGCAGAGGTGTGCCTCGATCTGGTTGGCGACCGTGCGCTCGGGCACCACGAGGAAGCGCCAGCCGGCGTCGGAGGTCGCCTCGTCCAGGGGGACAGTTGAACCGCAGATGTCACAGACGACCCGTAAGCTCATCATCACTCCTAGGTAGGCGGGCCAGCACAGGGTAGTGGAGGTTTTACGCCTTGTTACGCTCGTCGATGTATGGGACACTTCCCGCGGCCACGCCCGACAGTACTTCGGGGGGCAACGCCGACCACTGCATCGGATAGCGAACATCTTTGGGAGACAGGTAATGCGCAGGTTCACACTGGCGGCGGCGTTTGCTGCTGTCGCGGTACTCATGGCTGTGCCCGCTTGGGCGCAGGATGAGCCAACGGTCTATGGCGGCAATCCTGACACACCGGAGGAGGCCGAGGATCAAGTCCGGGTGACCACCGCGTGCAGCACCATCATCGTGCAGGGCGACAACTGGGGCGGCTCCGAGGTCACGATCGACCGTGAGTTCGGTGGCGACAACTGCCCTGGGAGCGACGACCCGGAACCACCGGACGTGATCGAGGGCGACACCGATGAGAACGGCAACGCGCCCGGCACCGATGACGACGACAGCGATGGCTTCGCGGGCTCCCCATCAACTGCGGAGCAGCTGCAAGTAGCGGTCAACGATGACGGCAGCTTCCGGGCCGTCCTGCAGGTCCCGGCCGATGTGGACACCTCGACCTATGAGGTCACGGTCACGGGACAGGACCTGGACGGTCAAGCCAAGGAGCAGGTGGTGGAGTACAGCGTGACGCCAGCGTCACTCTTCACCCCGGACCTCACCCCGGCCGACGACAACCGGACCACCTACGCGGTCGTCGCGTTGCTGCTGGCCTCGGTTCTTCTGGTCGGTCTGAACTGGTCCCCGATCATGCGGCGGGTTCGTCGCTAGTCGCGACGAAGAGACGGAGACTCTCATGACGACTTCACGAATCAAGACTCTCGCCGTCCTGGCCGTCGCGGCCCTGGGCTTGGCCCTGCTTCCAGCCGCTGCAGGTGCCGCCTCGGCAACCAGCGCCCCCGAGGCGTTCCGGGCCGCGGGCTTCGGCACGTCATTCGGCGACGCCGTCGCTGCCAACTCCTTCCTCGCCAACCAGTGCGTTGCGGACGCAACCGGTGACGCTGTTGATGCGGGCGATGACAGCGACCCGGGCGTCGATGAGCCGCGCGGCGACATCGTCGAGGCATGCACCGACTACGGCCCCGGTGCCACGACGCTGTCGATCGAGGTCGCGGAGCCCACGGACCCGGCGGTCGACGACAACTGGGCCTCGAGCCTGGCTGGCTGGTTCATCGACACCGACGATGATGGCGAGGGCGAGTACTTCGCCTCCGTTGCCCAAGACGAAGACGGCACCCTGGTCGGTCAGGTGTTCGACATCGCTTCCGGCGAGACCCCGGCCCCCGTGGTCTGCGACGGCACACCGGACTACCGCCGTGGGGTGCTCTCGATCAGCTTCGACAGTGGCTGCATCGGCAGCCCCGATGGCATCGCGACCAACCCGGGTCTCATCTACGACCAGGTCGTAACCGACCCCGACGGCGTCGCCACCCAAGACGAGGTCAATGGCGGCGACGACGAGCCCTTCACCGACGTGCTCGGTTCCGGCACCGTCCCCGGCGGCGACACCGTCACCCGCCTCGAGGGGCCGGAGCGCATCACCACCGCGATCGACATCTCCCAGCAGGGGTGGGCGGACTCGAGCGCGGACACCGTGCTGATCGCCCGCGACAACCTCTTCCCCGACGCCCTGGCCGGCACCCCGCTGGCTGTGGACAACGGCGCTCCGATCCTGCTCAGCCGGACCGACGCCCTCACACCTGAGACGGCCATCGAGGTCCAGCGCGTACTCGGCGACTCGGGCACCGTCATCCTGCTCGGCGGCGAGGTTGCCCTGTCCGCCCAGGTCAACGCCGACGTCGAGGCGCTGGGCTACGGCACCATCCGCTACGGCGGCCTCAACCGGTTCGAGACCGCAGCCATCATCGCCGGCGAAGGCCTGGGCAGCCCTGAGGAGCTGCTGGTGGCCGACGGCGGCGACTTCCAAGACCCGATCGTGGCTGGGAACGCTGCGGCCGCGGCGGTCAACGGGGTGGGTGGCGCCGCGGTGCTGCTGACCTCCGACGACCGGGTGCCGCCCGAGACCCAGGCCTACCTGGACGCCAACGGCGACGCGGAGGTGACCGTGATCGGCCGCACGGCCGAGACGGCACTGCCGGACGAGGACTCGATCGCGGCTGACACCGACTCCGACACCTCGGTCCTGGTGGCCCAGGCCTACTACGACAGCCCTACCGTCACCGGCATCGCCCGTGACGACGTCTTCGCCGATGCGCTCACCGGTGGGGCGCTGATCGGCTCACCCTCGACGGGCCCTGGCCCGCTGCTGCTGGTCCAGACCGACTCATTGCCGCAGGTGGTCGAGGAGTACCTCGCAGCCAACAGCGACAGCATCGACGCTGCCGTCGTCTTCGGTGGCAACCTCGCCGTCAGCGACGACGTCGCGGCGGAGGTCCAGACCGCCATCCAGTAGCGCCTGCGGGGGGACCAGGTACCCAGGGTCCATCCTGGAAGCACCGCACATGGGCACAGCACTGAACGGACAGACCACTCGGAACACGGCCAGCACCGTGGCCCGGCGGTCTGTCCGTCGTGCGCTCGACATCGGACTGCTGCTGGCCGCGATCGTCGTGGCGTACCTGGTGCGCTTCGACTGGATGATCCCCGAGCGGTCCTTCCGCCAGCTGCTGTTGGTCGCCCCGTTCGTCGTCGGGCTGCAGTACGGGCTGCTGTCGGCCTACCGCGTCACCAAGTCGAGTTGGCGCTACGTCACCATCAACGATCTGGGCCTGCTGATCCGGGCGCTGTACATCGCGGCCGCCCTGATCGCCGTCGCCCGGCTGCTCGGTGCCCCGCAGGAGTACGACGGGCTCCTCGGCGCGCTCACGACGATCCCGCTGGGCGTCACCGCGATCAACTTCATGACCGCGATCATCGCCCTCGGAGGGGCCCGGGCCGTGCGCCGGTCGATGAGCGAGGGACGGCAGCGACGCGAGGTCCACCCCGGCCGCCGGGCCGAGGACACCCCCGACCGGACGTTGCTGATCGGCGCGGGCGAGGGTGGCGTCGCCGTGGCCCGACAGATCCGCATGCGGCCCGACCTCGGCATCCACGCCGTCGGCTTCATCGACGACGATCGGAACAAGGTCGGCCAGCGCATCCATGGGCTGCCGGTCCTCGGAGGGGTCGCCGACCTGCCCGGGCTGATCGAGGCGCACCAGCCGAAGAACCTGCTGATCACCATCCACGACGTGACCGGCGAGATGGTCCGGCGGCTGGACGCCATCGCCAGCGAGTACGGCGTGTCGGTCCGCAAGGTCTCGGGCCTGATGGACGTGGTGGCGGGGCGGATGGCACTCCGGCCCCGCCCGATCCAACTGGAGGACCTGCTGCGGCGCGAGGCCGTCTCCACCGACCGCGAAGGCCTGGCTGCCCATGTGACCGGCCAGACCGTCCTGGTCACCGGCGCGGGTGGGAGCATCGGCAGTGAGCTGTGCCGGCAGCTCCTCACCCTGCAGCCCGCCAAGCTGATCCTGGTCGAGCAGGCCGAGAACGCCCTGTACGAGATCCACCGAGAGCTCTATGCCCCCGCCGGCGACACCGAGTTGGTTGCCGCCATCGGTGATGTGACCGACCAGTCCCGCATCGAGTCGGTGATCGCCAGGCACCGGCCGACCTTCGTGTTCCACGCCGCTGCGCATAAGCACGTGCCGATGATGGAGGCCAACCCGGCGGAGGCGTTCAAGAACAACGTGCTCGGGACGCGGACCCTGGTGCGCACGTGCAGCCGCCTGGGGGTCGACCGGTTCGTCTTGATCTCCACCGACAAGGCCGTCAACCCCACCTCGATCATGGGGGCGACCAAGCGGGTGGCCGAACGGGTCGTCGTGGCACACGCAGCGGCACACGGACTGGCCTACTCCGCCGTCCGGTTCGGCAACGTGCTGGGCTCGAACGGCAGTGTGGTGCCGCTGTTCCGGCAGCAGATCGAGCAGGGCGGGCCGGTGACCGTCACCCACCCGGACATGCGCCGCTACTTCATGACCATCCCCGAGGCGGTCGAACTGGTGCTGCAGGCCTCCATCATGGGGGAGGGGGGCGACATCTTCGTCCTCGACATGGGCGAGCAGATCAAGATCGTCGACATGGCCCGGGACCTCATCCGCCTGTCCGGCAAGCGGGTCGGCGAGGACATCGAGATCCAGTTCGTCGGCCTTCGGCCGGGCGAGAAGATGTTCGAGGAGTTGGGGCTCGGCAGTGAGCAGATGACCCCGACGGGCCACAGCAAGGTATTCCGCTGGACCGGAGAGGCTGCGGAGGTCAGACCGGAGGTGCTGGACGGGGCGATCGACACGTTCGACCTCGGTCGGGTGCGGGAGGGACTGCCGGCGCTGGTGCCCGAGTTCGTGACGGATGACGGGCCTCGTAGTGAGGACACTGGCACAGACGGGGAGCACACCTCCTCCGGCCCGACCGTGACGGTCTCCCTGCCACGCGAGCCCTCGGGACGTCGGTAGCGACGTACGGCCGGGGAGGCTCAGCCCGGCTCGAGGATGTCCAGCTCAGGGATCCGCCGGAATCCGCGATCATGTGTGGCCAGCGCCGCGCCGCGCTCGAGAGTCAACACCGCGAGATGGACGTCGGTCATCTCCGCGCCTGACATCTGGGCCTCCTGGGCCGTCTTCTCGACTCGGTCCCAGTGACCGCTCGCCGGACCGATCTCATCCACCGCGGGAGCGTGCCGGATCGCACTCAGCAGCTGCGTAGCCGTGGCAACGCTCAGCGGCTGCTCCATGGCACGTGGATTGGTCACGATGCGGAGGAACCCGAGTGACGTCACGAGCGGAAGTCCCACGGGCCGTGACGACACGATGGCCTCCTCCAGCCAACGCTTGTCAGCCTCGTGGTGTGGGGCCTCCCGGTTGTGTGCGTAGATGAGGACGTTGACGTCGAGGACGATCACCGGGCGGTTGGACCCTCCAGCCGCTCCAACGTCGAGGAGAGGCTGGTGACGTCGATCTTGAGCTTCGAGGAGAAGGTCGACAGCTCCGCGGCGTTCCCGTCATCCTGCTCAGCCAGCCCGCGGCGCAGCGCTTCGTTGGCGATGTCCTTGACACTGCGGCCGCTGGCCCGTGCCCTGGCCAGAAGCTGCTCGTAGACGTCATCCTGCAACGTCATCGTCGTTCGCTGTGCCATGATTCCCAGCTTACAGCATCAACGCATCACATCGGCTGGAAGGTGATCTCGACTCTCACCGTGTGGCGAGGGTCGCCGCGGAACCGGAGGGACGCGCCATCCTCCGAGAGCTGGAATGCGGGGTTGGAGACCGCCGTGACCTCCACGTCGGGTGGGAGGAGGACGGTCATGTCGAGGCTGGTCGGGATGAACAGCGGCTGGGGGCGGTAGGTGAACGTGTAGGTGCCCCGAGAGCCGTCGGGGGTCCAGGCATCGGCGACGGTCCAGCGCATCTCCACCTCCTCGATCGCACCACTGCGCAGGCGCTCGGGACGGCTGTTGACCGGGTGGCCGGCCTCGGACTGGAGGACGTGCGGCTGGTCGAACTCGGCCATCTGGCAGCTCTGGGCGCAGTAGGTGGAGACGTACAGCAAGCTGTCGCCCGCGTTCAGGTAGTCGACGTTGGGCCCGATGATGTACTCCGGCTCGGCGCGGGCGAAGGCGTTGTTCTCCAGGGTCGTGGTGAGCAGGGCCTCGGCGGCGCCGTCGGCCTGGAGGGCGACCTCATAGGTCAGGCGGCTGTCGATGAAGGTGTCGATCTTGTTGGCGGCGGCGTTGTTCAGGGTGACCATGAGGAAGTCGCCGTCCGGCTGGGGGAGCTGCCCGGCCAGCCCGGCCTCGACGAAGGCGGCCTGCTCGGCCTCGTCCTCGGAGTAGAGGAAGAGGTGGCGGTTGGTGGCCGAGGCGGCGAAGACCTCGAGGACCGCGCGCGTGTTGCCGGAGGCGCTGCCGGTGAGCAGTTGGTCGATGACCGGGGCGGCGACGTCGCCGAGGACGTCCCGGCGGGCGTCCGATCCAACGGTGTCCTGCAGGACCCGGTAGGCGTCGATGACGACGGTCTGGACCACATCGTCGGCGGTGACCTGGCCGAAGTCGGGGACCTCGACAGGGCCGGTGAGGTCCATCGCCTCACCCAAGACGTGCGGATCGACGAACAGGACACCGTCCAGCCGGCGGCCCTCGGTGGCCTCGAACAGGTTGACGATCGCCTCGGCGACGACGGGCACGTCCGGGCTCATGTTGATGTTGCGCCAGAAGCCGGCGCCGCCGAACTGGTCGTAGCGGGTGGCGAAGTCCTCGGTGGGCGGGTCGATCTCGGCCACGTCGAGGTCCGTGAGCTGGCGGATCTCGGTGAACTCCTGGAGTTCGATGACCCCGTCGTCCACGCGGAGGGTGGACCAGACGCCCAGGAATCCTCCGGCGCCGCGGATCTCGGCGGGGTTCTGGGCAGCGACGAAGTACTCGCGAGGGCCGTCGGCACCCAGGAAGGCGGGGAGGGTCTGTGCGAGCGTCGCGGCGGTCGAGAGTTCGGCGTCGAGGTCGCGGAGGAGGGCGAGGGCCTCGGTTCGTGCGTCTTGGACCAGCTCGGGGAGGGCGGTGGTCGGGGAGGCCTGGACGTCGGCGTGGGCCTGTCCGGCGATGTCGGCGGCACCGTCGAGGGTGGGTGCGATGGCGGCGATGGTGTCGACTGGGATCCGGCCGTCGGCTGGTCGGAGGGACTCGAGGCCCTCAGGGAGATCCTCGAGCGCCGCGACCAGGTCGTCGGCGATGGTGACCACATCGTCGACGGCGTTGCCGACCGCACGGACGGTGTCGACGGCGTTGCCGGCAAGGGGGACGGCGCCGAGGACGGTCAGGGCACGGTTGTCTAGGCTGCTCTGGGCGCGGTCGGTGGCGGCACGGGCGTCGTCGACGGCCTGGCGGGTGGCGGGCAGGTCGCCGCGGGAGAGGGCGGTGACGGCCTGGCTGGCTCCCTGGCGGGCGATGGTGAGGTCGTCTCGGGCGGAGAAGGCGGCCAGAGCGGCCAGTCCGACAGTGGCGAGGACAACGGTGAGGGCGGCGGCGGCCAGGGTTCGGGTGAGGCGGCGGCGCTTGAGCTGCTCAGGGGTGGGGGTCGGGGTGGCTTCTGGTTCGTGGCTGTTGTGGTCGTGGTTGTGGTCGGGGGTGGTGCCGGACGGTCTGTGGGCCTTGGGTGGGCTGGTTGTGCGGCGGCTGGTCGTGCTTGGGCTGGTTGTGTAGCGGCTGGTCTTGCTGTCGCGGGTCTTGCCCGGGCTGGTTAAGTGTGGGCTGGTTGTGTGTCGGCTGGTGATGCGGTCTCGTTCTCTTGGGCGGAATGCGGAGGCAGTGGGGTTCTCGGGTTGTGATGGACCGGCAGCGCTGCTCAGGTCGTCGGGTCTGGTGGGGTCGGCGGGCCTCGGGGGCCCGTCGGGGCGGGGCCCGGTCGAGCGGGTGGGGCGGCCGATCAGCTCACCAACGGTGGTGGGGATGGCGGCCTGGGGTCCGGTGGTCGTGGGCGAGGCTGGGGCCGAGCCCGCGGGTCTGTCCTGCGCTTTGTCGCTCGTCGGAGTGGCTGGCGAGGGTGGGTCGCCGACGTCGAAATCGTCGGGCGTGCTGGGGAGAGTTGCCTTGGTGGGGGCGGGGCCGAGGTTGGTGGGTGTGCTTGGACGCTTGGGGTCCTCGGTGTCGGGTTCGACGGGCGTGGTGTGGCCGATGGCCTCGTCGGCGTCAGGCTGCTGGGGCTCTGCAGTGGGGGCTGCCTCGGCGATGTCGAAGTCGTTAGGCGTGGTGGGGAAATTTGCGTTGGTCGGGCCCCGGCCAGGGTTGGTGGGTGTGCTCGGGAGCGGGGTGTCCTCGGTGTGGGGTTGGACGGCCGTCGTGTGGCCGATCGCCTCGTCGGCGTCAGGCTGCTGGGGCTCCGCCGTGAGGGCTGCGTCGGCGATGTCGAAGTGGTTGGGCGTGGTGGGGAGAGTTGCGTTGTTGGGGGCCCGGCCGGGGTCGGTGGGTGTGCTTGGACGCTTGGGGTCCTCGGTGTCGGGTTCGACGGGCGTGGTGTGGTCGTTGGCCTCGTCGGCGTCAGGCTGTGGGGGCTCTGCAGTGTGGGCTGCCTCGACGATGTCGAAGGTGTCGGGCGTGGTGGGGTCAATGGCGTCGCCGGCGTCGTCCTCGTCCGGCGCGCTGAGGTTGGTGGCGTTGTCGGGTTCCGGCGGCTCCGCGGGGAAGGTTGCCGTGCCGGTGTCGGGGTTGTTCGCACTGGTGGGGAGGATTACCTCGCCGGCGGGAGGTTCGGCTTCGGTGGGCGTCCGGTGGGAGGTTGCCTCGCCCTGCTCGGGGGACCGGGATGACGCGTGGGCGCTCAGACCAGCGCCGTCGGGTGGGTTCAGGTCGGGTGCGCGTGGTTCGGGTGCGCGTCGTTCGGGTGAGTGGTGGGCGTCGTGGGTCGGCGGCAGGTTGCGCGTCTGCGTGAGCTCGTCCACGTGGTCGGGTGGTCCGTCGTGCTCGCGAGCGGTGGTGTCGCCGGTTGCCACGACCTGATGGGTCGGGGGTGCTGCGTTTGGCGGATCGGGCGTTGACGCCGGCTCGTCCTGGTCCGCTCGCGGCAGCGGCGGAGCCGTGGGGCCCTCCTCCTCACCCTCCACGTCCGCGACCACTTTGCTGTTGGCGGCGGTGGCGACCATCGGGGAGCGGTCGCTGTCAGCCTCGCCATACGAGGGCGGGTCGGTCTTTTCCTGAGCAGGATCGGGGTCAGCCGGGATCGTGTTGCCGGTGGACTCCTCTGGGTCAGCGTTGGCAGGAGCGGCGTCATCAACGGGGACAGCGGCATCGACCGGGACGGCGGCATCGACTGGGAAGACGTGGTCGGGTGCGGGCTCCATCCGGGTGTGGTGCCAGGTCTGCGCGCCCCACTGGTCCTCGGTGGTCGTTGGGTCCTGATCGCTGGCCGGGCCGTCCGCAGCGTGTGATTCGGGGTGTGCGGTCGCGCGCAGTGTCGGCACATCGGGCTCATCGACGGGGAGGAGGTCGAGGTCGCCAGTGGCGTGGTCCGGCGGCTGGTCCGTGGAAGATGAGTCCGGGTCGTCGTCAGACTCCGTCCGGCGTCCCCATCCGCGCTGCAGCCAGGCCTCCACCGCCGGGTTGGGCTCGTCGTCCTGGCCCAGGGGTTTGCCTGGTAGGCGCGCTCGGAGCGCGTCCAGCCGTTGCTCCAGATCGCCGTCTTCGGGCGTATCCCACGGCCAGGCGCCATCGTCCTGGTCGATCTCGCCGGAGTTGCGGGGGGACTGCTCCACTGCTCGTGAGGATAGGGGGCGGCCGAGTCGCAACGCGTGACCACGGGTGGTCGGGTCCGGCCTGGCCCGTCGATCGGGACCGTTCAGCCTGCTTCGATCACGTCGAGCGTGTGCAGGAATCTCCGGAGTGCCTGCGGAGGCCAGGCCCGTTCGAGGCGCCTTGCGCTCAGGTGGACGTCTGGCATGGGCGGCCCGGAAAGGCGCCCTTGCAGTTGTTTCGACTTCTTGCGCTGACCGGTCAGGGGGCGGACGAGGCCGGACTTGTGGACAACGGTCCAGGTGGAGCACGGGCTGGCGATAGTCTGGCGGCTTGATACGGGTCGTGGGAGGTACGGGAACGTAGTGGCATCAGCGGGACGGGAGCCGATGGACCGGACACGACGGACGGAGCTGACCGTCTGGATCGTGTCGGGCTTGTTGCTGGCGCTCGGGTTGGGCGTGCTCGGAGCGCGAGCGCTGGACCGTGGCAGGGAGGGTTCCGGGGAAGAGGTCATGGCGTCGGAGGGGCTCGTGGTGTCGGAGGACTCTCAGGCTGACGAGGGGACGGAGGACGTGGTATCGGAGGTCCCCACCGCGTCGCCGTCGCCGGGCGTCAGTGATAACGCGAACTCGTCCGAGCCAACTCCCTCGGCGGCACCCTCGGCGACGCCGGAGCCAACCGAGACCGAACCCACGCTCGAAGAGCAGTTGGAGGAGTTGCGGGCCTCGGACATGTGGCTCGGCCTGGCGGAGTGGGACCGGGTCCCGACTAGATCCCGAGTCGACTTTCTCTGGGGAAGTACGTCATCGGATCCGAACTGTCAGTACGGACCGTATTCCAACGAGCAAGAGGTGTGGAACGACTTCGCCCCACAACTTCGAGATGATCTTCTTCGAATGGTGATTGAGGAGGGCATTCAGCCCGAGTCAGTCCGGTACCGGGGCCTACCTATCCAAGACGACTTCCTCTCCGGAGTGCTTGGCTGGTGGACCAATGGGGAGGGCGGCTCACAAGGTCGGGGAAGCATGTTCATTGCGGTCGCTGCATACCAAACGGCCGAAGGAGAGCCTCGTGTGCGACAGTGGCCCGTCCTTGTTGGTCATGGGATAGATCCGAGTCAATCCACGGCGGCCTTCCTGCGCGATGTAGGCCCCGTCCAAGATCTCTCTGTGGCGGACGTACCGCCCACGTATCCCGGCGCCAACGAGCAGTTCAACGAACACCATCTTGATTGGCTCTTCGACCAAGAACCGATCAATCCGCCTATGGATCCCCCGAGGCCGTGCTGATGTCCCGCGGTCTGAGCCTTCTCGTGATCTCGATCCTTGCGGGGTTCTCCTGGAGCGCGTCTTCACCCGCGATCGCCCAGAACAACGGCGGTTCTGGTGGGCAGGAGCCACCGCCTCCCAACATCCACTCGGGAAACACCGCGTCCGACATCGACCGGGTCGGGGCCAACGATGCCGGGATCCTCGACCTCAATCCCAACGTCGATGTGTCGCTGGGCGGGATCCCGTGCGACAGCGGGAGTGGGGCGTGCGTGATCACGGCCCCATCGGATGGAGGCGCTTCGGCTGCTGCTGCTGGCGGTGGGGCCGGTGGGAGCCCTCCTGCGCCACCGCCCCCTCCGCCGCCTCCGACTCACTCGGAGATCGTCACCCAGGTGTGCCCATCGATCCCGCAGCCAGCCATCGGCGTGAACCCTCGGGAGTGGGGTGTGACCGGTGTCGAGACCTGGCTGTGGGACTCGAGCTCCCGCTCCGACCAGGACGATGGGGTGATCCGCGGATACCCGGTGTCCTGTGCGATCACTCCGTACCGCTGGACGTTCGACGTCAATGAGCCGACGGCCGAGACGTACGGCCACCAGGAGGAGTACGAAGCCACGGCCGCGGGCGGGGAACACGAGGACACGCCGGTGCGCCACATGTGGTCGACCAAGGGCACCTACCCGATCGGCCTGACCGTGGAGTGGCGACGCGAGACCTCGGTTGATGTGGACCCCAGAGTCGTGCGACGTGCGACCCGGCCCTATGAGGTTCGGGAGATTGTGATCGGCACGGTCCCCAACCCTGCCGATCAGTAGTGACCTCCCCGCTGAGGGCCACTGCAGCGGGCTTGCTGGTGCCAGTCGGTGAGTCGCCGCGGGCGCCGTCGTGGGATCCAGCCTGCGCGGCGCCGGTCCTGGCCCTCTGACCAATGATCCGGGCCGCGGTCGGATCGACCACCACGTCGTCCCACATACCGTCGTCGCCCCCACATGGCTGGTCAGTGTGCGACTCCTGCCACAGGAGTCCCACCAGAAGATGACTCACCTGACGATTCGTCCGAATCAGACGTTGATGTCCTGTTTCAGAGCCATATAACGTACACTTGTTCGTATGACGCAGAGGGCGCTGAGCGGGAGGCAGGTCCACGACCTGGTGGCCGATCTGCGGCGTCAGCTCCGCCACCTGGAGCCCAGCCTCGTCGCCGACGACGACGTCACGCCAGTGGTGGAGCAGTTGGCCGCTGGCAAGAAGTTGCTGGAGGGTGCGCTCACGCTGATGGCGCGTCGCGTCGAAGAGGTCGGGCGCGAGTCCGGCCGATCCCAGAACGAGGTTGCGGGAGTCCTTGCCAAGGTCACCGGTCGCTCGAGGGCGGCCGCCAAGCGGCAGTTGAAGGACTCCGAACGGCTTGCCAACCAACCGGATGTGGCCAACGCGGTCCGGGATGGCCAGTTGTCCGACGAGCAGACGAGTGCGGTCTCGCAGGCCGCAGAAGTCGACCCGAGCGCAGCGGGGGACCTCCTCGATGCTGCCCGCTCTCAATCGCTTGGCGACCTGCAGAGCACCTGTCGGGAGCGGGCGCGCCGCGCCGACCCCAATCCGGATCAGACTCGGCGACGTCACTACCTGCGACGGTCGTTCCGGTCTAGCTCGCACATCGACGGCGAGTGGCAGGCGTTCATGAGCGCGCCAGCGGACATCGGCGCCCGGATCGAGGCAGCCCTGCGTCGCGACCACGACCGGATCTTCAAGAGCGCGTACAGGGCCGGCCGGCGGGAAGATGACGCTGCCTACCGGTTGGATGCCCTCCTCGCGGTTACCGAACGCGGTGCCGCGTGTGCGGGTGACTCCGCCGGCTCTGGCCATGTTCGCGCCGGCCCACGTGCAGTGGCCTCGCCACCAGAGACGACGCCCGCACAACGGTCCACGCCGGCACGGCCGTCCACGCCCGCAGGAGAGTTGACGACCGCCAGACAGTCCACGCCTTCACAAGAGTCCACGCCAGCACGATCGTCCACGCCGGCAGAACACTCCGCGCCAGCACGAACGTGCACACCTGCGCAGGAGTCCGCGCCAGGACAACGGTCCGCGCCTGCAGGAGAGTCGACGGCCGCACGAAGGTCGTCGTCCGGTCCGGACGTGACCTCAGCTCAGGAAGCCACCTCGGCGCACGAGACGGCACCTGAACCAGAGCCGGCATCCATACCAGGAGCGACGGCACCTGACCAGAGAGCTTCACCGGACCAGATGTCTGCGGGTGTCCGTCGACCCGCGGATGAAGGCGGCCCTCCGAGGAGTGCGCCCGGCTCCCAAGCGGAGGAGCAGGTTCCGCAGGATCCAGGGCGAGCACCTCATGGCGGCTGCACCCCCGCCCGACGATCTGCTCGGCAGGCCAAGGTCATCGTCCGGGTGGACGCCTCGGCACTCCGACGTGGCTGGGCCACCGCCGACGAGGTCTGCGAGATCGCCGGCATCGGCCGGGTGTCCCTGTCCGCTGTGAAGCAGCAGATCCCGGAAGCGCATGTGGCCTACGTCATCCAGGACGCGGAGGATGTCGCCGTGGCCCACCTCGGTCGGCAGGTGACTGCCCGCCAGCGCACCGCCATGGAAGCTCGGGGCTACCAGTGCGAAGTGCCACACTGCACGAGCGACCACCTCCTTGAGATCGACCACGTCACCGGCTGGGCCATCAACCGAACCACCCAGCTCGACGACCTGGCGTGGCTGTGCAGCTTCCATCACTCCCAGAAGACCGACCGCGGCTACCACCTTCGCGGCAGTCCGGGAGCGCGGCGATGGGTGGACCAGGCGGGCCAACCCATCGTCGGCGCTGCCCGTTCGGCTGACCCGACACGACACGCCTCCCGAGCTGGTCCGATGCCCCTCCCGATCTGACCGGGGGTTGCCGGAACGCACCGACTCGGCACGTCCGGAAGGACCGTGACGGGGCAGCCGGACGGCAGCGGGCTGAACGTCGCCCGAACTACGTCGGCGAGGGGGTCACCTGGTCCAACAGCAACCGAACCCGACGCCGCGGCCCCATCACCTCGGCGATCGCCGTGTCCAGCACGCGATCACTCTCAGTCGCCACTGCGCGCAAGAGTGCCTCCTTGGTCATCAGCCCCTGCTGTCGGCCGGCCTGGATCGCCACACCTCGGCCGATGATGTGGAGCACAACACCGGACAACAGACAGACAGCAGCCAGCGCACCACCCGTCGCGAGGGAGGGCGGCACCCACCCGCTACCGCCTATGGTGATTGCACCCGAGCCGGGCACCAAGGCCCACCCGACCAGCACAACAGCGACCACGAACCCCGCCAGCAGCAGACCCTGCATCACCCACACCGACCGCGCCCAGCTGGGCACTATCTCCGCCGATACCCGCCTCTTCCGCTCCACGCGGTCCACGGCCGGAGCGATCCGGGGTGCCCCAGCCTCGACCTGGCGGATCAGGGCGACAGCCCAGGGATCGGCAGGGTCCTCGTCGGAGGAGTCCTCCACCAAGGCCCCCGCCCGCTCATCCCCGCTGACCAGCGCCTCGGCGTAGGTCGCCAGCGCAGCCACGACGGCACCAGTTGGACCACCTCGCCGTGACGCCGACGAGCCGGGCCCGTCACCCGAGGCGGCCTGATCCGCTAGGTCGACTCGACCCGCGTGAGAGGCCGGGACCCTAGGAATCGGTACCTCATCCGGCGCAACAGCCGGCTCGGAGACCTGCCCCGTCCAGCGCAACGGCGGCCAGGCCGTCGCCCGATGAAGTTCCGCCGCACGCGCGTCGCCCACTGCTGCCGCCCGAGCACTCACAGCCAACTCCTCACCGATCAGTTGGTGGACTGGCTCGGTGGGAAGCAGCTCGCGGGCCTGGGTTCCATCCTCGGCCCGCTCCAGACCGGGCAAGGGCCCCGGCCTTAGCTGCCGCGCCGCGTTGACCAGTTGAAATCGCACGCCAGGGATCCGGCCAGCCGACCGCACACGACGCCCAGCCAGCAGCCGTCGAAGGTCATCCACCCCCTTTCCGGAGACGGCAGAGACCAGCAACGGGTTCGGCAGACCGTCGGTCGCAGCAGCCCCAGGGTCGGGCCGGATCGACCGCTCCGATCCGCCCGACCGCTCCGACCCCGCCGACCTCGCCGACCGCTCTGACCCCGCCGACCGCTCCGACCCCGCTGACCGCTCTGACCCCGCTGACCGCTCAGACCCCGCCCACCGCTCCGACCCAACGGAGCCACCACCGCTCCGCCCCAGCAGACGGCCGATGATCTGCCGCAGGTGGCTCGACAGCTCCGTCCCCTCCGCCGCCGTGATCGTGTCGGCCCTCGTCACCACCACCGCCACATCGAGCGGTGATCGCAGGAGCGGTAGGAGGCCGAGCTCGAGCAGGTCACGATCGGCGTACGTCTCCGGGTCGACCACCCACACAGCGAGGTCGAGGACGTCGGCCAGACGGTCCAAGCCATCCCGAGCGGTGGACGCATCCCCAAGCCGACCGGACGTCCCCACCGTCGGCCCCTCCGCAAGCCCGCTGCCCGGCAGATCAACCAGGACCACCCCCTCAAGCGCCACGTCGGCTCGAGCGTCGATCATCTGTCCGGCGGTCACCGGAGCCTGGGTGCCCGAAACCTCGGTCACCGGAGACTCTGCCCCCGGAGACTCTGCCACCGGAAACTCTGCCAGCGGAAACTCTGCCAGCGGAAACTCTGCCAGCGGAAACTCTGCCAGCGGAAACTCTGCCACAGGAGCACCGGTCGCCCCGATCTCGGACATGTCAACCGCGGTCACCTGGACGTCGGCCACACCGGACATGGCCGCCGCCGCGACGGCGGCAGCGCGGCCGACCGAGTAGGCGACCGGGCGTGTCGTGGTTGGCCTGACCAGACCGGTTGCCGCAACCCTCCTGCCGAGCAGCGCGTTGACCAGGCTGGACCTGCCGCTTCCCGACGGACCGACCAACGCCACGGTGAGGGTTCCGTGCGGCTCGGTGACCACCTCCCGTATGCGCTCGAGCTCAGCCAGTATCGACTCGCTCTGGGGATGATCCGCCACCTCCCGCGAGAGGTGCGCAGCCTTGGCCAGCGCGACGAGGCGTGGAGCCAGGTCCTCCTCATGGTCGATCGCCTCGGGCCCGACGACCGTCACCGCAACTCGCCTCCCCCGCCGAGGTCGCTGACCTGAAGGAGTGAGTGGGCCGCATCGCGCACCGCGCGCAGGCCGGAAGGCGCGGGGGAGGACACCCGGCCCGTGAAGCGGTGCAGTGCGGCGTCCAGCAGCTCCGCGAGGTCGGCCTGGGCACGCTGGACGACGGCGGGAGGCGCGAGCGGCACACCCGACCGCTGGAGGACACGCCACCTCCCCAGCGCCTCCGCCTCCTCGTGCAGACCTGCCGTGCGCGCCACCGCAGCCAAGGCAACGCCGACGGCGACCGCCTCGACGGAAGCACCCCGGTCCACGCCGATGACGTCGTCGAGCTCGGCCAGGATGCGCCGCAGCCAATCACGCACCTGCCAGTCGAGCTCGGTGATGTGCCTGCTGGCTCGGCCGGCGCGCACCAGGCCAGTCGGCTCACTCCCGGAGCCGGCCAATTGCTGGATGCCACGTGTCTGGCGGCGCGTGGCCACCAGAAGTGCGTCATGCAGGCCGGACCAGGCGGCCTCGGCCAGCTCGTCGGCCACTTCGGCGGCCGGGTTGGTGGCGAGGTCGTCAGCAAGATCCGCAGCGAGGTTGGTTGCACCGTCGCTGACCGGGTCGGTGCCCAGGGCGCCGCCCCCGGCTTGACGGGTCGTGCCCAGCTCGCCCAGCTCTCCGATGCGCACGACGGCCGGAGTGCCGGCACTGGCCCGCCACGCCAGCCGAGCCCAGTGCTCCGCGGTCTCCTCTGGCCGGACCTGGCCGGTCAACTGGTGTGCGAGGGCAATCCGGTCGCGAGCTGGATCGGGCTCCAGGTCGGCCGCCCCAAGCAACTCGCCGCCGAGGTCTGAGTTCAGAGGCCGATCGTGCTCCGGGGCGAGAAGCGTCGGGTCCAGACGCAGCAGCGGGCGCAGATCCTCCTCCAGTGTCCTGGCGAAGCTCGCCACGGCCTCCTCGCTGACGGCTTGCTCCAACTGCTCGGCCGAGGCTGGCTCGGGGTATCCGGCGTAGGTCCACAGAGAGGCCCGGACGGCCTGCAGCGCCGCGAGGTCATCCGGCACCGCGACGACCATGACGTCACGCAGGCCGGCGTCTCCCAGACGGCGGCTCAGGTCCCCCGTCACCGCCCGCGAGTCGTTGGGGAACCGGTTGAGGACGAGGGCGACCCGCTCGCTACCTGGATCGACCGGCAGTCGGGCGAGCAGGTCCCAGACACGACGGTCGGCGTAGCGCGTGGGAGAGACGACCACCAGGTAGACGTCCGCGGCCGGCACCGACTTGCCTCTGGCGGACCACCGCTGGCCAGGAGCGGTCGTCGGGAGTGCGTCGAAGACCCCGGTGTCGGGGTGCTCGACCAGCGCCAGCCCCGCCGGGACGGCCAACGTGGTGTGCACGGCCGCACCGACCTGCCGCCGCAGCACGGCCTGATCTGCGGGCGAGGCCACCCACACCGCCCGGGTTGTGGTGGGACGACGGGCGCCGACCGTCGTCACCTCATGACCCACCAGCTTGTTCAGCAGCGTCGACTTGCCCGCCCCCGAGGGACCCAGCAGCGCAACGGTGACGGGCAGCCGATCGGGGCGATCTGCCATGGGCTCGGCCGCGAACAGCCGGTCGATCCGGTCGACGAGGTCCTGCCGCGCCGCCATCGCAGCCGCCCCGGCGGGCGTGCGGTCGTCCAGGTCCAGCCCGGCCAGGAGCTCACGCAGCCGGGTCAGCTCTCGCATCGCCAACCCGTCCGTCACGGCCATTTCGCGCTGAGCGTACCGGGCCGAGCGACGCGTCCGGTGCAGCAGCGATCGTGCGGAGGTCTGCTGTCACAGCCTCGTCCTACGCTGTGCGGTCATGTGGTCTCTGCTCCAGCACTCTGGCCGATCGCGTCCGCGCCGGGCCCTCTGGCTGGCCGTCTGCCTGGCCGTGGCGATGACGGCCGCGCTGGTCCCGGCAACCCGCGTCGTCCACGCGCAGGACGACACTCCCGCGGAGCGGCTGGCCGACAGCCCGGATCCGGCAACCGCAGCGGTGCAGATCTCCGAAGCGACGTTCGATGACGGCGAGGCCACCCGCGTGGTCGTGGGCCGACTGGGTGTCTTCGCCGACACGCTCGTCGGCTCATCCCTTTCGGGCGAGGACGGGCCGGTGCTGTTCATCCCCGGAGGCACCCGCGGAGAGGTCCCCGCGGTCGTTGCCGAGGAGATCCAACGCGTGCTCGGCGACGAGGCGTGTGTGGAGGGGCTCGGTGCCGCCGGTACCCCCGGCCTGCGCAACCGCGGCGGCGTAGTCATCGTCGGAGGGACCGCGGCCATCAACGAGGCAGCGTCCGACGCACTGGGGGAGCTCGCCGGCTGTGTCGAGCGGGTCGCCGGTCCCACACGGGTGGAGACCGCAGCGGCCGTGGCAGCCGCCGTCGGCCTGCCGGAGAGCGGCCAGGTCATCGTCGCAACCGCTGTCGACTGGCCCGACTCCGGAGCCGTCGCGGCCTACGCCAGCGACCGCGCCACGCCGATCGTCCTGACCGGCCCCGACGACCTCCACCCGGCGGCTCAGACCACGCTCCAGGATCTCGCCCCAACGGAGATCGTCATCATCGGTGGCGTCGCGGCCCTGACCGAGCAGGTGGAGACGGCACTCGAGCAGATCGCGCCGACGACGAGGGTTGCCGGCCCGTCCCGCGACGTGACGGCCATCGCGATCCTCGAGGAGCTGTGGACCGACGATCCGCCGGTCGAGCGGGTGCTGGTAACCGGCGGGTTCGCCGAGGATGCCTGGGTGTGGCTGTTCGGCCTCGCGCCCTACGCCGCACGCAACGACGCGCCGATCCTGCTGGCCTCCGAGCAGGGCGTCTCAGCGGCCACGAGCACGCTGCTGGACAGCAACCCCGAGTGGGAGGTCCAGCAGATCGGCCCGCCGGAGATCTCCGGGCCGGACCTCGTCGACCCCGCTCCATCACCAGCGCCAAGTGGCTCGCCGACCCCGACGCCAGCGCCAAGCCCCATGCCAACGCCGACCGAGCAGCCGCAGGCGCGGCCCAGCCCGGACCTCGACGCGCTCGGTCAGCTCGGCCTGGAGCCGATCGCCTTCGCCGACGGGGCGCTGGACCTGACCGTGCGTCCTGGGACCGACGAGGTCTGGATCGCCCAGCGTGAGGGCGAGGTGGTCGTCCTGCGCGATGGTGCTGCCACGACCGGCGACCCCGAGCTGGCGGTGGACCTGTCCCAGCAGGTCGGAGTGGAGGGTGAGGGCGGACTGCTCGGCCTGGTCTTCAACGCCGACGGGTCTCGGCTGTACCTGTCCAGCACCGACGACGACGCGATCGAGGGGGAGCAGGGCGGCACCTCGCGTCTGCAGGAGTTCCCGGTCGCGCCGGACGGCACCATCGACCCGACCGGGGGCCAGACCCTGCTCACGGTCCCGCAGCCCGCGACAAACCACAATGGCGGTGACGTGGTGCTGACCGACGAGGGTGACTTGCTCTGGGCCCTGGGCGACGGCGGTGGTGGTGACGACCGGTTCAACAACGGACAGGACACCACGACGTTGCTGGCCGGACTGCTCCGCATCACGCCCGATGGCGAGGGTGGGTACCAGGTCCCCGGGTCCAACCCGTTCGCAGCGGCACCCGAGCTGTGGACCTACGGCCTCCGCAACCCGTTCCGGATCTCGCTCGACCCGTACACGGACGAGGTGTGGGTCGGCGACGTCGGCCAGGGGGGCTGGGAGGAGGTGAACCTGATCGGCCTGGATGACCACGGCGCCAACTTCGGCTGGCCCAACTACGAGGGCAGCGAGCTGTACCAGGGGCCTGCGCTGCCCGATCGGGTCGACCCGGTCCACCAGTACCGCACCCGCGCGCCGGGCAACTGCGCCATCACCGGAGGGGCCGTCTACAGCGGGTCGGCCATCCCAGCGCTCCGGGGTGCCTACGTCTTCGCGGACTGGTGCGCCGGCGATCTGATGGCCATCGCGGTCGAGGATGGCGAGACCCGCTCGGCAGATCTGGAGGTGAGCGCGAGTGGCCCGATCAGCTTCGCCGAGGGTCCCGACGGCGAGCTCTGGGTCGTCGAGTCCGGCGGCGGGATCAGCCGACTGGTCGGGACCTCGTAGCCCTGTGGACAGGCTGTGGATAACCGTTGCTCCAGCCGGTCCACTGTTGGTTACGGTGACGCGTGGTAGTTACCCTTGACGATCATGAAGACCGTGCTGCACCAGACCCCGCCGGTGGTGGAGGAGTGGCTGCGGGAGCGTCGCCGGATCGGTGCTGACACCCACGACGAGATGTGGGACGGGGTGTATCACGTGGCCCCTGCTCCCACACCACAGCACGCTGATCTGCAGTTCCAGTCGTTGCACGTCACACGCGGACGATTGGACAAAAGGCGGTACCGAGTCGTCGGCGACATCAACGTCGGTACCAAGACCAACTACCGGGTCCCTGACGGCGCGGTCCTCGAGCAACTCACCAGCGAACTGTTCGTCTCGACCGCGGCACTCGTGGTCGAGGTCCTGTCACCCTCGGATCAGACCTGGCACAAGCTGGACCACTACGTCGAGCATGGGGTCCAGGAGATGATCGTCGTTGATCCAGAAGCGCAACGGGTCACCTTCTTACGGCGTGGCGAGTCGACCATGGTGCGTGCCCCGTCCAGCGAGCTGCTCGGCCTGAGCGCCAGCGAGTTCGAGGCCTTGCTCGAGTGGCCTCCGCTGGTCTGAGGTCCCCCGTGACCAGCGCCAGTCGCTAGCGACCGGACTGGTCCACGAGATCCTCGGCCAGACGCGTGGCGTGCTCGCAGACCGTGATGATCTGACGGGCCCGCTGGCTCTCGGAGTCGAGGAAGCGGTACTCCCGTTCGAGCACCAGCACCCCGTTGGAGACCGGGAGTGCGAGCATGCGGCGGTTTTTCTTCTCCGGTCCGACCACGCTCATCTCCGCCGACTGTGCGCGGAGCAGCCCCCCGATCAGCGTGGGCAGGCCGTCCTCCGGGCTCATCGCCCCCGTCAGCAGGGCATCGATCCCGGCCGCCAGACGGGCCGTGGCGTCGCCGGGCAGCCCCCGCGAGGGGCTGGCGTGGATCAGCGTGGCATCAGCCATGTGCTCGATGGTGTCCTTGAGGGTCGCGATGTCCTGCGTCGTGACCCACAGGTCGTCGATGACCGTCTCAGGTCCGGTCTCCGCAACCTCGACCGCGAGGATGTCTCCACCGGCCTCGGCGATCGCCCCTGCCAGCGTGGCCAGCGCGCCGGGCACGTCTGGGATCTCACAGCGGATGAAGACCTCCACGCCCCAAAGGGTGCCACGGTTTGTTGACGGGCTTGTAACGACGGCGCGTCCACCGCGCACCCCGGTGAGGTCCGGCCCGGTCAGGTCAGGAGATGCTGCTGGCCCGGACCAAGGCGCCGATGATCTCCTCGTACTGACCGGTGACCAGCACCACTGCCAGGCCGACCACCGGGATCAGCGCCACCAGCCGGGCGGGCGCAGTCTCCATGAGCGCCGGCGCCCGGTCATGCAGGAACGGGAACGTTGCCAGCGACGCAGTGACCAGGAGAACCCCAGCCAGGTAGACGGCCAGTGGACCCAGTTGGGCGCCCGGGTCCCGCGGCGCCGCCGTCAGGATGACACCGAGCTCCGGCCCGACACATGGCTGCCACAGCAGCCCGGCCGACGTCCCGATCACCAGGCCGGCCAGCAACCGAAGCGACGTCTGGCCCCACTCCTCAGGCTGGTCGGCCCTCGTCACGTCCCGGGCCAGCCACAGCAGCCCGAGGCCGGCGAGGGCGAGGACACCCAGGACGACGCCGGTGACGGGGCCCTGCCCGACATCGAGCAGCACCGATGCCTGCGCCCAGGCCAGCACGACGGCCGCCAGCCAGAACCCGAGGGCAACGGCCCAGGCTCGTCGAGCACCCAGGACCACGGCACCCATGGCCGGCAGGACCAGCGCCAGCGAGCAGGGCTCGACGGCCGCGCGGATGCCTTCGAGAAAGATGTCCATCAGATCGCGTGAGGTGTGGTCCGGTCGGGTCGGGGCCTGACCAGGTGGGTGGACTTCCCACGCCTGGGGGGCGGGGAGTCCACCCACCATGGCCAGGTGCCTGAGAGCGCCGGGCTCTGCTGCGACATGGGGCAGCCAGGAACCGCAGAGCCTAGAGCGCCGGGTCGGCGATCAGTGCCGCAACGGTCTCGTTGAGCTCGTCATAGGCCCCCTCGCCGATGTGGTCGAACCGGATGTTGCCGTCCCGGTCCAGGACGTAGGTCCGAGGCCAGAAGCCCCGATTGCCCGGCTGCCACCCGTGGAAGTTCCGCTTGTCGGTGTCCAGTGCGATCGGCCAGGTGACGTCGAGCTCCTGGGCGGCCGCCAGGATGGCGTCGGGGTCGCGCTCGTAGTCGAACTCCGGGGCGTGGACACCGACCACCTCGAACTCCCCGTCGCCGGAGCCATGCCGGGCGTACAACTCGGCCAGGTTCGCCAGCGTGTTGCGGCAGTTGTAGCAGTCGAAGGTCCAGAACTGGACCACGGTGACCTTGCCGCGGGTGTCCTCCAACGAGGTCAGGTCCGTCTGCAACCAGCCGTCGAGGTTCTCCAAGGTCATGGCCGGCCCCTCGTTCGGGATCTCGATGGCCGGCGGGGTCGGTTCGGCGTCGCTGGGGGGCGTCCCCGGCGTCGCTGCTGCCTCTGCAGTCGCCGCGCCCTGGCCCGGTGCCGGCGTCGCCTCGGGCTCCGCCGCCTCCGCGAGCGGGTCGATCGGATCGGCCCCTCCCGCGCCGTCGGCCAGTGCCACGTCGGACCCGTCAGACCGGGTGAAGGCCACCACGCCAGCGGCGACCACGAGCAGCAGAACGGCGAACGCCAGCAGACGTGTCATGCGATCAACGCTAGGACCGTCCAGACGGGCCTTCGACGACCACCGGCGCCCGTAAGAACTCCGTAAGGAACCGATCCGGAGGACCAACCACGACCGGGAGAACGCGGTCAGCGGTTCGCGCCCGCCCCGCCGGGAAGAACCAGACCATGACCGTCCACTTCACCCAGACCACACTCGTGCCAGCGTCGGTGCAGCAGACGTTCGACGCCTCACTGAGCGTCGATGTCCACCTCGAGTCCCTGGCCCACACCGGTGAGGAGATCGTCAGCGGCGTCGAGGGTGGGATCATGGCCGACGGCGACACGGTGACCTGGCGCGCCCGGCACTTCGGCATCTGGTGGCACATGACCTCGATCATCAGCGAGTACGACCCGCCGACGTTCTTCGTCGACCAACAGCATCAGGGCCCGTTCACGGCGTTCAGGCACGAGCACCACTTCGAGCCGGAGGGGGAGGGGACGCGGATGCGCGACGTCGTCGAGTTCACCGCTCCATTCGGCCCACTCGGCGTGGTGGCCGAGAAGGTCGTGCTGGCGCGCTACATGAAGCAGCTGATCGCCACACGAAACCGTGCCCTGGTTAGCCACCTGGAGCGCAGCGGATGAGGAACCTGGTTCAACTCAACGTCCTGGCTCCGCCGCTTGCACTCCTTCGACGTCGGCTGCGGGGTCGGTGGTGGATCGAGCACACCGACACCACCGACCAGCCGGTCCGTGACCTGCCGGAGGGCGTCGACCCCGAGATCCGGCAGGAGCGGCAGACCCAAGAGGAGGGTGTCGGCGCTGTGGTCAGCCGCCGGTACGAGTTGGTCATCACCGCGGAGGCGGCGGCGAGTGAAGCGGTCATCGGCCGGCTGCTCGGCGACCCCAACGAGTTGGCGCCCGAGAGCTACGCCGTCTTCAGCGAGCCGATCACCCGCGTCGGGCAGCACCTGACCGTCTCGCTCGCAGGCCCCTGGGACGGCCCGGTGGAGGTGCGGGAGCTCGGCGCGCGAACCCTGCTGCTGGGCACCCGTGAGGGACACATGGAGGCTGGGTGGATCCGGTTCAGCGCCACCGACCTCGAGCCCGACGCGACGCACCAGCGCGTGCGCTTCGTGATCGTCTCAGCCGCACGGGCGGGCGATCCGGCCTTCTGGGCACTGCACGTCCTCGCCAAGGTCGGGCAGTGGGTCCAGGCCGACATGTGGTGTCGCGTGCTGGAGGAGTCCGCCCACCTGGCGGGCCAAGCGAACCCGCCGCGCGTCCGGGTTCGGACCCTCACCCATCAGCCCGGATGAGCGCAGGCCCGGGTCCGGACTGATCCCATAGGACACGCGTGATCGTCGGTCAGCGGCGCGCGGAGGCCCTGGGCAGACGCCAGCCACTTCGCGGACAGACCGCTAGCGCAGGATGTTGCGCTCGCGCAATACCTCCACGATGGCCTGGGCGGCAGCCGCGGGCGTGGAGTTGTGGTCGGTGACGACCAGATCCGGGTTGGTGGGCGCCTCGTAGGGCGATGTCACACCCGGGATGTCGATGGCCGTCCCGGCATCGAGCGCCGAGTACAGACCGCCAGGATCACGCTGCTTGCAGACGTCCAGGGGTGTGTCGACGAAGACCTCGATGAAGCTCTCGGGTCCGACCAGCTGCCGGGCTCGTTCTCGGTCTTCGGCGTCGGGTGCGAGGAGCACCGCGATGGCGATGATCCCCTGGTTGTTGACCAGCTTGGCGACCTCGGCGACGCGACGGACGTTCTCGGAGCGCTCTGGCGCCGTGAACCCCAGGTCGCGGCTGAAGCCCTGCCGGACGTTGGTGCCGTCCAGGCGAAGTGTGGTCTGCCCCGCCTCGAACAGCTGGCGCTCGAGCGCCGCCGCGATCGCGGCCTTCCCGGCGCCGGTCAGCCCGGTGAGCAGGATCGTCACCGGCATCTGGGCGTACCGCGTGACCCGCTCCTGCAGGGTCACGGCGGACGGCCGCTCGGTCAGCGTCTCGACGGCTTGGCGATCCCAGTTGGACGAGGGCCCGGCGATCATGCCACCCGCCACCGTGGCGTTGGTCAGGCGGTCGACCAGGATGAACGAGCCCGTCGTCCGATTGCTCGAGTAGGGGTCGAACAGCAGCTCCTTGTCGACGGTGACCACACAGCGGGCGATGTCGTTGAGCCCGAGCCGGCTGGCCTCGAGGTGGTCGAGGGAGTTGATGTCGAGCGCGTAGCGGATCCGTGAGACCTGGGCGTTTGAGCTGCCGGCCGCTCCCTGCAGCAGGTACTGCTTGCCGATGGTCAGTGGTGCCTCCGACATCCACACCACGTCGGCGTCGACGCGGTGGCTCCGCGACATCGACGTCATACCGGCCTCAGCCCGGCTGCCCGTGGCAGCTGCGGAGACCAGCACATCACCGCGGGACACGTCGATCTCGTCGGCCAGGGTCACCGTGATGGCCTGGCCCGGACGGGCCTCGGTCAGGTCGCCGTCGAAGGTCACGATCCGCTCCACGGTGGAGGAGACACCGGAGGGCAGCGACGTGACCGGGTCGCCGGGGCGGAGGGTCCCGGAGGCCAGGGTTCCGGCGAACCCGCGGAAGTCGAGGTTGGGTCGGACGACGAGCTGGACGGGGAGGCGGACGTTGGTGGTGTCCTCACCGACGGTGGTGTCGACGGTCTCCAGGAACTCCATCAGCGGCGGGCCCTCGAACCAGTCCATGTGCTCGCTGCGGTTGACGACGTTGTCGCCGGTCAGCGCGGACATCGGCAGGAAGTAGGGGAGGATCTCCTGCTCGGTGTCGGTCCGGTCGGCGAGGCTCCCGGCGAAGACCTCGAAGTCCTTGCGGATCTCCTCGAACCGCTCCTTGGACCAGTCGACCAGGTCCATCTTGTTGACGGCGACGGCGACGTGGGCGATCCCGAGGAGGTGGGCGATGGTGGCGTGGCGCTTGGTCTGGTCCAGCACACCGTGCCGGGCGTCGATCATCAGGATGGCGAGGTCAGCGGTCGAGGCGCCCGTGACCATGTTGCGCGTGTACTGCTCGTGGCCGGGGGTGTCGGCGATGATGAATTTCCGCTTGGCCGTGGAGAAGTAGCGGTACGCGACGTCGATGGTGATGCCCTGCTCGCGCTCGGCCTTGAGCCCGTCGGTCAGCAGGGCCAGGTCGGGGGCGTCGCCGGTGGTGCCGCTGACGACGGAGTCGGACTCCAAGGCCGCCAGCTGGTCCTCGTAGACCATGTGGGAGTCGTGCAGCAGCCGTCCGATCAAGGTCGACTTGCCGTCGTCGACCGACCCGCAGGTCAGGAAGCGCAACAGGTCCTTGCGCTCGTGCTCGGCCAGATACCCCTCGATGTCGGAGGCGATGAGGTCGGATTGATGACTCATGGCTAGAAGTACCCCTCGCGCTTCTTCTCCTCCATGGACCCGGACTGGTCGTAGTCGATCACGCGACCCTCCCGCTCGGAGCGCGTGGCCAGCAGCATCTCCTGGATGATCTGCGGCAGGGTCGTCGCCCTCGACTCGACCGCGCCCGACAGCGGGTAGCAGCCCAGGGTGCGGAAGCGGACCCACCGCTCCTCCGGCTCCTCACCCGGCTCGAACTGGAAGCGGTCGTCGTCGACCATGATCACCACACCGTCGCGCTCGACCACCGGCCGTGGGGCGGAGTAGTACAGCGGGACGATCGGGATGTCCTTGAGGTAGATGTACTGCCAGATGTCGAGTTCGGTCCAGTTGGACAGCGGGAACACGCGGATGGACTCGCCCTTGCCCACCCGGCCGTTGTAGGTGTTCCACAGCTCCGGCCGCTGGTTCTTGGGGTCCCAGCGGTGGTTGGCGTCCCGGAAGCTGAAGACCCGCTCCTTGGCCCGTGACTTCTCCTCGTCCCGTCGGGCCCCGCCGAAGGCCGCGTCGAAGCGCCCCGCCGACAGGGCCTGCTTCAGCGCCTGGGTCTTCATCACGTCGGTGTAGTTCTTCGAGCCGTGGTCGAACGGGTTGATCCCGCTGGCCTTCCCCTCGGCATTGGTGTGCACGATCAGGTCCAGGCCGAGCTCCTCGGCGGTGTTGTCCCGGAAGGTGATCATGTCACTGAACTTCCACGTGGTGTCCACGTGCAGCAGGGGAAACGGCAGAGTCCCGGGGTGGAACGCCTTGCGGGCCAGGTGCAGCATCACCGAGCTGTCCTTGCCGATCGAGTACATCATCACCGGCCGCTCGAACTGGGCGACCACCTCACGCATGATGTGGATGCTCTCGGCCTCCAGACGCGCGAGGTGCGTCATCTTCTCCGGGCTGATCAGCGGGTCGGAGGCGGTCGCGGGTGCGGGGGCAGGTGCTTGGGTCATCGTTGCGGCGGGGGTGGTTGGTCGACGGACGGTGCTGCGCTCACGCGAACGAGGGTACGCGGGGGAGGGTGGGGCTACCCTCACCCGCCATGGGACTGGAGGCGTGGGTCACGCTGGCCGCGGTCATCAGCGTGCTGGTGGTGCTCGGTCGGGGGCTTGCACCGGCTGCGGTGACCGTGCTCGGCGCGGTCGTGGGCCTGCTGGTCCTCGGCGTCCTCACGCCTGAGCAGGCCTTCTCCGGCTTCTCGAACCCAGCGCCCATCACCGTGGCGGCGCTCTACGTGCTGGCCGGAGCGGTCGAGCTGACCGGGGTCCTCGAGACCGTCATCGGCCGGGTGCTGGGCCGGGCCGGTGGGCAACGTGGACTTCTGGCCAGGGTGGTCGGCCCCACGATCATCTCCTCCGCCGTGCTCAACAACACGCCGATCGTCGCCATGGTGGCGCCTGCGGTGGCCAACTGGGCAGAGAGTCGGAGCTTCCCGGCCTCCCGCTTCCTCATGCCCGTCAGCTTCGCCGCCATCCTGGGTGGGACGATCACGGCCATCGGCACCTCCACCAACCTGGTGGTGTCCGGGCTGCTGGTCGAGGCGGAGATGCCGGCCCTGGGCCTGTTCGAGCTGGCAGCCGTCGGCCTGCCCCTGGCGTTGATCGGGGGCGGGCTCATCGTGCTGCTGGCGCCGATCGTGCTGCCCGACCGAGGTGCGGTGCTGGGCGAGGCGGACGAGGTGCTCCGCGAGTTCACCGTCGCGATGACCGTGGTGGGGGAGGGGGCCCTCGACGGTCAGACCATGGAGACGGCCGGGCTACGTGCCCTCCAGGGGGTGTACTGCGCCCAGATCCTGCGCGGGGACAGGACGATCTCGCCGGTGCGGCCCGATCAGGGTCTGCGCGGAGGTGACGAGCTGCTGTTCGTCGGGAAGGTCGACCGGATCCTGGACCTGCAGCGCAACCGCGGTCTGCGATCAGCGGAGGACCGGCATCTGGACCGCGTCGGCGGGACCCACGCCGGCTTCTTCGAGGCGGTCGTCGGGCCGGGATCGCCGCTGGTCGGGACGACGCTCAAGGCCATCGGGTTCCGGCAGCGGCACAACGCCGCCGTGCTGGCCATCCACCGGGCCGGTCAGCGGGTGGACGCGAAGCTCGGGGAGGTGGAGATCCGTGCCGGTGACGCCCTATTGGTCCTGGCCGCACCGGCCTTCGGCGGGCGCTGGCGGTCCACCGGAGACTTCGTGCTGGTGGCCGGTACCGGGACGTCGCGGCCGTTGATCGGCCGGAAGGCGCAGATCACCGGAGTGGTGGCGCTCCTGCTGGTGCTGCTGGCCGGGACCGGAGTGGTCCCGATCCTCGAGGCGTCCCTGGTGGCCGCGATGGTCCTGTTTGCGACCCGGGTGATAAGCGTGCGGCAGGCGCGGGATGCGATCGACCTGCAGGTGCTGATCGTCATCGCGAGTTCCTTCGGGTTGGGTGCCGCCGTCCAGGCCAGTGGCCTGGCTGATGTCGTGGCCGACGGGTTGTTGCAGCTGACCGGACCGTTCGGGCAGGTCGGCGCCTTGGTCGGGGTCCTGCTGGTGACGATGGTCCTGACCGAGCTGCTCACCAACAACGCGGCCGCGGTCCTGGTGTTCCCCGTCGGCTTGGCGGCCGCGGCGCAGGTGGGGGCGGAGCCGCGGGCCTTTGCGATCACGGTCGCGTTGGGTGCCTCATTGAGCTTCCTCAGTCCGATCGGGTATCAGACGAACCTGATGGTCTACTCACTGGGGGGGTACCGATTCACGGACTTCGCACGGCTGGGTGCGCCGATCACGATGAGTGTGCTGGTGGCGGTGGCCTGGCTGGTCCCGGCGGTGTGGCCGCTCTGAGGGGAGCGACGGCGGTGAACCTAGGTTGTTGGGCAGTTTGCCTAGGTTTACTGTGGGTTCGTGGCGGACGGCGACGGTTTCCTCCGGATCGGGCAGGCGGCGGCGGTGCTCGGCGTCAGCGTGGACACGCTCCGGCGCTGGGATGAGGAGGGGGCACTGGCCGTCGAGCGCACGGCTGGCGGGCAGCGGCGGGTCCCCGTGGCCGAGGTCACCCGGCTGATCGCGGAGCGGGACCCGGGGGAGCGGCGCCCGCCGATCGTGGCGTCCTCCGCCCGGAACCAGATGCCGGGGGTGGTGACCGGCGTGACCGTCGGGGCGGCGGCGGCCACGGTGGAGGTTCAGGCCGGCCCGTTTCGCCTGGTCAGCCTGATGACTGCGGAGAGCGTCCAGGAGCTCCAGTTGGCCCCCGGCTCCCAGGTGATCGCGTCGGTCAAGTCGACCAACGTCGTGATCGGCCTCCCCGGATGAAGGTTCGCCAACTGGGGGCTCTTGTGGTCGCCGTGGTCCTCCTCGGTGGGTGCGGGACCGGTGGCGCGAGCGAGGCCAACCGCCCGCCGGCGAGCGCCGATACGGTCACCGGTGAGGTGGTCATCTCTGCCGCCGCGTCCCTGACCGAGGCCTTCGGGGAACTCGCGGACGTCTTCGAGGAGGAGCACCCCGCGGCGGAGGTGACGCTGAACCTGGCGGGCTCCCAGGTCCTCGCGGCGCAGATCGTGCAGGGTGCCCCCGTCGATGTCTTCGCCAGCGCCAACCAGACGCAGATGGACGTCGTGCTGGAGGAGGGGTTGGCCGCTGACGCCGTTCCGTTCGCCACCAACCGCTTGGCCATCGCTGTCGCGGACGGCAACCCCCTCGGCGTTCGGGGTCTAGCCGACCTGGCCGACCCGGACCTCGTCATGGTCCTGGCCAACCCGGACGTGCCGGCCGGCGCCGCGGCCACTGACGTGCTCGACCGCGCTGGGGTGCAGCTCACGCCGGCCTCGCTCGAACCCGATGTCCGGGCCGCCCTCTCGAAGGTTGAACTGGGAGAGGCGGACGCGGCCGTCGTCTACGCCTCCGACCTCGTGACGTCGTCCGATGGCATCGAGGGCGTGATGATCCCGGACCCTCCGAACACCACCGTGACGTACCCGGTGGCGCGGCTCGAGGGTGCGGCCAACCCACGCGGGGCGGACGACTTCGTGGCCCTGCTGCTCTCTGATCAGGGGCAGCAGATCCTGCGCGACCACGGCTTCGGCGGCCCCGGGTGAGCCGGCGCGGGCAGCCTCATGGCGCTCACGGTGGCCAGGCTCCTGCGTGGGGGTGGGGAGGTCTGCTGTGGTATCTGACGGTCGGGTTCCCCACGGGTGGGTCAGGTTCCCCACGGGTCGGTCAGGTTCCCCACGGGTCGGTCAGGTTCCCCACGGGTCGGTCAGGTTCCCCAC
>NZ_PPDK01000003.1:300000-484950 GCF_003074135.1 Euzebya tangerina | reverse complement strand
GTTGCCGGGTGGCACTGAGATGGTGATGCCGGGTGATAACACCGAGATGACGGTGGAGTTGATCCAGCCCATCGCGTTGGATGAGGGTCAGCGGTTTGCCATCCGTGAGGGTGGCCGCACCGTTGGGGCCGGCCGGGTCACCAAGATCCTCGAGTAGTTGGTTTCGGTTGTCGTGGCTCCGGTCGGGGTCGGTGGCACTCGGCGCTCCAGCAAGGGCTTTTGAGCTTCCGCGCCTTGAGCACCACCGCCCCCTCCCTCCGCCACGACAACCTCTTCGCTAGACCGCACACGAAGACCGAACCGGGCTTGAAGAGAGAAGTAGGAAATGGCTGAACAGAAGATCAGGATTCGCCTCAAGGCGTATGACCACGAGGTCATCGACCGGTCGGCGCGCAAGATCGTCGACACGGTCGAGCGCACGGGTGCCCGCATCACGGGCCCGGTGCCGTTGCCGACCGAGAAGAACGTGATCTGCGTCATCAAGAGCCCGCACAAGTACAAGGACAGCCGCGAGCACTTCGAGATGCGCACCCACAAGCGGCTGATCGACATCCACGAGCCGACCCAGAAGACGGTGGACAGCCTCATGCGGCTGGACCTGCCCGCTGGTGTCGACATCGAGATCAAGCTCTAAGCGATCTCACCTGAAGGACGAGACTTCCAATGAGTCACGCAAACAGCACCAAGGCGATCCTTGGCACGAAGTTGGGGATGACCCAGGTCTTCGACGACGACGGACGCGTTGTCCCCGTCACCGTCGTGAAGGCCGGTCCCTGCCCCGTCGTGCAGGTTCGCACACCCGACCGGGACGGCTACGCAGCTGTCCAGCTGGGCTTCGGCGCCACCAAGAAGGTGAACAAGCCGCTGGCCGGGCACTTCGCCAAGGCCGGCGTCGAACCGACCCGGCGGCTGATGGAGGTCACGCTTGCGGGGGAGCACGAGCCCGGCGACATCGTCACCGTCTCGCAGTTCTCCACCGGCGAGTACGTCGATGTGACCGGCAAGAGCAAGGGCAAGGGCTTCACCGGTGTCATGAAGCGGCACGGCTTCTCCGGCCTCGGTGCCGGCCACGGGGTGCACAAGGTCCACCGTGCTCCCGGTGCCATCGGCGCCTGCGCCACCCCCGCCCGCGTCTTCCCCGGCATGCGGATGGCCGGTCGACACGGCAATGCCCGTGTCACCGTGCAGAGCCTGCTGTTGGCCGGCGTGGACGCCGAGCGCAACCTGCTGCTGATCCGCGGTGCCGTCCCCGGGTCCAACGGCTCGATGGTCCTGGTCCAGAACGCCGCGAAGAAGCCGGACAGCGCCGTGATCCGTGAAGGAGCTGACGCCTGATGCCAAGCGTTGACGTATACGACAGCACCGGTTCCACGTCCGGAACCGTCGACCTGAGCGATGACCTCTTCGGCATCGAGCCGAACGTCGCCGTCATGCACCAGGTCGTCACCGCGCAGCTCGCTGCCGGCCGGCGTGGCACCTCCAAGGTCAAGAGCCGAGGAGAGGTCCGCGGTGGTGGCCGCAAGCCATGGCGCCAGAAGGGCACCGGTCGTGCCCGGCAGGGCTCGATCCGCGCGGTCCAGTGGGCTGGTGGTGGGGTGGCCCACGGTCCCTCCGGCGAGCAGAACTACACCAAGCGGGTCAACAAGAAGCTGAAGCGGCTGGCCCTTCGATCAGCGCTCTCGGACCGGACGGCCTCCGGTGACCTGCGGGTCATCGACGGGTTCTCGTTCGACGAGCCCAAGACCGCCACCGCCGTCAGGTTGCTGGCCGACCTCGACCTCAGCGACCGAAAGGTGCTGCTGGTCCTGGCGCGGTTCGACGCCAACGTCATCAAGAGCTTCCGCAACCTCCAGACCGTCCACATGCTCACCGTCGACCAGCTGAACACCTACGACGTGTTGGCCAGTGATGTCGTCGTCATCGAGTCCGACGCGATCGAACTGATCGGCACCGGCCGGCGCGCGGACACCGTCGAGAGCACCTCGACCGCCGACACCGACACCGACACCAGCGCCGACACCGACACCAGCGCCGACACCGACACCAGCGAAGGAGCTGAAGCCTGATGCGGTTCGCACGAGACGTCATCATCGCCCCGGTCGTCAGCGAGAAGAGCTACGGCCTGATGGACGAGGGCAAGTACACCTTCGTGGTCCACCCCTCGTCCAACAAGACCGAGATCAAGAAGGCCGTCGAGGAGATCTTCGGCGTCAAGGTCCGCAACGTGAACACCATGGTCCGCAAGGGCAAGGCGAAGCGCTTCGGACTCACGATGGGCCAGCGCAAGGACACCAAGCGCGCCATCGTCACCCTCGCCGACGGCGAGGAAATCGACATCTTCGCAGGAGGGCTGTAAGTATGGGCGTTCGCCGCTACAAGCCAACGACGCCGGCCCGGCGTGGCATGAGCGTGTCCGACTTCGACACGGTCACCACCGACAAGCCGCTGAAGTCCCTCACCGGACCCAAGCCGAAGCAGGCCGGCCGGAACGTTCACGGGCGCATCACCACCCGCCACCGCGGTGGTGGCCACAAGCAGAAGTACCGCGTCATCGACTTCCGCCGGAACAAGGACGGCGTACCGGCCAAGGTCGCCGAGATCGAGTACGACCCCAACCGGTCCGCTCGCATCGCCCGGCTCCACTACCTGGACGGCGAGAAGCGCTACATCCTGGCGCCCCGCAACCTCCAGGTCGGTGACCTGGTCGAGTCCGGTCCCGAAGCCGACATCCGGCCCGGCAACGCCCTGCCGCTGGTCAACATCCCGGTCGGTACCTCCATCCACGCCGTCGAGATGCGGCCTGGTGGCGGTGCCAAGCTGGGTCGCTCGGCCGGCGTCAGCGTCCAGCTGCTCGCCAAGGAGGGCGAGACCGCAGCCCTGCGCCTTCCCTCCGGCGAGATCCGGCTGGTCCGCAACGACTGCCGCGCCACCATCGGCCAGGTCGGCAATGCCGAGCACGACCTCATCGAGGTCGGCAAGGCCGGTCGCAGCCGCTGGAAGGGCAAGCGCCCCAGCGTCCGCGGTGTCGTCATGAACCCCGTCGACCACCCCCACGGTGGTGGCGAGGGCCGGACCTCCGGTGGACGCCACCCCACCAACCACAAGGGCAAGCCCGAGGGCAAGACCCGCAAGCCCCAGGCCTCCGACAAGATGATCCTCCGTCGTCGCGGCAAGCGTCGCCGCTAGGGGAGAAGGAACACCCATGCCACGCAGCCTTCGCAAAGGCCCCTTCACCGACCACCACCTTGCTCGCAAGGTGGAGAAGCTGAATGAGGCCGGTCAGAAGCGGGTCATCAAGACCTGGTCCCGCCGCTCGGAGATCTCTCCGGACATGGTGGGTCACACCATCGCCGTCCACGACGGCCAGAAGCACGTCCCCGTCTTCATCAGCGAATCCATGGTCGGGCACAAGCTCGGCGAGTTCGCCCCGACCCGCGCCATCAAGTGGCGTGGGGCTGGTGAGAAGCAAGCCACAAAGGGCAAGCGATAATGCGCATCTCATCCCCCGACCAAGCACGTGCCGTGTCGCGGCACGTCCGGGTGTCCCCGTACAAGGCGCGCCAGGTGGCCACCGGCCTGCGCGGCATGAGCGTCGAGGCAGCCCAGCGCCGCCTCGAGTTCACCGAGAAGAACGCCGCGACGCCGGTGCTCAAGACGCTGAACTCCGCGATCGCCAACGCCGAGAACAACCAGGACCTCGACGCCGACGACCTCTTCGTCCTCGAGTGCAAGGTCGACGAGGGGCCGACCCTCAAGCGGTTCCAGCCTCGCGCGATGGGTCGTGCCTACCGCATCCGCAAGCGCACCTGCCACATCACCATCACCGTCGGCCTGCCGCCGCGTGATGTCACCACCACTGACATGACCACATCCGACAGCGCCGCCGACGTCACTGCTGACCCCTCCGCAGACAACGCCGACGACGAACCATCGACTCCCGTCACCGCGGCGACGGAGGAGAGCTAACCCATGGGCCAGAAGATCCACCCCTACGGCTTCCGCCTGGGCATCATCAAGGACCACAAGTCCAAGTGGTATGCCTCGAAGAAGGACTACGCGGCCTACGTGGAGGAAGACCACAAGATCCGCATCTACATCAAGGAGCGGGTCCGCCACGCCGGCATCAGCCGCGTGGACATCGAGCGCACCCGCGATCGGGTGACCGTCGACGTGCGCGCCGCACGACCGGGCATCGTCATCGGTCGTCGCGGCACCGAGGCCGACGCGATCCGCGAGGAGCTGCAGAAGCTGACCGGCAAGCAGATCAAGTTGAACATCAACGAGGTCAAGAACGCCGAGCTCGACGCACAGGTGACCGCCCACAACGTCGCCGAGCAGCTGAAGGGCCGCGTGTCCTTCCGCCGAGCCATGAAGCGCGCAACCCAGAACGCCATGAAGGCCGGTGCCAAGGGCGTCCGGGTCCAGTGCTCGGGTCGCCTCGGTGGCTCGGAGATGAGCCGGACCGAGTGGTACCGCGAAGGTCAGGTCCCGCTGCACACGCTCCGTGCCAACATCGATTACGGCTTCGACGAGGCCCGGACGACCTACGGCCGCATCGGCGTCAAGGTCTGGATCTACACCGGTCTGGTCCTGCCGCAGGGCGAGGACCGCGAAGAGCGCCTGGCCCGCGCCCGCGCTCGTCGTGAGCGTGAGCGCATCGAGGCCGAGGCCCGCGCCGCCCAGGCCGCAGCCCAGCAGGCGGCTGCCGAGCAGGTCTCGGCCCAGGTCGCCCAGCAGATGGCCGCAGCCGAGGAGCAGGCCCCCGACGGCACCACGCCGGCCGGTCCCGATCCGACGACGCCACCGACGATCGAGCTGCCGACGGACCAGTCGTTCGCCGACGTCCCCCAGGCCGGCCCCGAGAACGAGGAGGCGGCCACGCCGGCTCCGATGCCGCAGCAGGCGACGGCCGACGCACCGCTCGAGGGGACGACACCGCCGACCACCGAAGGCGCCGTCGACCACTCCGGTGAGGGCAAGGCGGTCGACACCGCCAGCACCGACGAGTGGTCCGACGCCCTGGACGAGGACTGAGAGGACGCAGATGCTTTCCCCGAAGCGAGTCAAGTACCGCAAGCCGCACCGCGGCCGCAAGCGCGGCCTGGCCAAGGGTGGATCCGACGTCACGTTCGGCGACTACGGCATCCAGGCCCTCTCGGCCGGATGGGTCACTGCACGCCAGATCGAAGCCGCCCGAATCGCCATGACGCGATACATGAAGCGTGGCGGAAAGGTGTGGATCAACATCTTCCCCCACAAGGCCTACACCAAGAAGCCCGCCGAGACCCGCATGGGCTCCGGCAAGGGTGCTCCCGAGGGCTGGGTCGCCGTGGTCAAGCCCGGCCGGGTCATGTTCGAGATCTCCGGTGTCGATGAGGAGATCGCCCGTGAGGCGATCCGACTGGCCGGCAACAAGCTGCCCGTCAAGTGGCGCTTCGTCGTCCGGGATGGAGGGTGAGAACCGTGATTGCAGAAGAACTCCGCGAACTGTCCGACAGCGAGCTCGACGAGAAGCTCGAGGAGTACAAGTCCGACCTGTTCAACCTTCGGTTCGAACTGGCCACCGGACAGCTGGACAACTACAAGCGCCTCAAGATGACTCGCCGCGACATCGCCCGCGTCATGACGGTGCAGCGCGAGCGTGAACTGCGCGCCGCAAGTGAGGAAGACGCATGAGCAACGAAGACACCACCACCGAGCCGGGGTCGATGACCGACGGGTCGGAACGGGGCGCCCGGAAGATCCGTGACGGCATCGTCGTGTCCGACAAGATGGACAAGACCGTCGTCGTCCAGGTCGAGCGGCGCGTGAAGCACCCGAGGTACCACAAGACGGTGACCAAGTCGAAGCGCTACAAGGCGCACGACGAGAACAACGACGCCGGCGTGGGCGACCGCGTCCGGATCGTCGAGACCCGGCCGCTGTCGAAGAACAAGTACTTCCGGCTGGACACCATCCTCGAACGCGCGAAGTAGCCCACGGGGCACGCGCCCACCCAAAGACCACAGGAAAGTTGAAGTCCGATGATCCAACAGGAATCACGCCTCCGTGTCGCCGACAACTCCGGCGCACGTGAAGTGCTGTGCATCCGCGTGCTCGGCGGCTCCGGTCGTCGGTACGCCGGTGTCGGCGACGTGATCGTCTGCACCGTCAAGCACGCCATTCCCCAGGCAGGTGTCAAGAAGGGGGACGTGGTGAAGGCCGTCGTGGTCCGGACCCGCAAGGAGCGTCGTCGCAAGGACGGCAGCTACATCCGCTTCGACGACAACGCCTGCGTCCTCATCGACGCCAACAACAACCCGCGCGGGACACGCATCTTCGGGCCGGTCGGTCGCGAGCTTCGCGACAACCGGTTCATGCGGATCGTGTCCTTGGCGCCGGAGGTGATCTAACGCTCATGCAGCGTGTGAAGAAGGACGACCAGGTCGTCGTCATCAGCGGCAAGGACAAGGGCAAGACCGGCCGCGTCGTCAACGTCTACCCCAAGGCCGACAAGGTCATGGTCGAGGGCGTCAACATCGCGACGCGTCACCGCCAGATCTCCATGACCTCGCGAGGTGCTCGCGAGGGTGGCATCGAGCACGTGGAGGTGCCCGTGCACCTCTCGAACGTCATGCCGGTCTGTCCGAAGTGCGACGAGCCGACCCGGGTCGGCGTCCGCTTCGTCGACGGCGAGAAGATGCGGTTCTGCCGCAAGTGCGATTCGGAGTTCAGCTGATGGCCGAAGATTCACAGACCGACGACGTGACCGAGATCAAGACCACCACGGAGACCACCGCCGACGGCGAGACGGTCCAGTACCGGCCGCGCCTGAAGGCGCTGTACAACGATGTCCTCCGCGACGAGCTGAAGGACCAGCTGTCCATCGACAACGTGATGGACGTCCCACGACTGACCAAGATCGTCGTGAACGTGGGCGTCGGCGAGGCCGTCGGTGACTCCAAGGTCGTCGAGAAGGTCATGACCGATCTGGCCACCATCACCGGCCAGAAGCCGCAGATCCGGCGCGCCAAGAAGTCCATCGCCACGTTCAAGCTGCGGGAGGGCATGCCCGTCGGTGCCCGGGTCACCCTGCGCAACGAGCGCATGTGGGACTTCCTCGACCGCCTGCTGACCTTGGCCATCCCCCGCATCCGCGACTTCCGCGGACTGCCGGAGAAGCTGGACGGCGGCGGCAACTACACCCTCGGCATCACCGAGCAGCTGATCTTCCCCGAGATCGACTACGACTCCATCGATGCCATCCGCGGCATGGACATCACGTTCGTGACCACAGCCACCAACGACGAGCACGGCCGTGCGCTGCTGGAGGCGTTCGGCTTCCCCTTCCGCCGGCCCGAAGGCGCCCCTGCTCCCGAGGCCATGCAGCGACTCGTCGCCGCAACCGCCGACGTCAGCTAGAGCGCCCCTTCCCCGAACTCCACACCAAACCACGACTGGGCAGTGGCGGGCAGGTCCCGCTAATCCCAAGGAGAAGCACCCGACATGAGCATGACCGACCCGGTCGCCGACATGTTGACCAGGATCCGTAACGCGAACATGACGCACACGGAACTGATCGAGATGCCGTCGAGCAAGCTGAAGGCGTCGATCGCCGAGATCCTCAAGCAAGAGGGCTACATCCGCGACTTCGTCGTCGAGCCGACCACCCCCCAGGCCACCTTGCGCCTGGCGCTGAAGTACACCAAGGAGCGCGATCGCGTCCTCACCGGGATCCGCCGCATCTCCAAGCCGGGCCTGCGGGTGTACGCCAAGTCCGACAACCTGCCCCGCGTGCTCGGCGGCCTGGGCATCGCCATCGTCTCCACCTCGAAGGGGCTGGTGACCGACCGTGACGCCCGCAAGGCTGGCGTCGGCGGTGAGGTCCTGGCCTACGTCTGGTAGGAACCACCATGAGTCGTATCGGAAAAGAACCAGTCGAGATCCCCAGCGGTGTCGATGTGTCGCTCGCGGGCGACACGATCACCGTGAAGGGTCCTAAGGGCACGCTGACCCAGGCAAGCCACGACCGCGTCAACATCGCGGTCGAATCTGGCCAGGTCGTCGTCACCCGGCCTGATGAGGAGCGGGACGCCCGTGCCCTCCACGGTCTGTACCGCAGCCTGATCGCCAACATGGTGACCGGGGTCACCGAGGGCTACTCGAAGACCCTCGACATCGTCGGCGTCGGGTACCGCGCTGCCATGCAGGGCAAGGGCCTGAAGCTGCAACTCGGCTTCAGCCACGACGTCATCATCGACGCGATCGACGGCATCGAGTTCAGCGTGCCGTCGCAGAACCAGGTCGTGGTGTCCGGTGCCAACAAGCAGCAGGTCGGCCAGGTGGCCGCCAACATCCGCAAGCTGCGGCCGCCGGAGCCCTACAAGGGCAAGGGCGTCAAGTACGCCGACGAACAGATCCTTCGTAAGGCTGGAAAGGCGGCAGGGTAGGAATCATGGCAAAGACTGATGCACGCCGGAGCGGACGAAACCGCCGTCACTACCGCCTGCGCAAGCGCGTGGCCGGTGACGCGAGCCGTCCTCGCCTGGCCGTCTACCGCTCCAACACCCACATCTACGCCCAGGTCATCGACGACCGCGCCGGCACCACGCTGGCCTCCGCCTCCTCCGCCGAGGGGTCGTTCGCTCCCGACGGTGACGGCAAGGTCGGCGCGGCCAAGGCGGTCGGCCAACTGGTTGCCGAACGCGCCAAGGAAGCCGGCGTCTCGCAGGTCGTGTTCGACCGCGGCGGGAACCGCTATCAGGGCCGGGTCCAGGCCCTCGCCGATGCCGCCCGCGAGGCCGGGCTGGACTTCTAGACGCGCCGCCCAGCGGCGCGACACTCCCAAAAGGACTGACACGTTATGGCTTACAACCCCCCAAACAACCCACGCGGTGGCCGCGACGGCGGCCGCGGTCGTGGCGGTCGCGGCGGTCGCGGTGGACGCGATCAGGACCGCAGCCCCTACGAGGAGAAGGTCGTCGCCATCAACCGCGTCGCCAAGGTGGTCAAGGGTGGCCGCCGGTTCTCCTTCACGGCGCTCGTCGTGGTCGGTGACGGCAAGGGCAACGTCGGTGTTGGCTACGGCAAGGCCAAGGAAGTGCCTGCCGCCATCCAGAAGGGTGTCGAGATCGGCAAGAAGAACCTCTTCGCCGTCCCGATGATCCAGAAGACCATCACCCACGAGGTCCTCGGCATCCACGGCGCCGGTCGTGTCGTGCTGAAGCCGGCCGCACCCGGTACCGGCGTCATCGCCGGGGGCCCGGTGCGCGCTGTGCTCGAGGCAGCTGGCATCACCGACGTGTTGGCCAAGTCCCTCGGCACGCCGAACGCGATCAACGTGGTCCACGCGACCGTGGCCGGCCTGCAGTCCCTCAAGCGTCCCCAGGACGTCGCCAAGATGCGCGACCTGGAGATGGAGGACTTCATGCCGCCGAAGATGTTCGAGAACCTGACGGGCAAGAAGCCGTCCTACGTCACGGCAGCAGCCGCGCAGGAGCGCGACGACGACACCGACGCCAGCAGCGGTGCCGGGACGCCCGACGGCGTTCCGACCGTGGTTGCGGGCACCGGGGCAGGTGAAGGCTGATGGCTCTGCAAGTCACCCAGGTCAAGTCCGCCAACGGCGCCAAGCGCAACCAGCTGGCGACGCTGGCCACGCTCGGGCTTCGTCGCATCCGTCACACCGTCGTCGTGCCCGACCGGCCGGAGTTCCGCGGCATGGTCGCCACCGTGAACCACCTGGTTGCGGTCGCCGAGGTCGACGACGACACCACAGTCGCACCAACAGCCAGCCGTGCCCTGACCCCCGCCGACGCCGGTGAGCCCGGCGTCGTGGGCGACGAGGGCGGCGCGTCCGCCGCAGCCGAGGAACTGCTCGAGGAGCAGGACCTGATCGGCGAGGGCGTCGACAACCCGAGCGACGTGGTCCAGAACCCGCGTCAGGCGATCCCTGACGACATGGTCGTGAAGGCGCCGACGGGCAACGAGTTGGATCCCGACGACGTCGACCCCGACCTCACACCCGCCGAGCCCTTCGAAGCCGGCGAGGAGGAGTAGCACCTCATGAAGCTCAACGAACTGAAGCCCGCACCGGGCTCGACCAAGCGCAAGACCCGCAAGGGTCGTGGTGAGGCGGCAGGCAAGGGCAAGACCGCCGGCCGCGGGACCAAGGGGACGGGCGCACGCAAGAACGTGCCGCTCGGCTTCGAGGGTGGCCAGATGCCGCTGCAGCGACGGCTGCCGAAGCTGCCCGGGTTCAACTCGCGCAACCGCGTCGAGCACACCGCCGTGAACGTCTCCGCCCTCGAGGAGGTCTTCGACGCCGGCGATGAGGTCACCCCGGAGCTGATGGCGGAGGCCGGCCTGATCCGGTCGGCCACCACCCCGGTGAAGATCCTCGGCGACGGCGAGATCACCATCGCGCTGACCGTGACGGCGAACTCGTTCTCGAAGTCGGCCGAAGCCAAGATCACCGAGGCTGGCGGTTCGGTGCAGACGGTTGGCGCATAAGGCGCCTCACGTCGTCATCAACCGTGTCAGCATGGGACGGTGTGCGCCTCCGGCAGCCCGGATGAGCACACCCGACGCCCCCGGCTAGGAGCCCTGCATGTTCCGCGCGTTCGCGAATGCCTTCAAGATCCCCGACCTCCGGGGCAAGATCCTGTTCACGCTCGGGATCATCGCCGTGTACCGGCTGGGCTCCGTGGTCCCGATCCCCGGGATCGACTACGGGGTCCTGCAGAACATCCTCGAGCAGGCCGAAGCTGGCGGTGTCGCCCAGCTGCTCAACCTTTTCAGCGGCGGTGCCCTCACCCAGCTCGCCGTCTTCGCGCTGGGCATCATGCCCTACATCACCGCCAGCATCATCATGCAGTTGCTGGCCGTGGTCATCCCGAAGCTCGAGGAGTGGCAGAAGGAAGGCGCCACCGGCACGGCCAAGATCACCCAGATCACCCGCTACGTCACCGTCGTGCTCGCGGTGCTCCAGTCGACCGGGCTGATCGTGCTCATCGAGTCCGGCCAACTGTTCGGTGGTCAGATCCCCACCACGGGGCTGATCCCGAACGACGGGTTGCCGATCCGGGCCCTCATGATCCTGACCCTCACCGCGGGTACGGCGTTCATCATGTGGCTGGGTGAGCTGATCACGCAGCGCGGCATCGGCAACGGCATGTCGCTGATCATCTTCGCGGCGATCATCGCCGCGCTGCCCGGCCAGTTCACCGCGATCTACCAGCAGAACCAGGTGCTGTTCGCCGTGTTCCTGGTCGTCGGGTTGATCCTGATCGTCGGCGTGGTCTACGTCGAGCAGGGGCAGCGGCGAATACCCGTCCAGTACGCCAAGCGCCAGGTGGGGCGCCGCCAGTACGGCGGCCAGCAGACCTACATCCCGCTGAAGGTCAACCAGGCTGGTGTGATTCCGATCATCTTCGCAAGCTCCTTGCTCTACCTGCCATCGCTGGCCGGGTCGATCATCGACAACGACCGGGTCACCCAGTTCATCAACACCTACTTCTCGACGGGGGCGCACCCCGTCTACATCCTGACCTACCTGGCGATGACGATCTTCTTCGCCTACTTCTACACCGCCATCACGTTCAACCCGATCGACGTGGCGGACAACATGAAGAAGTTCGGCGGGTTCATCCCGGGCATCCGGCCGGGGCGGCCGACCGCCGAGTACCTGGACCGGATCCTCACCCGGATCACCCTGCCGGGGTCGATCTACCTGGGCGCGTTGGCCGTGCTGCCGCTGGTGGTGCTGAGTGTGGGGAACATCCAGTTCCCGCTGGGCGGGGCAACGCTGCTGATCGTCGTCGGCGTGGGCCTCGAGACCATGAAGCAGTTGGAGAGCCAGTTGATGCAACGGCACTACGAGGGCTTCATCCGCCAGTAGGGCCGCGGGCTAGACTCTCGACTTCCCAGACGCCATCACGAAGGGAACGACGACGTGCGACTCATCCTCCTGGGCCCACCCGGAGCCGGAAAGGGCACCCAGTCGGAGGCGATCTCGGCGACGTTCGGGATCCCCCACATCTCGACCGGCGACATCTTCCGCGCCAACGTGGCTGGCGAGACGCCGCTCGGCAAGGAGGCCCAGGGGTACATGTCGCGGGGGGAGTTGGTGCCTGACGAGCTCGTGAACCGCATGGTCGCCGATCGTCTGCGGCAGGATGATGCCGAGACGGGGTTCCTGCTCGACGGGTATCCCCGCACGGTCGGTCAGGCCTTCACCCTGGCCGGGATGGTTGCGATGCTGGACGCCTCGATCGACGCGGTCCTGCACTTCAAGGTGGACCTCGAGGAGCTCGAGTCCCGCATCGCCAAGCGCCAGGAGGAGGAGGGCCGGGACGACGACTCCGCCGAGGTGTTCGAGCGCCGCATGCGTGAGTACCGCGATCAGACCACCGACCTCATCCCGCACTACGCCGGCATCGGCCTGCTGGTGGACATCGACGCCGTCGGGACCATCGAGGAGGTCCGGGAGCGAGTGCTGGCCGCCTGCAGGGAGGCGGCCGACGAGTAGTCGGGTCACCGAACGCGTCCAGCAGGGGCCGGGCTAGCCTGGTCGCATGATCATCCGGAAGTCCCCCGCCGAGCTCGAGATCATGGCCCGGTCGGGCAAGATCATCGCCGACATGCACGAACTCGTGGCCGAAGCGGTCAAGCCGGGCGTGTCGACGGGCGAGCTGGACCGTCTGGCCGAGGACTACATCCGGGCCCAGAACGCCGTGCCCGCCTTCCTCGGCTACGGCGGGGACGGCTCGCGGATCCCGTTCCCGGGAACCCTGTGCGCCTCGGTGAACGACGAGATCGTCCACGGGATCCCCTCACGGGAGCGGATCCTCGAGGAGGGGGATCTGTTCAAGGTGGACGCCGGGTGTGTGCTCGAGGGGTACTACTCCGACTCGGCCTGCACCTGGATGGTCGGCGGGGAGGACGCGGTCCCGCCTGAGGTCGCCGAACTCGTCCGCGTGACCCGCGAGGGGCTGTGGGCGGGTCTGGTCGAGGCGAAGGTCAAGCGCCGCATCGGCGACATCTCGAGCGCCGTCCAGCGGGTGGGGGAGCGGTTCGGCTACGGCATCGTGCAGGAGTACGTGGGCCACGGGGTCGGCCGCTCGCTGCACGAGGACCCGCAGGTCCCCAACCACGGACGAGCCGGACGGGGCCCGAAGATGGCTGCCGGTCTGGTCCTGGCCGTGGAGCCCATGTTCAACCTCGGCACCGAGGACACCGTGACCCTCGAGGACGAGTGGACCGTGGTGACCGCTGACGGCGGCCTCTCCGCGCACTGGGAGCACACCGTCGCCATCACCCCGGACGGCCCATGGGTCCTGACAGCGCGCAGCGACGAGACCGCCCACCCGCTGCAGGAGCCCTCGAAGATCCCGGTGGCCCTGGCTGCGGTGTAGGCCACGTCAGGGTCCGCAGGTTCACGAACCGAGGCCAACGGGGCCTAGTCCAGGAGATCCACCGCCGCGTCACAGGCGGCCTCGGAGGCCGCGCAGATCACCGTGATCTCCCGATCGGCAGCGCCGGCCAGCACCTGCTCCGTTGCATCCGGCAAGGTGTCTCCGTTGGCCAGCACGATCGGGGCGTCGAACAGGGCAGCTGATCTGGCGGCCACGAAGCCAGCCGCCCAGCCCGTGTCCGTCTGACCCTCGATGAGGATGATGGTCGTCGGTGCGCGGGTCTCGAAGCCCCGAGCGATCGACACCGCTGCCGCCGTGTCGAAGCGCGTTGCGCCGGCGACGCGCCCGGGAGCGGCGCCCGTGACCGCCTCGACCTCGTCGGCGACCGCTGCGGTGAGGGCGTCGGTGCCGCCGATCAAGACCGTGTCCGCAGCATCCTCGAGAGCATCTGCAGTTGTGGTCGAGAGGCGGTCGGACTCGGTCAGCAGCACGGGAGCAGCGTCAGCCGCCGCCCACCCGCCGGCGGCCAGCGCGTCGGCGAACGCCTGGGTGGCATCAGTCGTTCCGGCGTAGGCCCTGGTGATCAGCGGGTCGACCTCGTCGTCGCCGACCTCGGCAGCGACCGCAACCGCCGTCTCCAGCCGGGTTGGACCGGCAGACCGCTCGACCGCAAAGCCGGCAGCCTCGACCGCGGCCTGGACGTCGGCCGACACGGCGTCGACGCCACCGAGGATCCGTACGGTCGCCGGGCCCAGGCGGTTCAGCTCGGCGAGGACGACGTCGGGGAGCTCGTCGGGGTCGGTGAGCAGCAGGGGACTGTCTCCCTGCAGGGGGCCCGACGCCAGCGCGTCGGCGAACACCTCGGCCGAGGCCAGCAGCACCTCATCGACGTCCGAACCGTCACCGTCGGGGCCCGCGCCGACCCGCAGAGGGGTGGAGTCCGTCTCGGTGTCGGTGTCCGTCCACGTGTCGGTACCGGAGTCGGTCAACATCGAGAAGGCCACGGACAGCTCCGCGTGGTTGGTTCCGTCGCCCGGCTCGATGCGGATGACCTCCACCGCGTCCTCTCCGCCCGATCCATCTGGACCGGCAGTGGGCTCCAGTTCGTCCTGATCAGCCAGGAAGGACGCGATCCAGGCCATCGGGGCGTTCCAGTTGATGGTCAGCTCGTTGGTCGACCACGACTGGATGTCGTCCACGTAGCACTGCTGCGGCGGGCAGTCTGCGGCCGGGTAGAGCGAGGAGATCACCGGATCCCAGGTCTCCGAGGTGGAGTTGGGGCCACCGGAGATGACACCGGGCGGTGGGTTCGGCGAGCTGCCGACCAGCTGATCGGCCCACCACCGCGAGTGCTGGTTGACCGACGTGAAACCCTCGGCCCCGTACCCCGTCAGGTACGACCACCCCAGCGCGTTGCGGCCCAGCAGGTAGTCCATGCTCTCGGCCACAGCTGCTCGCAGTTGCTCGTCACCGCTCAGATCGAAGCCGGTCGCCATCACGATCTGGGTGTTGAGCACCGCGCTGTTGGAGCCCCACACGAAGTCCCCGTCCTCATCACCCGGGTAGGCCTGGCCGAACGGCTGGGCCGCCTGGTCGTCCGCGTAGGCGCCGGCCGCCATGACCACGGACTCGACGATCTCGTCGTGGTCAGGGATGTCGCTGTCGACGGTCGCCAGATCCATCCGTGCCAGAGCAGCGACGTCACCCCAGGCGAACCCGCCCGACACGAACGGGTCCTCGGCACCGTTCAGGTGGAACGGGCTCTCCTCGACCGCAGTCAGGTACGCCGACGCGCCGGTGGTCAGGTACAGCTCAGCCGCTGCCCAGTAGAACTCATCGGTGACGTCGTCATCGTCGTAGGGACCACCCCCGTCCTGGCCGTCCGCGGCCGTGGCGTAGAGATCCGGCACGCGGTTGGCGGCCGCCCAGGCCGTCTCGGCGGCTGCGAGCAGCTCGGCTGCGAAGTCGGGGTCGTAGGGCTCGAACAGTCGCGCGCCCTGCGCGGCAGCCGCTGCCAGGTTCAACGTGGCTGCGGTCGAGGGCCGGTGCAGCGAGCGGACCTGCGGGTCGTCGACGGGTGCCAGCGGCAGCCCCGTCCAGCCCTCATCGTGCACCTTGTGGTGGACCAGCCCGGACAGGTCCACGGCCTGATCGCCCACCATGAAGTCGGGGGTGCCGGCCGGCACCTGCATCCGCAGTAGGAACTCCAGTTGCCAGCGCGCCTCATCCAGGACATCCGGCACGCCGTTGTCCTGCTCTGGAATGGCCAGCGTTCCATCAGCCAGGGCATCCGCCTCCGTGTCGGCCGTCAGCGTCCGCTCGTGGATGCTGAGGACCTGGGCGACGGAGATGCCGCCGTTGACGACGTACTTGCCGTGGTCGCCTGCGTCGTACCAGCCGCCGATGACGTCCAGTCGGTACGCATCCGGGCAGGTCCAGAACCCCTCGTCGTAGACCGGCTGCCCGCCCTGGGTCTGGTTGTCGATCGACTGGCAGCCCACGTCGTAGTCGCCCGTGTTCGCCGTCTCGCTGGAGGGGCGCGCTGCGGGGTCCCGGTCGGGATCACCATCAGGGAGTGCCGAGCCGAGGTGACCGGCGGCGCGGCTGTAGGAGTCCCCGCCGATGTCGGTTGGCGCCAGCTCATCGGTGTCGGTGATCTCGATGCCGCTGCGCGTTGGGTAGTAGTAGTCGAGCGCGTCGGTGCGGAGTTGGTCGTACACGTCGGCAACACCGATCGCGAAGGGGTGGCTGGTCTCGCCGTCGGCGGTCAGCGTGAACCCCTCGCCGGTCTCGGAGACGTCGGAGAAGTCGATGGTGTGCACGGCCAGTCCGGCAGTCGGGTCCGTCCCCTCCGGCGTGGTCTGGCCGGAGGCGACGACCTCGTCGTCCGCGCCAGCCAGCTCCCAGGCGATCGGCCCGCTGGCATCGGTCACGACGGTCGCGTTCTTCGGCCCCTCGGCGAAGTAGCCCACCTGGTTGACCCGGACACGCGGGCCGGTCTCGGGCTGGTAGGCGATCGGCTCCGCACCACCGAGCAGCTCGACGTCGTCGACGCAGACCACGTAGGCCTCGACGTTGTCCTGCGGCTGCTGGACGATAGCCGCCAGGACGGGGTCCTGGTCCTCGGCTGCGGTGAAGGTGAAGGAGAACGCCTGTGGAGTGGTGCTGAGCTGCCCCGCGATGGCCTGCTCGGGCAGGTACTGGGTGAACGGGTCGACGTTCAGTTGGACGACCGTCCGGATCGCGTCCGGAACGCCGCCGCCCGCCAGCTTGGCCGTGAAGTTCAGCTCGTAGGTCTCACCGGCCTCCATGGCGACGTTCTGTCCGATCAGCGTCGCGTAGGCGCCAGCTCCTGCCGCAACGTCGATGCAGCCGAACCCGTCGGCGTCGATGAACGGCGCAGGGAAGGCCTCCCACCCGTTCAGGCCGTCGTCGAACCCGCCGTTGGTGATCTGATTCACCGGCTGGGCCTCGGCAGCCGGTTGTGGCATGACGGCGACGAGCAGCACCAGGGCGAGCAGCGCGACGGCGGTCCGGTAGGTGGCGATGAGGGGACGAGGGGACACGGAAGGCTCCTCCGTTCGGCGATGGGCTCGCAAGGCCGGAGCGATGTTGAGAGCGCTCTCAAGACCTTGTGCGACGGAGCATCCCCCACCCCGAGGGACTTGTCAATCCCCCGGGGGTTTACGTCCCGGGGGATTCGTCAGCGGCCCTCGACGGTGGAGAACGCCTTCTTGAAGCTCACCCGGTTGCTGAAGCTCAGCAGTCCACCGGCGTAGACCCGGGCAGCAAGTCGGATGAGCAGCCCCACGGTCAGCAGGGTCACGAGAATCGAACCGGCGTACTCGATCGCCGTGATCTCCGAGAACGCCACCCGGACAGGAACGACGAACGGCGAGATGAAGGGGACGAACGTGGTGATCTGGGCCACCAGCCCCGACGGGGAATCGAGGACGTTCAGTGACACGATGAACCCGACGATCACCACCATCGTGATGGGGAACGACACCGACTGGGCGTCCTCCATGCGGCTGACCAGCGAGCCGACCATCGCGTACAGCACCGAGTAGACGGCGTAGCCGAGGACGAACCAGACGAGCAGCGCGACCGCCGAGTCGACCGGGATGGCGGGCAACGGGAGCGAGTCGGTCACCCGGAGCAGCAACAGACCCCAGCCGACGGTCAACGCGAACTGCGCCAACCCGAGCAGCCCGATCCCGAGCACCTTGCCGGTCAGCAGGTGCCACGGCTTCACCGCGGCGAGCAGGACCTCGACGATCCGGCTGGCCTTCTCCTCCGCGATGCCCTGCAGGGTCCAGTTGCCGTACAGCAGGATCGCCATGTACAGCAGGAACATGCCGACGTAGGCGATGAGGCTGCGGGCCGCCTCCTCGTCGGCGTTGGACTCACCGATCAGGGAGCTGACCGGCAGCGGCTGACCGGACAGGGCGCCGGCGACGGTGGCTGGATCGGCGGAGCTGCCGGCCAGATCCCCCTCCAACTCCACGATGGCTGCTGCACGCTGCACGTCGTCCTGGGCGTCCGAGCCGCCGAAGCCGGTGCTGCCCTCACGCAGCACCTCCGACCCGTCGATCAGGACGAACTCGACCTCGCCGGCCTCGAGCCCGGCGACGGCCTCGTCCCGCGAGCGGTACTCCGTGACCTCCAGCGAGAAGCCGTCCTCTCCCGCGTTCTCGGCCGCGATGGTCTCGGTGACCTCGAAGATCGCCTGGTTGCCCTCACCGAGGGACCCCAGTTCGTAGACCGTCTCACCACCCCCGAGCAGGGTCGGCACCACGACGATGCCGGTGACGATCACCAGCGTGAGCCCCGCGGAGAGCAGATAGGCCTTGGTCCGGCCGCGCTCGATCAGCTCGCGGACCGTGATCAGCTTGACGATGTCGAAGGAGCTCATGCGGTTACCTCGCTCGGGGCAGCACTGGTGGTGGAGACGGGGGAGTCGTCTGACACGGCCTCGCGGAACAGGTCGGTCAGGGACGGGGTCGTGAAGACGAAGTGCGAGGATCCGGCGCTGGTGTCGACCGACCGCAGCAACTGCTGGATGTCGATGTCGTCGCGGACCTTCAGGACGTGATGGCGTCCGTTGAACGAAGACTCGAGCACACCGTCGAGCTGTCCCAGGACCTCCGCCTGCGTGCCGGTCAGGTCCAGCTCAACTCGCCGGTAGGGGGCCTGGTCCTTCAGGTCCTGCACCTCGCCGGTCCGGCGGATGGACCCCTCGTGGATGATCGCGACGTCCTCGCAGAGCTCCTCGACCACCTCCAACTGGTGTGAGCTGAAGACCACGGCCGTCCCGGCCGCGGACCGCTCCCGGAGCACCGACGCCATCGTGTCGGCGCCCAGCGGGTCCAGCCCGTTGAAGGGCTCGTCCAGCACGAGCAGCTCCGGATCGTGGATCAACGCGGCGGCCAACTGGACCCGCTGCTGATTGCCCTGCGAGAGGTCCTCGACGGGGTCACCCATCCGTTCCTCGAGGCCCAGCTTCGTCAACCACATCTCCGACGCAGCAGTGGCCTGAGCCTTCGTCATGCCGTGCAGACGGCCCAGGTAGGCCAGCTGGTCACCTGCCCGCATCTTCGGGTACAGGCCTCGTTCCTCGGGCATGTATCCGAACCGGGCCAAGTCCGCCTCGCCGACCGGCGTGCCGTTCCAGCGGACCTCACCCGAGTCAGGCGTGAGCAGGCCGAAGATCGCCCGCATGGTGGTGGTCTTCCCGGCGCCATTGCGCCCCAGGAAGCCCAGCATGCGGCCGGGACGAACCGTGAAGGAACACCCGTCGAGGGCGGTGATGTCCCCGTAGCGCTTGTGGAGGTTGTCGATCTCGAGCACAGCTGACTCTCCGTTCGTCGGGCTGAGGTGATGAGTGCACCGTATGGAGCGGTCGCTGACCTGTCCTCCCTCCCCGGGGTGATTCGGAACCTCCGCCTGACGACGGAGTGACCGCAACCGGCGGTGGACTAGCCTGCTGTGCGTGAGCGACCACGACGCGCCGCCGGTGCCGGAGGACGAACGACGTCCCGGTGTACCCGACCTGATCATCGTCGGGCTCATGCTGCTGTTCGGGTCGCTCAGCATCTTCCTGCACCAGACGAGCGAGGAGTCCGCCGACTTCGTCCCGCGGCTTCCGGCATGGGGCAACTACCTGTCCCTCGTCCTCCTCGTGATCCCGGTCGCGTTCAGGCGGATGGCGCCAGCAGCGATCTGCCTCGGCGTCGGCGTCGGATTCGCCGTCTTCCGGATCCTCGAGGTGCCCGAAGGGTTGGCGTCGTCGGTCGCCGTGTTCCTGGTCATCCACGCGGCCGGCGCGTACGTGGCGCAGGCACGGACGCGCAACCTGGTCCGCGCCGCGGCCTTGATTGCGGGAGCGGTCGCGTACGTGCGGTCGGTGGCAGCCGAGATCGAATTCGTCTCCGTCGACCTGGTGCTGGGCCTCAGCCTGGGCATCGGCATCAACATCGCCTTCTACGTGGCCGCGTGGCTGCTCGGCGATGGAACCCGTCGGCGTCGGGTCGACGCCGAGGAGTTGGCGCGGCGTGCCGCACTGCTCCAGGCCGAGCAGGCCAAGACCGCACAGCAGGCCGTGACGGAGGAACGGGTCAGGATCTCGCGCGAACTCCACGATGTCGTCGCACACCACGTCAGCGTCATGGGGATCCAGGCCGGTGCCGCCCGGCGGGTCATGGAGCGCAACCCAGGGATGGCGCAGGAGGCGTTGGAGCAGGTCGAGCGGTCCGGGCGCCAGGCGATCGACGAACTCCACCGCCTGGTCGGGTTCCTGCGCAGCAGCGGGGATTCGACCGGTGAGGTGGTCGATGCGCCGCAGCCGACGCTGGCGGGGCTCGAGGATCTGGTGGAGGCGGGCACCGCGGCAGGCCTGACCGTCGACCTGCGGCGCATCGGTCGGGTCGGATCCGTCCCGGACTCAGTCGAGCTGTCGGCCTTCCGGATCGTGCAGGAAGCGCTGACCAACGTGATGAAGCACGCCCCGGGGTCACGGGTCACGGTGGTCGTGTCGAGTCTTGCCGACGCCGTGCAGATCGAAGTGGTCAACGGCCCCTCCGATGGCACTGCCCCACCGCGCGCCCGAACAGCCGCCGGCGGCGGGCGTGGCGTGGTCGGCATGCGCGAGCGGGCGGTGCTGCTCGGCGGCTCCTTCACCGCCGGTCCCCACCGCGGTGGCTTCCGGGTCCGCGCTCGACTGCCGATCCCCGATGCCGACGCCGGTCGTCGTGCCCGCGTCGGCTCGAGCACCTCGGGTGCCCCGTGAGCGACCTCATCGAGGTGGTGCTGGTCGACGATCAGCAGTTGGTCCGCTCCGGCTTTCGGATGATCCTGGAGGCAGAGCCGGATATCACCATCACGGGTGAGGCTGAGAACGGCGAAGCGGGACTGGATCTGATCAGACGGGTCAACCCGCACGTGGTCCTGCTCGACATCGAGATGCCCCGGATGGACGGCATCGAGGTCACCGCCGCGCTCGGAGCACTGCCGGAGCCGCCGAGGGTGGTCGTGCTGACGACCTTCGAACGCGACGACTACGTCTTCCGGGCGCTGCGCAACGGCGCGAGTGGCTTCCTGCTGAAGAGTTCACCGCCGGAGCAGTTGGTCGAAGCCGTCCGGGTGGTCGCAGCCGGTGAGTCGCTGCTCGCGCCCTCGGTCACCCGACGGATGATCGAGGCGTTCGCCAGCGGCGAGGGGACTCCACCGACGCCGGATCCGGCCTTGGACCGGCTGACCGATCGGGAACGTGAGGTCCTGGCCCTGATGGCCCAGGGCTTGTCCAACACCGAGATCGCCGAGCGGCTCGTCGTCGGTGAGGCGACGGTCAAGACCCACGTGTCGAACACGCTGACCAAGCTCGGGGTTCGGGACCGGGTTCAGGCCGTGGTCTGGGCCTTCACCAACGGTGCGACGTAGGCGCACCCGCGCTACACTCCCCTGTCCCCGCCTTCTCGCGGGTCATTTCTGCTGTTCCCCGTCACGGCACGCATCAACGGGCGTCGTGCGTGGGCGCCGAGCAGCAGTGTAGACGAACGCCACATCCGAACGAACGAAAGCGCGCGCACCCGATGGCCAGAATTGCCGGAGTCGACCTGCCACGCCACAAGCGTGCAGCAATCGGCCTCACCTACATCTTCGGTGTTGGACGCACCCGCGCTGCGGAGGCCCTCGAGGCCTGCAACGTGAACCCGGACACCCGCGTCGGCGAGTTGTCCGACGGCGAGCTCCAGGCGCTGCGGACCTACATCGAGAACGAGTACCAGATCGAAGGTGACCTCCGTCGTGAGGTTGCCCAGAACATCAAGCGCAAGGTGGAGATCGGGTCCTACCAGGGCATCCGCCACCGTCGCGGGCTTCCCGTCCGCGGGCAGCGCACCCACACCAACGCCCGGACCCGCAAGGGCCCGAAGCGCACGGTCGCCGGCCGCAAGAAGGCCTAGGCAACCACCTCACAGGTCCCTGATCAGCCGGTCGGGTCAGGAACCGCACATGCACCGTCGACAGCTGTCGATGGATGAAGACCGGGGCGGATCACGTGACCGCGTGGTCCAACGGCTAACCAGGAGAACCAAGCCTCATGGCGCAGGGTAAGAAGGCCCGTCAACGCGGGAAGAAGAAGGAGCGTCGGACGATTCCGCACGGGATCGCCCACATCAGCTCGTCGTTCAACAACACGATCATCTCGATCACCGACATGCAGGGCAACGTGATCTCATGGGCCTCTGCCGGCAACGTCGGCTTCAAGGGCTCCCGCAAGTCCACGCCCTACGCCGCCCAGCAGGCAGCCGAGAAGGCGGCCCGCGTGGCCGTCGACACCTTCGGCATGCGCAAGGTCGACGTCCGGGTCAAGGGCCCGGGCTCCGGTCGTGAGACGGCGATCCGGTCGATGCAGGCCGCCGGGATGGAGGTCAGCGGCATCCGCGACGTCACCCCCATCCCGCACAACGGCTGCCGTCCCCCGAAGCGCCGCCGCGTCTGAGGCATCCCGCGGCCGACACGTCCCGCGGGCGTGTTGGTCTCCCCGCCGTTAGGCGGTCACCTGGTTTCAAGAAAGAAGGTCACCCACCATGGCCCGTTACACCGGACCAATCGCCAAGCAGTCGCGCCGTGAGCGCACTGTCCTGCACGCCAACGTCAAGTCGGCCCGTGCACTCGAGAAGCGCCCGTACCCGCCGGGTGAGCACGGCCGAGGCCGCATCAAGGAGAGCGAGTACCTCCTGCAGCTTCGCGAGAAGCAGAAGGCCCGCCGCATCTACGGCGTGCTCGAGCGGCAGTTCCGCAACTACTACGACCGCGCCAGCCGGTCCCAGGGCCTGACGGGTGAGAACCTGCTGGTCTTCCTGGAGACCCGGTTGGACAACGCGGTGTTCCGTGGAGGTCTGGCCCGCACCCGCCGTGAGGCGCGTCAGCTGGTCAACCACAAGCACTTCCGAGTCAACGGCCGCACGGTCAACATCCCCTCCTACGAGGTCAAGGCCGGCGACGTGATCACCGTCCGCGACCGCTCCCGCAACATCCAGCCGGTCATCGGTGCCCTCGAACTCATCGGCAACCGCAACCAGCCGGGCTGGGTGTCCCTCGACCAGGACAAGCGCCAGATCAGCATCCTCTCGACGCCCGGTCGTGAGCAGATCGACGTCCCCGTCCAGGAACAGCTCATCGTCGAGCTGTACTCCAAGTAAGTCCTCCCGCACCTCGGTGCGGACCCCACCCCACCCCCCCACATTCCCCAACGCCCCGGGAGGCGACCACCACCGTGTTGATCGTTCAGCGCCCCACGATCGTCGAAGATGTCCAAATCGAGGGCCTGCGCTCTCTGTTCACCATTGACCCCCTCGAGCCCGGCTTCGGCTACACGCTGGGCAACAGCCTGCGCCGCACCCTGCTCTCGAGCATCCCCGGCGCTGCCGTCACCAGCGTCCGCATCGAGGGTGTCCTCCACGAGTTCTCATCGGTCGAAGGCGTCAAGGAGGATGTCACCGACATCGTCCTCAACCTGAAGGACCTGGTCCTGCGCTGCCACTCCGACGAGCCCGTCGAGATCTTCCTGGGTGGTGAAGGCCCCGGTGAGATCACCGCCGACTTCATCACCGCCCCGAGCGAGGTCGAGATCCTCAACCGGGACCTGCACATCGCCACGCTGAACCGCAAGGGCCGCGTCGAGATGTACCTGACCGTCGAGCGCGGCCGCGGGTACGTGACGGCCGAGCGGAACAAGAAGCCCGACACCCCGATCGGTGTCATCCCCGTCGACTCGATCTACTCGCCGGTCACCCGTGTGACCTACCGGGTCGAGGCCACCCGTGTCGAGCAGATGACCAACTACGACAAGCTGGTGCTCGACGTCGAGACCAACGGCTCGGTCACCCCGGCTGAGGCGCTGTCCTCCGCCGGCGAGACCCTCAAGGACCTGTTCGACCTGTTCAGCGACTTCGAGGAGGGCGGTCCTGGCGGTCTCTCCATCGGCGCCGGCAACGTCGAGCCCGTCGGTCCGCTGTCCCCGAACCTGGCGCTGCCCATCGAGGACATGGACCTGTCCGTCCGGTCCTACAACTGCCTCAAGCGCGAGGGTGTCTCCACGGTGGGCGAGCTGGTCACCAAGACCGAGCAGGACCTGTTGGACATCCGCAACTTCGGCCAGAAGTCGATCGAAGAGGTCAAGCAGAAGCTGATCGACATGGGCCTCAGCCTGGCGGACTACGGCGGGTACGGCGGCTAGTCCGCCTCCTGCCGCCTTCCACGACGAGATCCCGAAAGCGCTCATCCCATGCCTACACCGAAGAAGGGCACCCGCCTCGGCGGCTCGCCCAGCCATCACAACATGATCGTGTCGAATCTGGCCACGGAGCTGTTCCGTCACGGCCGGATCAAGACGACCAAGACCAAGGCCAAGACCATGCAGCCGGTGGCCGAGCGCATGATCACCTTCGCCAAGCGGGGTGACCTGCACGCCCGTCGGCAGGTGCTCACGGTCATCCGCGACAAGGACGTCGTCCACAAGCTGTTCGCCGACATCGGGCCGGCCGCTGCCGACCGCAACGGTGGGTACACCCGCATCGTGAACCTGGGCAACCGCAAGGGCGACAACGCCCCGATGGCCCTGATCGAGCTGGTCGACATCACTGAGGACGAGGACGGCGAGTCCACACTGACCGAGGCGCCCACGCGCCGCTGGAGCCTGCGTCGTCGCCGCAACAACATGTCGCGTGCCGCACGTGAGCGGGAAGAGGCGATCATGGCGGCAGAGGACGCCGGGCTGGACGAGTACGAGGACCCGCACTTCGACGAGGACCTCGTCGACGAGGACGACAGCGGCGACGACGCCCTGGCGGCAGCCCAGATCACCGAGCGCGAGCTGGCAGCCCGGTCCTCCGACGATGCCGACGACGACGGTGACGGCCCCGAGGTCAGCCCGGAGGAGGTCGAGGCCCGTCTGGCTGAGACGTCCGATGAGGACGAGGAGGCTGCCGACGAGGTGGCTGACGCTGACGACGCCTCCGACGACGAGGGTGCAGACGAGGAGGAGTAGCTCTCCTGCTGCAGAACGAAAGCACGACCCCGTGACCGCTCGCGGGGTCGTGTTGTTGGTGGTGACCCGCCACGGCTTGTGCACGATCGGGGCCTGACCCGCGTATTCGCGTGTTTCTGCACGATCGTGGTCCGACGGTCGGCGGCCCTTCGGCACGATCGGGGCCTGACCCACGCATGTGCGGGTTCCTGCACGATCATGGCTACCACGCCGTCCGGACCCGAGTTCGTCCATGATCGGGCGCCCAGACCCGCCTACTACAGTTCCGGCGTGACCACCACCCGGCTGCGGATCGACCTGGCCTACGACGGCTCACCCTTCGCGGGCTTCGCCCGGCAGCCCGATCAGGTCACGGTCCAGGGGGAGGTGGAGTCGGCCCTCACCCGCGTCCTCGGTGGCGCTTCCGTCGACACCACCTGCGCCGGACGGACCGACCGGGGCGTTCACGCCGAGGCTCAGACCGTCCACGTCGACGTCCCCGTCGACTGGCCCCGCCTGGGCGACCTGCCTGGCCTGGCAACGACCCTGGACCGCATGGTCGGTCGGGCCATCACGATCTGGCGGATCCGGCGGGTCCCGGACAGCTTCGACGCACGCTTCTCCGCAACCGGCCGTCGGTACCGGTACCGGATCTGCGACGACGTGGCCATGCGGCCCCTCTGGCGCCATGACACCTGGCACGTCGGTCCTGACCGGTCGGCTCCCAGTGGTTGGCGCCTGGACACGGAGGCCATGGAGGAGGCTGGCCAGGCCCTGGTGGGGGAGCACAACTACGCATCGTTCTGCCGCAGGCGCCTGGTCCGACGAGCCGACGGCACCGAGGTCGAGGGGACGATGATGCGCCGAATCGACCGACTGACGGTCCGACGGAGCCGGCCCGCCGGCCTCGTGCTGGTCCGACTGGACGGTGCTGCCTTCTGCCATCAGATGGTCCGTTCCATCACCGGCACGCTGGTCGAGGTCGGCACGGCGCGTCGTCGACCGGCCTGGGTGGTTGAGGTCCTCGAAGCGCAGGACCGACAGGCGGCCGGACCGGTCGCGCCACCCGAGGGGCTGTCGCTGATTGGCGTCCGGTACTAGACGGGGTGTGCACGCACTCTGACGTCACGAACCGCGCTGTGCCCGTCGGTCCCGATCGGCCATGGCCGCGGCGGTCAGTGGCTTCACCGTGATGCTGCTCGGTATCGGCTCGCCGGTATTCGCGTCGACGACGAGCGGCTGGATCCGCTCGCCGGTTTCGGGGTCGATGACTTCGACCGGCGGCCCGTCCTCGGCCAGCCAGGTGTCGCCCCACCGCATGATGGCCAGCAGGACGGGAAGCGTGTCTCGTCCCATGTCGGTCAACAGGTACTCCTGACGTCCGGCATGATCGGCAAGTGGCCGTGTGGAGAGAAGGCCGTGCTCCTGCAGGTCGTGGAGCCGGCGTGACAACGTGGCGCGATTGATCCCGAGATGGTCGACGAACTGGTCGAATCGCCGAGACCCGTAGAAGGCCTCGCGGAGTATGAGCAGCACCCACGGGTCGCCGAGCAGGTCGAGTGATCTCGCAACAGAACACGGCCAGTGACCTGTCGGCGTTCTCGGCATACAGTGATGGTAGGCGCGGCCTAGGAGAAGATGGCCTCTCGCTCTGCCTTCCTGCTGGCGAGCCGCCGCTGGGCGTGGGCACGGCCGGCTTCCGGGTCGCCGAGGACGAATGACGAGATCTCGGCCAGCCCGAAGATCTGCCCGGCGCCACCCCAGGTCCCCTCTGGGATCTCGCCAGCGAACACCCAGACGCGGAGCTTGTCCCCATCGCTGTCAGGTCCCTCGGCGGCCAGAACGGCGTCGGTGACCCGGGCGACCATCGATTGACGGCGCTCGCGGTCCAGCTGACCTTCGGGGACGGAGACGTTGATCTGATAGCGCGGCCTGTCTGGAACCGAGCCGCCGACCAGTTGCAGTGCTGGACGGTGAATGCTGACCCAGGCAATCGAGCGGGCCTGCTCGTTGCTCGGGTCCGCGCCCTCCTCCTCGAGGAGGATGTCGGTGAGCTGTCGGGCGAGTGCCAGTTCCGCATCGGGATCGAGCGCGCCCTCGGGGATGTAGGCATCGAGCTTGGGCATGGTGTGCTCCTTTGAGTTTATTGAGTAAACTCAATCTCTCACACCGCATAGCTCACCGCAAGGAGCGACTCGTGGTCCCCCCCAATCCAGCGCCCGGAGATCTGAGGTCGGTTGCGGCCCGCCCCTCCCACGGGCAGACTTGTCCGTCCGCGTCGTTCGCGGCGTGACCTTGTGTTGCGCGCCGACCTCTGCCAGGCGCCGCCACCCCGATTCCCTAGGTTCCCTTACATGCGCACGTTCTCCCCAACTCCCGCCGACATCGACCCTCAGTGGCACATCATCGACGCCGATGGCATGGTCCTCGGCCGTCTTGCCACCCGGATCGCGACGGTCCTCCGCGGCAAGCACAAGCCGACCTTCGCCCCCCACATGGACATGGGTGACTTCGTCGTCGTCATCAACGCCTCGAAGATCCGCCTGACCGGCAACAAGGGCCGTGACAAGTGGACCTGGACCCACTCCGGCTTCCCCGGCGGGATCAAGGGCCAGCCGATCGGCAACGTCCTCGAGAACAACCCCGAGAAGCTCCTCGAGGACGCCGTCAAGGGGATGTTGCCCAAGAACACCATCGGCCGGAAGCAACTGCGCAAGATGAAGGTCTACGCCGGCTCCGAACACCCGCACGGCGCGCAGAACCCGCAGCCGCTGGCCGTCTGACGACGCACCGACTCCAAGAACTGAGCACTCCATGAGCAGCCTTGAATCCCTCGAGAACTTCGAGCCACTGGCCGACGACACGGCCCCCGTCGGTCGGACCCGGGACATCTTCACGGGTCGCCGCAAGCGGTCCGTCGCCCGCGTGCGCATCGTCCCCGGGAGCGGCCAGTTCCTGCTGAACGGTCGCACGATCGACGACTACTTCCCGACCGACATCCTCCAGATGGTCGTCAACGAGCCCTTCAAGGCCACAGAGACCGAGGGTCAGTGGGACGTCATCGCCCGCATCCACGGCGGCGGTGTCAGCGGGCAGGCCGGTGCCCTCCGTCACGGCATCGCACGGGCCCTGGTCGGGCACGAGCCGACCTATCGCGCCGTACTCAAGAAGGCCGGCCTGCTCACCCGCGACGACCGCATGGTCGAGCGCAAGAAGTACGGCCTCAAGAAGGCCCGCAAGGCCCCTCAGTTCTCCAAGAGGTAGAGCGCGCCGGTCGGCGCACCTCTCGGGTTCGGCCAGCGCGGCTGGTCCCGGAGGTATAACCAAGCAATGGGCCAGTACTTCGGCACGGACGGCGTCCGCGGAGTCGCCAACGAGGACATCACCCCGGAGTTGGCGCTCGGGATCGGCCGGGCGCTCGTCCGCACCCTGCGGGAAGAGGGTGCGCCTCGGCCGCGCGTCATCATCGGCCGTGACCCCCGGGCCAGCGGTGAGATGCTCGAGTCGGCCGTCGTGGCCGGCATCTGCTCCGCTGGCGGCGACGCCGTGGTCCTCGACGTCCTGCCCACCCCCGGTGTCGCCTACCTGACCGCCTCGCTGGGCGCCACGGCCGGCGTCATGATCTCGGCCAGCCACAACCCGGTCGCCGACAATGGGATCAAGCTGATCGGCCCGACCGGCCACAAGCTGAGCGACGATGAGGAGACGCGCGTCGAGGAGCTCCTGCAGCGCTTCGACTCCGACCGGCCGATCGGCACCCGGATCGGTCGCAAGCGTCACGTCGCGGGTGCGGTGGAGGGCTACATCGCCCACCTGGTCGCTGCCGCGGGGGCCGTCGATCTCCGCGGCGTGAAGATCGTCCTGGACTGCGCCAACGGTGCGGCCAGCATGGTCGGCCCCACGGTCCTGCGTCGCCTCGGTGCCGAGGTCACGGCCATCGCCGCCATCCCGGACGGCACCAACATCAACGACGGTGTCGGCTCGAACCACCCGGAGCACCTCCAGGGCGCCGTCGTCCGGAACGGTGCGGACCTGGGCATCGCCCACGACGGTGACGCCGACCGGATCGTGGCCTGCACCAGCGACGGCACCATCGTCGACGGTGACGCGATCCTGGCGATCCTGGCCGCGCACGCGAAAACCACCACGGGCATCGACGGCGTGGTCACCACCGTGATGACCAACCTCGGCTTCATGCATGCCATGAAGGATCTCGACATCCCCGTCATCCAGACCAAGGTCGGCGACCGCTACGTGCTGGAGGGGATGCACGAGTCCGGCTACGTCCTCGGTGGCGAGCAGTCCGGCCACATCATCGCCAGCGAGTACGCGACCACCGGTGATGGGGTCCTGACCGCCGTGCTGCTGCTCAAGGCCATGGCCGAGCAGGGCCGCACCCTGGACGAGTGCACAACGGTGATGACCCGGCTCCCACAGGTCCTGATCAACGTCACCGGCGTGGACAAGTCTGCGCTGGACGACGCCACCAAGGTGTGGGACGCGGTCAAGGCTGCGGAGGTCGAGTTGGGCGACTCCGGTCGGGTCCTCCTCCGACCCTCCGGCACGGAACCGATCGTCCGGGTCATGACCGAAGCCGCGACAGCCGACGCCGCCCGTTCACACGCCGAGACGTTGGCGGGCGTCGTCAAGGACGTTCTACCGGCGGGCTAGGCCCTCGCTGCAGGAACCCCCAAACCTACGGGGGAGGAGGAGGGACATCGGGGCTGCCGGTCTCGTCTGCTGCCGCAGACGGCTCGGCCACCAGCGTGGGAAGCTCCTCCGATGGCGGCGGGACCACGGCCGGGGCCTCCTCCGCAGGCGCGGCGACGATGGTGGGCTCGTCGTCGGATGACGCCGTCTCGACCTGGGCGGACTGCAGCTTCTCGAAGTCCACCACGGAGTACGAGATCGCTCGGACGGCTGTTCTCGCCCGCGCCGTCGACGCCCGGGGGAAGCCCAACCGGGGACTGACCGCACCAACGTGCCCGGGAGCACCAACAGCGGTGATCAGCTCCTCCGACCCGTCGGCCAGCTGGTTGAGCACCTCAACCTCGCCGCTCTCCAGGACGTAGACCCGGTCCCCACGCGAGCCCTGCCAGAAGATCGTCTCGCCCGGGTCGAACGTGACCGTGGTCGGCGCACCCATCGACGACGACAGATCCGGGACCATGTGCACCGTCTGGTCGGCGACGGGCACGAACCGCGGGTCATGGGTGGCAACGATCACCGTGCGGCCATCGCTCGCCAACGACTGCAGCAGTGTGATCATGGTCTGCGCGCCGATGTGGTCCAGCCGGGCCGTCGGTTCGTCAGCCAGCAGCAGCGGTGGATCGGCGATGAGTGCCCGGGCAACGGAGACCCGCCGCTTCTGTCCGCTGGACAACTCGTCGGGCCGTCGGTCCAGCAGTGACAGCAGCTCCACTCGTTCCATGACCGAGGTCGCGGACGCCAGAGCGTCGCGCCGCGGGACCCCCTTGACCAGCAGCGGGACAGCCACGTTCTCGACGGCGCTGAGTGACGGCACCAGGTTGGAGCGACGGAAGACGTACCCGACCTGGTCGTGACGGAAGACGTCGAGCTGCAACGCCGTCATGGCGGTGAGCTCGGCGTCGCCGACGCGGATGCTCCCCGAGGTCGCGGACCGCATGCCGCCGATGATGCTGAGCAGCGTCGACTTGCCGCACCCGGATGGTCCGAGGAGGATCGCGAGCTCACCGGGGCGGACCTGGACAGAGAAGTCCTCCAGCGGCGTGACCGCCGCCGCTCCGCTGTCGTAGCGGACCGTGACCGCGTCGACCGCGACGGCTGTTCCTGTAGCGGTCATCGGTCGTCGAGGGCGTCGGTTGCCCGCACGCCGAGGATGTGACGCAGGCCGACCAGGCTGGCAGCAGCGGCACTGATGACGGTGATGACCGCCAAGGTGAGGTAGTCCGCACCGTCAACCGATACGGCCATCGGGAACGCGCCGCTCAGCAACACCTCGAGCACCACGGCGATGAACGATCCGATCGTGGCGATGACCAGCGCCTGCGTCAGGACCCCGACCATGAGTCGCCGCCCGCGCGCACCGACCGCCTTCAGCAGGGCGAACTCACGACGGCGTTCCAAGGCTGAGACGTAGACGACGGCGCCGATCAGGATCGCGGCCACCAGCAACAGCAGCACCCGCACGATGGCGATCGTGTCGTTGGCGTCGGATACGGAGCGCAGGGAGTCCGCGATCACGGCGTCACGGCTGAGGACGGCGAAGCCTCTCGGTGCCGGGACGGGACGGCCGCTGAGGAACGCCGCTGTGGCGACGTCCGCCCCTTCGAACACGGCGGCCTGCACGAACGGCAGCGGGGCGATCACGATCGGCGTTCCGGCGAAGAGCGTCAGCCCGGGAACGCCGTCCGCCACGTTGGCAAGCCTCCCACCGACCGTGATCTCGCTCCCACCCTCGAAGCCCGCCTCCTCGCTGGTGATCAGCAGCTCCGATACCATCTGGCCGCCCACGATCGTCCCAACCGGGAGGCCGATCAGCACGACGTCCTGCGAGACGGCGTTCTCGTCCAGCGCAACCGACCGGGTGATGGCGGTGGGGGTGGCCTCGACGTCCGGTGGCAGGTCGCCAAGCTCGGACACGGGGAACGCCGAGGCGGACGTGAAGGGCCCCGTGACGCCCTCGGGCAACAGCCACGGGCCCTGGTGAAGCGTCGTGACGGTGTCTCGCGCGGCCGCATCGAACCCCCCTGAGATCCCGGTGACGATCAGGACCATGGTGAGGACCAGTCCGGTCCCGAGGCTGGTCAAGATGATCCGAGACCGCCGGAAGCGCAGGTCTCTCACGAGGAGCAGCCACATCGGGGCCTACGATAGATCACGCGGGACGAGGTGTTCGCCCCGACACCGCGTCCGCGTCAGGTCGGTGACACGAGCTGGTACCGAATGCCGCTGGGCTCGATGCGGCTGTAGTCGGTCGTGCGTTCGGCGGCTGGCCGGCCGGCCGCGGCGGCGATTGCTCGCAGCTCCTCCGGGTCCTTGCGGACGCCGTGGTCCGCCCCGGCCATCCGGCTGATGGTCTCCTCCATCAGCGTGCCGCCGAGGTCGTTCACCCCGGCGTTCAGCAGCTCGACCGCACGTTCGGTGCCGAGCTTCACCCACGAGAGCTGGACGTTGTCGATGGCCCCTTGCAGGACCAAGCGGGCGATGGCGTGGACCTTCACGGTGTCGGTCCAGGAGGGGCCCGGTCGGGCCACACCCGCCAGGTAGATGGGGGACTGCTCGTGGACGAACGGCAGCGGTACGAACTCGGTGAACCCCCGGTGGCCGGCCCCGTGGCTCTCCAGCTGCAGCCGGCGGAGGAGCCACAGGTGCGCCGCCCAGTGCCGTGGCTCATCGACATGGCCGAACATCATGGTGGCGGTCGAGCGGATGCCCTGGGCGTGGGCCGCCTGCATGACCTCGATCCAGGCGGACGTCGGCAGCTTGCCCTTGGTCAGCACCCAGCGGACCTCATCGTCCAGGATCTCCGCGGCGGTGCCGGGGATGGTGTCCAGGCCGGCGTCGGCCAGCTCCTTGACGAAGACGGGGATCGACACGCCCGAGCGGGTGGCTCCGGTCACGACCTCCATCGGGCTGAAGGCGTGGACGTGCATCTCGGGGACCCGGTCCTTGACGGCCCGGATGATCTGGGCGTAGTGGTCCGTCGGCAGGTCCGGGTGGATGCCGCCCTGCATGCAGACCTCGGTGGCACCGAAGGCCCAGGCCTCCTCGGCCCGGTCGGCGACCTCGTCGAGGGACAGGGTGTAGGCGTCGGGGTCGTCCCGGCGTTGGGCGAAGGCGCAGAAGCGGCACCCGACGTAGCAGACGTTGGTGAAGTTGATGTTGCGGTTGACGACGTAGGTGACGGTGTCGCCGACGCGGTCTCGGCGGACCTGGTCGGCCGCCCGGACGACGGCGTCGAGTGCCTCCCCCTCGGCTGCGAAGAGCACCTCCGCCTCGTCCTGCGTCGGTGGGGTCCCGGCGGTCGCGCGGTGGAGGATGGGCTGGATCTCGGCGAGGCTTGACGCGCGATCGCGCAGTCCTTCGGCTCTGGCCGAGGAACTCCACGATCGCGCAGAATCTCGCGGCGGTCGAGCCGCGCTCAGGGTCTCGGCCGCGATCAGCCCGGTGTCCCCGTAGACGTCCCCGGCATCGGGTCTGAGGGTCCCCTGGCCGCGGGACCAGCCGGTCACGCCGTCTCCCGCCTCGGCGGCCGTCCAGCGGTCGTCAGCACCCGCCGCCAGCATGTCCGGTGCCTGCCACGTCTGGGGAGAGGGCTGGTGTCCCGTCCGTGCCAGTCCCTCAGGCGTCGCCAAGTCCTGCACCGGCACGCGCATCTGCCCGGCCAGCCATGGGTCGGGCTTCCGCACGAACTCCGGGTAGACGCAGAGCCGCTCGGTCAGGACCTTCCCGGCCTGCGCGGTCCGGTCCGTCAGGTCGTCCAGGTGCGGCCAGGGCGCTTCGGGGTTGACGTGATCCGGCGTTACCGGGGACACGCCACCCCAATCGTCGATCCCGGCCGCAGCGATCCGCGCCTCGTCGGCCGGCGAGAGGTTGGGCGGGGCCTGCAGGTGCACCTTGGTCGGCAGCAGCAGCCGTGCAACCGCGATCGTGGCGAGCAGGTCATCCAGCGACGGCTCGGGTGCACGCCGCATCGCCGTGTCGGGCTTGGCCCGGAAGTTCTGGACGATGACCTCCTGCAGGTGGCCGTAGCGCTTCGCGGTCGCGGCCAGCGCCAGCAGGGCCTCGACCCGCTCGGTCGCCGTCTCGCCGATCCCGATCAGGATCCCCGAGGTGAAGGGGATCGCGTGCTTCCCGGCATCCTCGAGCACCTGGAGGCGGACCGCGGGAACCTTGTCGGGACAGTTGTGGTGCGGCATGCCCTTCTCGTGCAACCGCAGCGAGGCCGACTCGAGCATGATCCCCATCGACCCGCTGACCGGCTTCAGGGTCGCAAGCTCCGTCCAGGTCATCACGCCCGGGTTGAGGTGCGGGATGAGCCCCGTCTGTTCGATCACGGCGATCGCCGCGGCGCGCAGGTAGGCCAGCGTCGAGTCATACCCCCGCTCATCAAGCCACTGCCTGGCGGCCGGATACCGCTCCTCGGGCTTGTCGCCCAGGGTGAACAACGCCTCCTTGCACCCAGCGGCCTGCCCCTGTCGCGCCACCTCGACGACCTCGTCGATGGACATGAACGCGGGGATGTCGCCCTTCGGTGGCCAGGCGAACGTGCAGTACCCGCAGGTGTCGCGGCAGAGATGGGTGAGGGGGATGAACACCTTTCGGCTGTAGGTGATCCGATCACCGAATGCCTGGTCGCGGACCCGCGACGCGATCCCCATCAGCCGGTCCAGGTCCTCGCCGCGGGCGCCGATCAGGACCGCACCCTCAGCAGTGTTCAGGGTCTTGCCCGCGTCAGCCCGCGCCAGCGCCCGCCGCATCGAGTCGGGCGAAGGTAGGCGTGGCTGACTCATGGCCGACAGGCTACCGAGGTATCACCACGACGAGGAATCATGGCTGGTGTCAACAGGGGGACCTGCTGGACACCACACCCGCGGGAGCGTGGGCCCGACCAGCGAGGCGCTCGGTTCGCGCGGAGCCTCCTCGCCGTGCAAGGATTCCCGCGACGGGCCGAGATGAGGACACGAGCACATGGCAACCACACCCCAATGGCGGGAGCTGTACCACGAGGTGGTCCAGACCAACCTCTGTACCGGCTGCGCTGCCTGCATCATGGCCTGTCCGCGCAACGTGCTGGACTACCGGGTCGCCGACTACCACCCGGTCCAGATCGGTGAGGGGATGGGCACCGACGAGTGCTTCCACGGCGACCGCGGCTGCGACATCTGCACCAGGGCGTGCCCCCGCTTCCGCGCCTGGGAGTCCGAGCTGGACACCGCCCTGTTCGGCCGGGAGCGGACCGTGGACGAGGTGTCGGGCATGGACCGCTCACGCCTGCTGGTCCGGGCGCGGGACACCGAGGTCTTCAACGCCGGCCAGGACGGAGGCCTCGTCTCGGCCATGCTCATCTGGGGGCTCGAGACCGGCAGGATCGATGGTGTGGTCACGTCCAAGTTGACCGAGGGGCGCCCGTTCGATGCCGAGCCGGCCCTGGTCACGGACCGGGAGGGCGTCATCGCCACCGCCGGCTCCCGCTACACCTACGCCGCCAACCCACTGGCCATGCGAGAGGCCGATGAGCAGCGGCTGAAGCAGGTTGCCCTGGTCGGCATGAGCTGCCAGGCCTCCATCAACGGGTCGGTGCTGGCCCGCAACGTCGCGAAGTACCAGCGCAAGATCGCCCTGACCCTGGGCTTGCTGTGCTCCAAGACCTTCACCTACGACGGCCAGGCGGAGGTGTTCGCGAGCCACGGCATCGACATCGCCGACGTGACCAAGGTCAACATCAAGGGGCGGGTGATGGTGTGGCATGGCGAGGACGGGTACGACGAGCTTCCGCTCAAGGAGTTCCACCCGCACACCCGGCCAGGCTGCAAGCAGTGCCCGGACTTCGCTGCCGAGCACGCCGACATCTCCACCGGTGGGATCGGCAAGAGCAACGACTGGACCCTCACGATCGTGCGGACCGCTCGCGGGGAGGAGTGGTTGCAAGGTGTCATCGACGCCGGCCTGGTCGACGTCCGCCCGGCCGAGGAGGACGAGGTCGCCATGAACCTGCTCGAGCGGCTGTCCACGGTGTCGCGCAAGCGTTGGCCGGTGGACGCTGTGCCCGAGGGTGATCGGCGGCCGGCGCTCCTCCCGGTGGTGTCGGCGTGAGTGGTGGCGGCGTGAGTGCTGTCGGCGTGAGTGGTGAGGCGGAGGGTGGGGACGGCGGGCGGATCGTCGTGGTGACCGGCAGACAGGAGGGTGTCCTGCTCACGGTGCTCGCCGAGCGGGGTCGGCCGACCCAGGTGGTGTCCTCGGCCGTCGGAGTGACCGATTCGGCCGACGGCGTGCGGGGGATCGCGGTGCTGCCTGACGCTGCCGAGGACCTCCTCGCCGCCGCAGGGCCGCTGCTCCGGGCGTGCCACGAGGCCGAGCTCCCGACCATCGCCGTCGGCACGGCCGCAGGTGCACTGGCCGAGGTGCTGGGCTGTGCGTTCGACGGCTCCTCGGAACCGGGGCTGACCACGGTGACGGTGACCGAGCAGGCCGACGAGGACCCGATGATGGCCCCCACCCCGTCAGGTGTGGCCTGGGTGGTCCGCGGTTCGTTGCGGCCATCGGACGGCACAACGGTCCTGGCGACGGCCGGGGATGACCCGGTGGTGGTCGTCTCGGGCGAGAGCTACCTGGTAGCCCTCGATCCCATGGTGGCCGACGACGAGATCGACGCGATGGTCCAGGCCGAGACCCTCAGCGCTGCCGGCGGGAGCTTCCTGCGGGCACACGGCGCGGCGCTGCTGGGCCGCTGGGTCGACCTGGTGGTCGGGCGAACCGAGGAGGAGATGCCCTGGGGCCGTCGCGGTCCGCAACCGGTCGCCGCACCCGGGCTGAGCCTGAACCCCGCCTGACCCTGCGCGCCGGAGGCGTTCGGACACGCGGCGCACGCGCGGGCCGGCGGCTGACCGTTCGTGTCAGCCACAGGCGGTTCAACGGCCGTGGTGATGGCCGAGATCAGGGGCTACGAGGCGCCCTCTCGTCGGAGGACCGCGGTCGTGACGTGCCGCTCCCCGTCGTCGCCGCGCAGCACGTCGCCGTCTCCTCGAAGCGCAGTCGGCGTGAGCAGATCACCGTCCTGGTGCTGGCGCACCACCTCAGCCGCCTCGCGGTCCCGCCAGACGTTCACCCACGTGACCGCCGCCCGCCCCTCCGAGCCCAGGGAGGCGAGGGTCGTCCAGCAGACGGAGCATCCCGGCTTCCAGAAGACGATGACGTCATCAGGGCTGGCCTCCTCCTGAGCGCGCGAGAGCGGGGTGTGCAGCACCGGACAGAGGGGTGAACTGACGACGCCGACGCCGACCACGATCAGCCCGATGACGGCCAGGACAGGCGTGACGCCGGAACTCAGGAGGAGGCCAGCACCGATGGTGCAGGCGACCAGGCCGCTCCAGCGCTCGACCAGTTCCCGCATGCCGTCCACGGTATCCAAGTACGGCTGCGCCCGGGTCCGCGCATCGTGGGGAGGGTTGGTGTGCGGAGCGAGCGGGTGCAGGCCCGGACGGCGCCTCCGTGCCACCATCGAGACGTGCGCCAAATCCTCCGAGTCCTCGTGGCCGTCGTTCTCGTCAGCCTCCTGACCACCGCCTGCACCACGCCCGCCGAGGAGGAGACGGCGGGCAGCACCACCAGCCAGCCGTCGACCGCCCTCCCGTCGACCGCCTCTGCCGAGGAGAGCGAACAGCTCGATCTCGAGGTCCTGGTCGAGGGGCTCGAGGGTCCCACCCAGATCTCCCCACACCCCGACGGCGGATTCCTGCTCGCGGAGCTCGGGCCCGGCGGGGAGGGCGAACCGACCGGCCGGATCAGCCGGATCAACCTCGACGGCCCGGATGACCGCGAGGTGCTGGTCGACGGGATCAACACCCCGACCGGCGTGACCGCGGCTGGGGATCTGCTGTGGATCATGGAGCCCGACCGGCTGCTGGTCGCGCCGCTGGACGGCGGCGAGCCCGAGGTCGTCTTCGCCGACATGCCCAACAACGGCCGCTCGAACGGCACCATCACGACCCTGGCGGACGGGACCATCGTCTTCGACACGGCCGGCCGGCGCTCCGGCAACGAACCGGCTGAGCACAGCGGGATTCTTTGGGCACTCTCCCCGGACGATCGTGATCGGCTCGGCTGGGCTCATGACAGCTTCCCGCAGAACCCCAGCCCGGTCCCCGACGGCGAGATACCAGAAGATCCGGGTCAGCCCACGGAGGAAGGCCCGTACGGCCGGATACTGCTGGATGGCATGAAGCACGCCTACGCTGTCGCCGAGTTTCCTGATGGCCGCCTGGCCGTCACCGAGATGAGCGACGGGACCTACGACGGCGAGGGCGCACCGGACGAAGTGCTGGTGATCACGCCCGATCCGCAAGGGATCCTTCGGGGCGGCTGGCCGCGCTGCATCGGCAACCGCCAGCCGGTCCAGGAGTACGACGGCTCGGCCGAACAGTGCGAGGCCACCGTGCCCTCCCGCGCGGTCTTCGACGTTGCAGCCACACCGACCGGCGTCGCCATCGCGCCCTGGGACCCCGAGCTCTTGCTGGTCACCAACTGGACCCTCGGCATCATCCAGGGCGTCGACCTCGACCCGATCCCACCGGTCGACGCCGAGCCGCTGCTGGAGGGTCTGAACCAGCCCCAGCACCTGCTGGCTGACGGGGACCGGGTCCTCGTGACGGTCCACGGCGACGGCCAGATCGCCGCAATCACCCGCCCCTGATGACCGCCGCCTGGGGCCAGGACCTTCATGATATTGTAGTGATATCACTTTGAGATCAGATCGGAGATCATGATGCAGGTCGAAGAACGCGTTCCGGTGGTCGAGCGGGCCGCTCGAGCGCTCCCCGGTGTCCCCACGGCCATAGCCGCCGTCGTCGCGCTGTTCCTCACGGTCGTGGTGTTCATCGGCGCGGCCGCGAACTCACAGCCGGGCCTCGCCGGCCTCGCCGGCTTCGCGTTCGTGGTCATCCTCGTCCTGTGCACCGGCTTCTACATGCTGCCGCCGAACACCTCCGGAGTGCTGACGCTGTTCGGCGACTACCGAGGCACGGACGACACCACCGGGCTGCGGTGGGTCAACCCGTTCATCTCGGACCAGAAGATCTCCTTGCGCGTCCGCAACTTCACCACGCAGACGTCCAAGGTGAACGACTCCAACGGCAACCCCATCATGATCGCCGCGGTCGTGGTGTGGCAGGTCGTCGACACCGCCAAGGCTGCCTTCGCCGTCGACGACTACGTGGATTATGTGACGGTCCAGTCGGAGGCTGCTGTTCGGCATATGGCTCGCAGCTACCCCTACGACGCCTTCGACGACACCCACACCATCACGATGATCGACGACGTGGACACCGTGAACCAGAGCCTCGAGCAGGAGCTCACCGAACGTGTTCAGGCGGCCGGAGTGCGGATCGTCGAGGCCCGGCTGACCGACCTCTCCTATGCGCCGGAGATCGCCGAGGCCATGCTCCGCCGCCAGCAGGCGGCCGCCGTCGTCGCCGCACGCAAGAAGATCGTTGAGGGAGCGGTGTCCATGACACCCGACGCCGTCGCACAGCTGCAGGCCGGTGAGGACGACGCCGAAGTCATCGAGCTCGACACCGATCGTCGCGCCACCTTCGCCTCGAACCTGATGACCGTGATCGCCTCGGACCAGCCGACCAACCCGATCGTCAACGTCGGCACGCTCACGCGGTAGGAGCTGACCCAACCACCGTCATGCCATCCCGAAAGCAGTTCCCGCTTCGGATACCGCAGGAGCTCTACGACGTGTACGAGCAGTGGGCAGCCGATGAGCTCCGCAGCGTGAACGCACAGATCGAGGTGGCGCTCAGGGATGCGGCACGCCGCGCGGGACGCCAGCCACGTCGGCGGGGCGAGGACATCTCTGGCAAGACCATCGAGTGACCTCGGCGGGCTACTCGTCCTGGTCGTTCCCCGAGCGATCCGAGTCGAGATCGGGGACAACCACGTCAGGGACGGGTCGAGGTCCGATCGGGCGTTCTCGCTCGTCGCCCATCCCTCCAGTTGCCTCAGGTCCGAACGGCTGTTGGACAACGGGAGCCACCGAGTCCTCGACCTGTGGCAGCAGCGCGGGGTCCACGGTGAACTGGTCGAGCGGGTAGAGGTTCGGGATGACCCGGCCACGCTCGTCCCGCTCGTAGTCGGTGGACACGCCGAAGGTGTCGAACGGGTGGTCATCACCATCTGGTGCGATCTGCAGCGTGATCGGATTGCCGACGCCGTCGTAGAGCAGGACCCCGTCGAGTGCGTTGCCCTCTCGGTCGAAGGCATAGATGTTCGTGACCGGTTGACCGTCTGGCATCGTGAGCACCTCCGGCGGTTCCGGCGGCAACGGGTCCACGAACACCGCCTCGTCCATCGGGACCATCGCAGGCCGGTCCACCGCAAACAGCAGGAGTGACCACCCCGCCGCAGCTGACAGGACTCCCACCCCGATGCGTTGCCATCGGGTTGCGGGAGCCCGGCGTCCCGAACCGATCTCGACGCTGGCGTAGACCAGGGCCGCGGTCACGAGGAGGCCGAGCAGCGGGCTCCCGAACACATTGGGCACCAGCGCCACAGTGGCGGCGAAGGACGTGATGGCCCCCACGCCGATGGTCAGCCCGTAGCCCCGGGCCACCCACCACGCAGGCTTCAGCTGTGCCGCCCACGTGCGGAGGCGCGCGGTGCGGGACAGCGCAGCATCGGCGGCGCGCCAGATGGTCGCCAGCCTGGCACGTATCCCAGGTCCGGAGGTGCGGTCGCCTGACGATGGTGGCACGCCGGCAGACAGCAGCAGCTCTGCGGCGAAGGCCTCGGGCGTCCCGAGGTGTCGGGAGAGCGAGACATGGTCGCCCACGCCGTGGGCCATCTCCTCGACCTCGAGGAGCGCATCGATGTGAGCGACCAGGTCCTCGCGCAGTTCGTCGCGCTCCTCTTGGTCGAGGTGGCTGAGCAGCTGCTCGACCTCCGCCAGGTATCGGCGTGCCGATACGGGCCAGTCGTCAGTTCCCGGTGGGATGTCTGAGGGGGTCGGCGACTCCGGGGGGCTCAAGGTCGACATGGTGCGGTTGGCCTTTCGGGGTTGACGGGGACTAGGTCGAGGGCGGTGTGCCGGCGCCGAGGATCGTGTCCATGTGGTCGGTGAAGGCCCGCCAGCTCTTCTCCGACGATTGCAGTTGGTCCTTGCCAGTCGCCGTGAGGGCGTAGTACTTCCGGTTCGGTCCTGCATCACTAGGCACGACGTAGCTGGACAACGCCCCGGACTTGAAGAGGCGGCGGAGGGTGCCGTAGACCGAGGCATCTCCGACGTCCTCCAGGCCTGCGTCCCGCAGCCGACGGACCACGTCGTAGCCGTACGCGTCGTCCTCGGCCAGGACCGCGAGCACGGCCAGGTCCAGGACACCTCGAAGCAGTTGCGTTGTCTCCACTGTGCACAACACAGTACTACGCCTCGCGTAGTAGTCAAGGCGAGGCGTTCCAGATGGTTCCGGTCCGACCGATACCCTCCCCCACCATGAACGTCGTCGCGCTGGCAGGAGGAATCGGGGCGGCCCGCTTCCTGCGAGGACTGGTCCAGGTCGTCGACCCCGCCCGGCTCACGGTCATTGCCAACACCGGGGACGACATCACGCTGCACGGCCTGCACGTCTCACCGGATCTCGACACCATCACCTACACGCTGGGCGGCGGGATCCACCCGGAACAGGGGTGGGGACGGGCGGACGAGCACTTCACCGTCGCCACCGAACTTCGCGGGCGCTACGGGGCCCCCGACTGGTTCACCCTGGGCGACCGCGACCTGGCAACCCACCTCATCCGGACCGAGATGCTGCGAGACGGCGTGTCCCTCAGCGACGTGACCGGCCGCATCGCCGACGCCTGGGAGCTGCCCTTCACCCTGGTTCCGATGACCGACGACCCGGTTCGGACGATCATCGAGACCGACGACGACCGACGGATGCACTTCCAGGAGTGGTGGGTGGGCGAGCAGGCGGCCAGCGGCGTCGCGGGCCTCTTCCTGGACGGCGTGGCGGACGCCACCCTCGCGCCGGGCGCGGCGACGGCGTTGGAGCACGCCGACCTGGTGGTGCTCTGTCCCTCCAACCCGGTGGTGTCGATCGGGACCATCCTGCAGGTGCCCGGCGTGCGCCACCGGCTGCGCGACCGCCCCGTGGTCGGGGTGAGCCCCATCGTCGGCGGCCGCGTGGTCCGTGGCATGGCCGACAAGCTGCTGCCTGCCGTCGGGGCCGAGGTCTCCGCCGCGGGTGTCGCCGCCCTCTACCGGGGCTTCCTCGATGGCTGGGTGATCGACACCGCTGACAGCGGCGATGCGCAGCGAATCCGGGACACGGGGGTCAGCGTCGGGGTCACCGACACCATCATGTCCAGCATCGACGTGACGACTGCTCTGGCCCGAACCGCGGTCGAGCTGTTGGTGCCATGACCGGCGCCGTGCACCTCATCCCGCTGACCGGGATGGGGGAGATCCGGCGAGGAGACGACGTCGGACGCGCCATCCGCGACGCCCTCGAGCAGCACGATCCGACGACGGGGGACGGCGCGCCACACAGCCGACTGGCGGACGGCGACGTCGTGGTCGTCTCGTCCAAGATCGTGGCCAAGGCCGAGGGGCAGACCGTCACACCACGCTCGGGAGAGTCCGTCGCGGAGGCCCGCGAGCGCCTGACGCTCGAGCACGAGGTCCTGGTCCAGACGCCGTTCGTCACGGTCGTGCGGACGCCGAGCGGACTCGTGTGCGCCAACGCCGGCATCGATGCCTCCAACGTTGCCGAGGGGTCGCTGCTCCTCCTGCCGACCGACCCTGATGCGAGTGCGGCACACATCCGCGACGGCCTGGCCGACCTGGCCGACGTCGGGGTGGTCATCTCCGACACCTTCGGTCGGGCGTGGCGCGACGGACAGACCGACGTAGCCATCGGCGTGGCCGGGCTCCCGGCGCTGCGGGACGAACGGGGGAACGTCGACCGAGGTGGCCGGGTCCTGGACGTCACCCTCATCGCGCTCGCCGATCAGATAGCGGGCGCCGCCGATCTCGTCCGCGACAAGGCGGCCGGTGTCCCCGTGGTCGTGGTCCGGGGCCTCGCCGTGGACGGAGCGCCCGGCACCTCCCACGACCTCATTCGAAGTCCCGCGCAGGACCTCTTCCCGCACGGACGGGGCTGGCTCGCCCGGCGACTGGCCACCGGCGAGGGTGTCCCCGTACGGACGACAGAACCGACGGAGTGGGAGTGGGCCCTCGTCGTCCGTGCCACCGGCGGCCGACTTGAGGACCGGACCACGCTGCGGGTCACGACCGGCTACGCGGCCGGGCTGGCCGAAGCCGCGCTGCTCGACTTCGGGTTCGCCGTCGTGGTGGAGCAACACGAGCAGGTGTGGATCGTCACCGCGAGCGGTGCTGCCGGGCCGTCGGACACGTCGAACCACGGCGATACACTTCGTCGTTGACCGGGCAGCCGTGGGGGGTCGCTCGGACGAACCTACCCATCAGCCAGGGAGTCACTGAGATCGTGTCAGACGAGCAGATGTCGAAGCGGGAACGCCAGAAGGCTCGCCGCGCGGAGCGGATCGAGCGAGAGGCGCAGGCTGCCAAGAAGGAGAGCACTCGCCAGACGGCGGTCAAGGCTGGTGCCGGACTCCTGGTCGTGGCGCTGGTGGGCGGGCTGGTGTTCACCCAGATCCGGTCTCGTCAGCAGGAAGCCGAGCAGGCCGAAGAGGTCGCTTCCCGGCTGACCGAGCTCGGCTGCACCGAGGACACCCGGATGCCGGACCTCGGCGGCGGCCACATCCCTCCGGCCAACCTCGCCGCCGAGGCTCCCGACCTCATCTACACGGGCGACGATGCGATCCCCGGTCAGCCACCTTCGTCCGGACGGCATCTCGGCCAGGTCGTGGCCACGGGGGTGTACGACGTCCCTGTCGACCCGCGTCTGACCACCCACAACCTCGAGCACGGCTACATCGTGGCCCACTACGGCCCCGACGCCCCTGCGGATCAGGTGGAGGAGCTCAAGGCCTGGGCCGAGGACGCCATCGACGGTGACTTCTCCAAGGTCGTGGTCACCGAGTACTTCCAGGACCTGCCGAACGACGCCAACTTCTCCTACACGGCCTGGTTCCAGCGGCAGCTGTGCGAGACCTTCGACGCCGACGTCGCCGATGTCTTCACCCGAGCCCACTACGACATCGACGGTGAGGGCCCCGAGCGGGGGATCCCCAGCCACAGCGTCGGCGCAACCGGTGTCCTGGATCCTGAGGGTGAGCCACTCTTCCTCCCCCCCCTGGACGCCGAGTTCGGGACGGGCGTGGACCTCGAGGAGGTCGAGGACGCCGGCGATGCGACCGACGGCGACCCGGACACCGAGACCGACCTGGAGGACGCTCCCGAGGACGAGGACGCCGACACGGAGGAGTAGCTGGACCCGGCAAGGCGGACGGTGGCGGCGACAGGCCACCATCAGCCGCAGCCCGTAGCCTGGCCCTCATGTGCGGAATCATGGGTTACACCGGTCGGGACGACTGTCTCGGCACCATCGTGAACGGCCTCGCCCGGCTGGAGTACCGCGGGTACGACTCGGCCGGGGTGGCGGTCATCTCCCCGGACGCCGAGATCACGATCCACAAGAAGGCGGGGAAGCTGGCCAACCTGCGCGACACCCTGCCGGAGGGTGGCGTCGCCGGCACCTGCGGCATCGGCCACACCCGCTGGGCCACCCACGGTGTGCCCAACGACGTCAACGCCCACCCGCACCTCGATCCCACCGGCACGCTGGCCGTGATCCACAACGGGATCATCGAGAACTACGAGCAGATCAAGTCCGAGCTGCGAGAGCGACGTGGCGCGGTGTTCACCAGCGACACCGACACCGAGGTCATCGCCCACCTGGTCGCCGCGCTGTACGAGGGGTCCCTACCGGCCGCGGTCCGGGCCGCGACGAAACGCTTCGAGGGTCAGTTCGCCTTCGCCGTGGTGGACATCCGACAGCCGGACGTGATCGTGGCCGCCAAGCGGTCGGCACCGATGATCCTCGGCCATCTCGAGGACGGCTCGATGCTCTCCAGCGACGTGGCCGGGCTGATCGAGCACACCCGAGAGGTCGAGGCGCTGCTGGACGATCAGATCGCGATCCTGACGCCCGAGGGGATCACCGTCACCGACCTCGACGGTGCCGCGAGTGAGGGCCACCGCTACACCGTCGACTGGGACGTCGAAGCCGCCGAGAAGCAGGGCTACGACACCTTCATGCTGAAGGAGATCCACGAGCAGCCACAGGCGGTCTCCGACACCCTGCTGGGGCGGGTCGACGCCGACGGTCGCATCGTGCTGGACCAACTCGACTTCGACCCGGCCCTGCTCCGCGCCACCGACAAGATCTACGTAGTCGCCTGCGGGACCAGCTACCACGCCGGGATGGTCAGCAAGTACGCCATCGAGCACTGGGCCCGCATCGGCGTCGAGGTCGAGTTCGCCAGCGAGTTCCGCTACCGCGACCCGATCCTGACCCGCTCGACGCTGGTGGTCGCGATCTCCCAGTCCGGGGAGACCGCCGACACCATCGCCGCCGCGGAGTACGCCAAGGCCCAGGGGGCGCGGGTCGTCGCGGTCACCAACATCGTGGGCTCGACGCTGGCCCGCACGGCGGACGCCACCGTCTACACCCGCGCCGGCCTGGAGGTCGCGGTGGCCTCGACCAAGGCCTTCACCACCCAGATCATTGCGCTGTCGGTCCTGGCCCTGTTCCTGGCGCAGGAGCGCCGCGAGATGTTCGCCGAGGAGTGCCGCGACATGCTCGACCGCATGGAGGCCCTGCCGGCCCTGATGCACCAGGTGCTCGAGCAGGAGGAGCACATCGCCGAGCTCGCACGCCGCTGGGCAGACGCCCAGTACGTGATGTTCATCGGTCGACAGGTCGGCCTGCCACTGGCGCTCGAGGGGGCGCTCAAGCTGAAGGAGATCAGCTACATCCACGCCGAGGGGTTCGCCTCCGGGGAGATGAAGCACGGCCCGATCGCCCTGATCGACGAGGGTGGGCCCGTCATCGCCCTGGCGACGGAGGGGCACGTCAAGTCCAAGGTGGTCTCCAACATCCAAGAGGTCCGCGCACGAGGTGCGCAGGTCCTGCTCGTGGCCACCGAGGGCGACACCGAGGTGAAGGCACACGCCGACCACGTGATCTACGTCCCGGACGTCCACGAGCTGCTGTACCCGGTCCTGACCGTGCTGCCGCTGCAGCTCATCGGCTACCACATGGCCGTGGAACTCGGACGCGACGTCGACCAGCCACGGAACCTGGCCAAGACCGTCACCGTCGAGTAGCGGCCCATGATCGTCGGGGTCGGCATCGACCTGATCGAGATCGAACGGGTCCGCACTGCGCTGGCCCGGACCCCATCGATGCACGATCGGCTGTTCACGCCGGGGGAGCAGGCGTACTGCGACGGCCGCGTGAGTTCACTGGCTGCGCGCTTCGCCGCCAAGGAGGCCGTCTCGAAGTCGTTGGGGAGTGGCATACGGGGGTTCACGTTCCTCGAGATCGAGGTCACCAACGACGAGCTGCGGCGGCCCTCGGTGGTGCTCCACGGCCGCGCGGCGGAGGTGGCCGCGGACTTGGAGGTCGACCGGGTTCACCTCTCGATCTCCACCTCCGACACGATCGCGGCCGCCTACGCGGTGGCCGAACGGGACGTCGCGAGCCCGGGTTCGAGCCACGGCCTGAGCCCGGCTCGATCAGGGTCGGTGGACCGCGATGCGTGACCTCTACCTCCCCGAGCAGGTGCAGGCGATGGACCAGCGGGCCTTCGACCGCGCGGTTGACCCGGCTGAGCTGATGGACCGTGCGGCGGGGCTCTTGGCCCGGGGTGTCCTGGCGGTCGCGAACCGGCGAGCCGGACTGCGGGTCGTGCTGCTCTGCGGCAAGGGCAACAACGGCGGGGACGGCATCGCGGCGGCCAGACATCTGGCCGATCGGGAGGCGGAGCCGGTGGTGGTGCTGGTCTCCTCGCCCGACCAGCTCGGTGACGACGCCTCCCGTGAGCTGTCCACCTGGCAGGGCCGGTCGGGGGCGACGATCGTCCTGGACGACGACCCGGGGGCCGCCCTCGCCGAGGTCCTGGCCTGGGCGGACGTGGCGGTCGACTGCCTCCTCGGGACGGGCGCGTCCGGCGCGCCCCGCGGTGTGATGGCCGACGTGGTGGAGGCGCTGGGAGACTTCCCCGGTCCGGTCGTGGCCTGTGACATCCCGACCGGGGTGGACGGCGCGTCCGGAGCCGTGCCAGGACCCGCGGTCCGTGCCGACCTGACCGTGACGCTCGGTGCCCACAAGCGCGGCCTGTCGCTGTCGCCCGGGCAGGACTTCACCGGCCGAGTGGTGCTCGGCGAACTGGACGTCGTCGACGGGCAGGCGGAGCCGGTTGCGCAGGTCCTGGAGCCCGACGACCTGCAGAGCCTGCTTCCCGCCATCGGTGCCCAGGCCGAGAAGCGGCAGCGGGGCGTCGTCGTGATCTACGCAGGCGCCGAGGGAACCTCGGGGGCGGCCATCCTCACTGCTCGCGGCGCGCTCCGCGCGGGTGCGGGCCTGGTCACGGTCGCCACACCCGCCGCGGTCGCGCCCATCGTCGCCGGCGCCGTTCCCGAGGCCATGACGGTGGCGCTACCAGCCGACGTCGCCGGCATCGTGCGGATCGTTGCTGACGCCGTGGCTCGCGCTGACGTGCTGGCCCTCGGCCCGGGCCTGGGGTTGGCGGACCAGACCCAGCGAGCGGTCAGGGAGCTCGTGGCCACCGTCCAGGCGCCCGTGGTGCTGGACGCTGATGGCCTGAACGCCTTCCGCGGACGCGCCGACGACCTGGCCGACGCCGCCTCCGACACCCTCGTCGCGACCCCCCATCAGCGAGAACTGGCCCGGCTGGCCGGTGTGACGGCCGAGGACGTCGAGGCCCGCCGCGCGGACATCGCGGCGGAGCACGCGGCCAGCTGGGGTGTGACGGTGATGGCCAAGGGGCCGGCCACGGTGATCGCCGCCCCGGATGGACGGGTGTGGATCAATCCGACCGGTGGGCCGGCACTGGCGACCGGGGGGACCGGGGACGTGTTGGCCGGGGTGACCGCTGCGTTGGTCGCGGGGCGTGCCCGTCCCGAGTCGGCAGCCTGTGCCGCGTACCTGCACGGCCTGGCCGGCGATCTGGCGGGCGAGAGCGTTGGTGTGCGCGCCACCACGGCGGGCACGGTCATCGACCACCTCGGACCCGCGGCGATGACCGTCGGCGTCTGAGACGCGGCTCGCCGGTAGGCTGCCTGCATGCCCCTCCATCGACCGGTCCGGGCCGAAGTCGATCTTGGTGCGATCCGCCACAACGCGGCTCTCCTGCGAGCGCACGCCGACCCCGCAGAGCTGATGGCCGTCGTGAAGGCCGACGGATACGGCCACGGTGCGGTGCCGAGCGCGCAGGCGGCGCTGGACGGCGGCGCCACCTGGCTTGGTGTCGCGCTGGTCGAGGAGGGTGAGCAGCTCCGGGCGGCCGGGATCCGAGCACCGATCTTGGTCCTGTCCGAGCCGCCGCCGGCCGCCGCAACCGCCATGCTGGAGGCGGATCTGACCCCGACGGTGTACACCCACCGCTTCGTCCAGGCGCTCGTGGCCGCGGGGCGGGACCGAGGCTCGGGACCGGTTGCCGTGCACCTCAAGCTGGACACCGGGATGCGCCGGGTCGGCCTCATCGAGCCGCTGTGGGACGAGGTGTTCGGGTACCTCGCCCGTTCGGCTGACATCACCGTGACCGGGATCTGGTCGCACCTGGCGGTCGGGGACGAGCCCGGCAACCCCTACACGGTCCAGCAGACCAGCCTGTTCGCCTCCGGGGTCGAGCGTGCCCGGGCCGCGGGGCTGGCCCCGGACCTGGTGCACCTGGCCAACTCGGGCGGCACGCAGCTCGGGGCTGGCGTTGCCGGGGAACAGGCCGTCGGCGTCCACCACGACCTGGTCCGGACCGGCATCGCGGTGTACGGGCTGGAGGCCGCGCCCGGTATCCGGCTCGACGGCCTGCGCCCGGCGATGTCCCTGCGGTCGGAGTTGACGCTGGTCAAGCCGGTGCTCGCCGGGCAGCAGCTGTCCTACGGGCTGCGCTTCACCGCGGCCCACGACACCGTCATCGGTACCGTCGCCGGTGGCTACGCCGACGGCATCCGTCGAGGCTTGACCAACACCGGGCAGGTGTGGGTCGGTGGTCGACGCGTCCCCATCGTCGGCACGGTCTCGATGGACCAGATCACGATCGATCTGGGGCCGGAGGCGACGGACACCGCCGGTGATGACGTCTGGCTGTTCGGCGGGCCGGACGAGACCTGCGTCACGGTGGAGGAGTGGGCGAGCTGGTTGGACACCATCACCTATGAGGTCACGTGTGGCATCAGCGCCAGGGTCCCACGCGTCTACCGCTGACTCGCGGCACGATCGTGCACGTTTGGGCCGTGGCGTGGGTCAGCCCCCGATCGTGCACCAAGTACGCTGAGGGTCGAGCAGCCCAGGAGGCCCCATGACCGAGCCACTCGTCCGCACCACGCGCAGCGACTGGTACGCGACCATCACGATGGCCATACCCCAGCGGCGCAACGCCCTCTCGCTCAAGGTGATCACCCAGCTGACCCAGGCGCTCGAGGATGCGGGTGCCTCGGATCTGGCTGGGGTCATGATCGCCGGCGAGGGGCCGGTCTTCTCCAGCGGCCACGACTTCGCCGACATGGCCGGCCGACACCTGGGTGAGATGCGCGCGCTCCTGCGGGCCTGCGCCGACATGATGCTGCTGATCGGCGAGCTCCCCCAGGTCGTCATGGCCAGGGTCCAGGGGCCGGCGTTGGCTGCTGGCTGCCAACTCGTCGCCGCCTGCGACCTCGCCGTCGCCGTCGACTCGGCCACGTTCTCGCTGCCCGGTGGGAAGGGCGGCTGGTTCTGCCACACCCCCTCGGTCGCCGTCGCGCGGGCGATCGGACGCAAGCAGATCATGGAGATGGCCTTGACCGGCGACCCGATCGACGCCCGGACGGCGGTGGACTGGGGGCTGCTCAACCGAGCGGTGCCCGCAGAGGAGCTGGACCAGGCCAGCGAGGACCTGCTGGCACGAGCGACCCGCGGCAGCAAGCTGTCGAAGGCCATGGGCAAGCACACGCTGTACCGGCAGATGGACCTGGAGCTGCGTGAGGCCTACGACTACGCCACCGAGGTCATGGCCGCGTCCAGTCAGACCCGCGACGGCCAGGAGTCGATGACCAGCTTCATCGAACGCCGTCCCGCCAAGTTCGTCGAGCGGTAGCCCGGGCGTCCGGCGAGGCGTCCCGCAGCCTGCGCTACGCTGCGTGCCCGTATGGCGCTTGGTCTGGACGATGTGCTGGTCGGTCACTGGACCCACCCAGGCGGTCACACCGGCTGCAGCGTGGTCCTGCCACCCGCGGGGAGCATCGGGGCCTGCTCCGTCCGTGGCGGGGCGCCGGGAACTCGTGAGGCGGCCGCACTCGGGCCCGGCGGTCAGGGCACGGAGTGCCACGGCATCTTCCTCAGCGGAGGCTCGGCCTTCGGGCTGGCGGTCGGCGACGGCGTCGCCCACTGGTGTGAGGAGCAGGGCCGGGGATACGACCGCTTCGTCACCCCGGTTCCCGTGATCGGCGGCGCCATCGTCTTCGACCTCCGGGAAGCCGGCGCCGGTCGTCCTGATGCGGCGGCTGGCCGGGCCGCCTGCGCGGCGGCCACCACCTCCGACCCAGCGATGGGGCGTGTCGGCGTGGGTGCGGGCTGCACGGTGTCGAAGATCGCTGGGTTCGAGCACCTGCAGCCGGGCGGCCAGGGCTGGGCCGTGGCCACCGGTGGTGGGATCACCGTCGGCGCCTTGATGGCCGTCAATGCCCTCGGCAACGTCCTGGCCGAGGACGGATCGCTGCTGACCGGCGTGGACACCAGGGAGGCTTACCCCTACCGCGACATGACGCCGCCGCCGCAGACCAACACGGTGATCGGGTGCCTGGTCACCGACGCGGTGCTGACCAAGGCCGAGGCTGTCCGGGCGGTCGACCTGGCACACACGGGCATCGCCCGCAGCGTGGACCCACCGCACACCACCATGGATGGTGACGCGCTGTTCCTGCTGAGCACCAAGCGCACCACGGTGACGGCGCCGATCGACCTGGTGGCAACGCTCGGGGCACAGGCCGTGGCTGCGGCGATCCGCGCATCGGTCCGGGCCGCAGCCGCTTGAGCCGTCTCGCGCGGCCCTGCCCGCGTGGCCCATCTACTCTCGGGGCCGTCATGAGCACCGGTGAGACAGGCGACGCGGAATTGTACGGCGACCCCCGCCAGATCGATGGGCTGGAGGCCTACCCCTACGCCAGCATCCAGGCGGAGAAGCGGATCAAGTCCATCAGTGGTCTGCTCTCGGTGGTGACGGTCGGCTTCCTGGTGGCCGGCCTGTACCTCGCGCTGTTCAGCCCGCAGGTCGGATTGGGTGGGCTGCTCACGCTGGTCGGCTTCATCGGGCTCATGGTCGTCCCGGTCGTGGCCAAGCGGATGCGGAGAGCTGCCCTGGCTCGCGAGTCCGGCGGCTAGGGTTCGATCCCAGTTGGAGGTCTGCTAAGATCCACGGGGACATGAAGAACTGATCTGCCAGCGCCCGCGCCCGAGGCACCTCCTCGTCTGAGGCACCCGGCGGGCCCCGCTCCACTCAAGCCGGAGCAGCCGTGTCAGATCGTGTCACATTCAACTGCACCGACATCTCGGTGTCCTTCGGAACCCAGTTCGGCCGCCACGTCGTGCTGGACGACCTCAGCCTGGACGTCGACCGTGGCCAGCGGGTCGTGCTGGTCGGGGAGAACGGCAGCGGGAAGTCCACGCTGCTGCGCGTGCTCGCTGGAACGCTCCGCTGTGACCGAGGGCAGGTCGACCGCCCCGCAGGCCGCATCGCGATGATGACCCAGGTGCCGCCCTGGTCCCCGGACACCACCGTAGAGGCGGTGATGGACGCCTCCATCCGGTGGGCAACCAGGCTGACCACCGCCGTCGAGGAGGCCGGCGCCGCGCTTGCCGACCGGCCGGGCGACCCGGCAGCCGAGCGGGACCTCTCTGACGCGTTGGCCGCCGCAGAGGCGGCGGACGCCTGGAGTGCGGACACGACCCGTGACGCGGCCGTCGGGCACCTGCTCCCCGGCATCGACCCGGGCCTGCGCATCGGTGAGCTGTCAGGAGGTCAGGTCGGTCGATTGCAGATCGTCGACCTCCTCGCCCGGCAGCCGTCCGCTCTGCTGCTCGATGAGCCCACCAATCACCTCGACGCCGACGCCGTCGACGTCCTCGTGGGTCACCTCCGTGGCTTCGTCGGGCCGGTCGTCGCGGCCTCACACGATCGGCAGTTCATCGAGGACGTCGCCACGGGTGTCCTGGATCTGGACCCCGGCCGCGGGTCACCGAGGGTCGTCCCCGGCGGCTGGACGGCGTACCGTGCGGCCCGCAGCCTGGCGCAGGAACAGTGGCGGGAGGACTTCGCGGCCCACCGCACGGCCGAGGCTGTCGTCGGGCAGCGCCGACGCGAGGCCGCCCGCGACCGCCGGATCCCGCCCCCTCGGGACAACGACAAGTTCATACCGAAGGCCAAGGCCCAGCAGGCTGACCGCACCCGAGCGGCCCGACTGCGACGCGCCGACGTCGACCGAGCACGCCTGGCCGCCGACCGGGTCCCGAAACCGCCCCGACCGCTGCACCTCCGAGCCGAGGTGCTGACCGCAGCCGGACCTCAGGGTGTGCTGCTCTCGGCCCAGCGCGTTGCCGTCGCAGCTCGCCTCTCGGCCACCCGCCTCGACGTCACGCACGGCGACCGGATCCTGGTGGTCGGGCCGAACGGCGCCGGCAAGTCGACGCTCCTCCAGGTGCTGGCTGGCACGCTCGCGCCGAGCAGCGGCGAGGTGTTGAGGCAGCCCGGCGTCCGCGTCGGCCACCTGGACCAGGACCCTCCACCGATGGATCCGAACCTCTCACCGCGTCAGTGGTTCGACGGGGTTCGACGGCCGGAGGCCACACCGGAACTGGTCGAACTCGGCCTGATCCGGCCGCGTGACCTCGACCGGCCGGTGGGCGAGCTGTCTGCCGGGCAACGCCGTCGGTTGGCGCTCGCGGCCACGATCGCCCGACCGCCCCACGTCCTGCTGCTGGACGAGCCGACGGACCATCTCTCCCTCAGCTTGGTCGAGGAGCTGGAGGCGGCGCTGCTGTCCTCGCCCGGTGCCGTGGTGGTCGCGTCACACGACCGCTGGTTGCGGTCGCGCTGGGACGGCGAGGTCAATGAGCTCGCCCCCGCGCATTCCCGCCCTCACATCAGTTGACTGGCGACCTCGCGAAGCTCTCCCGGCTCTCCGATCATGGTCAGGTCATCACCGCGCTTGATGGTGGTGAACCCGTCCGGCGAGATGACCGTCCCGCGGCGTCGCAGCGCGAGGAGCAGGATGCCGTCGGGAAGCCGGAGATCCCGGACGGGGCGCCCATCAGCCGACGCGGCCTTGACCTTGATCTGCATGACCTCACGGTTGGGATCGGCGTGGAGGACCAGTTCAGCTGCGTCGGGTGTGCGGACGGCGTCCTCGATGAGCGCTGTGGCCGCGCTGGTCGGGTCGATGACGAGCGTACCGATGTCGTGGAAGTCATCCAGCAGGTCGGGATGGGACATGCGGGCGACCGTGCGCTCGATGCCAGCCTCGACAGCAGCACGACAGAGGTCCAGATTGGCATCATCGTCACCGCCCATGGCCACGACGGTGTCGGGGAGTTGGTCGAGATCGGCGAAGAACTGTTCGGCATCTTCCAGCACGAGGATGGTCCGGGACCGCTCAGCCTGCTCGGCCTCCGCCACGTGGTCGTGCTCGTCGTCCGCCAACGTCGTCGCCCATCCGGCAGCTTCGAGTCGTTCGGCGAGTTGGAGGGCGTTGCGGTCGACGCCGTAGATCAGCGCGCGGCGGCCATCACCCTGACCGACCTCGTCGACCCGGTTCAGGATGTACTTCAGCAGCATGGGCCCGAAGATCTCGTTCAGGACGATGACCGCGACGATGAGCGTGGCGAACGCGTCGCCGAGCGAGGGGAACTGGATCGAGGCCTCGCGCGCGAGCCCCAGGGCGATGCCGGCCTGGGTGATGAGGGCCAGCCAGCTCTTGCTGGCGATGTGGCCGGTCTCCCGGGCCAGACGCGCGCCCGTGGTCGTGCCGACCGCGATGGCCACGATGCGGACGACGAACAGGACGGCCGCAACCGGCAGGACCGCCAGCAGGGTGTCCAGCTTGAGCGAGACACCGGTGAGGGTGAAGAAGGCGACGTACACGGCCGGTGAGACCTTGTGCAGCACGTGCTCGAAGGTGTGTCGCTGGTCGGTGAAGTTGGTGACGACGGTCCCGGCGATGAGCGTTGCCAGGAGTGGCTCCAGGTAGATCTCGAAGCCCACGGCGTCCACGGACCACTCCGAGACGAAGTCGGCCGCCTCGTAGATGCCGAAGCCGATCGACAGGACCACCGCGGCGTTGACCACCAGCGGCAAGCCCAGCCGGAGGTAGGCGGCGATGACCTTGCCGACAGTGAAGCCGATGATGCATGCCAGCGTCAGGTCGAGGAGGAGGATCGGGATGAAGCTCAGTTGCAGCCCGCCGTCACCGAGCAGCGCACCGGCAACGCTGGCGGAGGCGGCAAACGCGACGACCACAACAACATCCATCACGATCGTCAGGGACAGCGCAGTCGAGGTGAACCGGCCGCGCGCGCCGACCTCCTTGATGACGGCGATCGTGGAGGGTGGGGACAGCGCAAGCAGGACGGTGCCGCCGAGAACCGCCATGGCCACGATCTCGGCGCCGCCGAGTCCATCGCCGAAGCTGGCCACGGTGGCAAGGCCGCCGACCGTGCCCCCGATGATGGCCAAACCGGCCACCGAGATGGCCCCTGCCATCGTGAGAATCGTCCGAACACGGTCGCGGAGCTCGGGGATGTAGAGCTCGCTGCCTGCCACGAAGGCGATGAGCCCGAGTGAGATCTCGTCCACGAATCGGAGTTCCACCTCCGCACCGACGGGCAGCAGTTCGAGGACGAACCCGCCGGCGACGGCGCCTGCGGCCAGGTACCCGGTGATGTAGGGGAGGCCGATGGCCGTGAACCACTTGCCGATCCGGTGAGAGGCGATGCTGACCAGCGCGAAGATCGCCAGGAGTTCGAAGGTGGTCATGACGTCGATCTGACGAAGGCCATAGAACTCACGAGTTTGCCACGCGCCGACCTGGCGGACGCCGCACCGATCCCCGGATTCGTGCGTCGCGTCAGATCAGTTCGGCTCCCAGGCTAATCGCTCGTCGCAGCGCGGATGCCCGACAGCCAGGGAATCAGGTCCCCGGCGAGGTAGTCGAGCGCGACATCCAGCTCGGGATCCGCTCCGGTGACGGCCGGGTTGCCGGTCACCTGCAGCAGCCGGCCATCCTCGAGTGCCAGGAAGAGCGGTCCGACCTCCGGCCAGGCCGGCCCACGGTTCCGCAACGCGGCGGTGGAGCCGTCCCCGACGTCGACCTCGCCCGCGCCCCGTCGGATCTCCTGCTCCACGAACGCCGCAGCGCTCTGACCCTGGGGCGGGAGGGCCAACTGGAAGGCGATGCGTTCCCCCCGGGCCTCCCACACGCTGGCGTCGGCCTCGGCAGGTGAGGGGACAGCGGCCCATGGCGGCTGCGCGGAGGCCACGATGGCCTGGTCGAGTTCCTCGTCGAGCGGCTGTGTCGCCAGCGTCGGCGGCGCAGGGAGGCCGGCGGAATCGTGCGGCGGGATCACGAGCTCCTGGCCGACCTGCAGGGGGGTGTCGCCGGCGAGGTCGTTGGCGTCCGCGATGATCCCGAAGGCGGTGGGGTCTCCGTACACGGACCTCGCGATGTCGGCGAGGTTGTCACCAGGTTGGACGACCCAGATGTCGTAGTCGACGTCCGGGCCGCCGTCGATGATCGGGAAGTCGCCGTCGGGCACACCCGGATCGAGCATGGAGTACTCGGTCCCGCTCGGTGTCGGGACCACCATGGGGGACGGCGTCGGCGCGGGCGCCGGCACCGCCGGTGCCGACATGGTCGGGTTGGGGAGGAGGGGGGTCGTCGGGCTCGGAGTGGGCTGTGTGGGTGGGGCGTGAGCCACGTCGAACTCAACCGTTGCCGATTGGTTCCCCAGGGGGCCGAGGGCGAGGACGCCGACCGCCAGCACCACCACACCGGCTAGCGCGCCGAACATGAGACGCGCTCGTCGCTGGTCGGTTAGGCGAATCTCACCAGCCCGACGGTTGATCTGGTGGATCGGAACTGGCGGGGCGTGATCGATCTTCTGGCGGATTCGCTCTCGGATGTCAGACATTCGGCTGCACCTCCGCTGCCGTTGCGGTCGGGGCGGTGGACGAGGGGTGCCAGGCCAGATCGGGGCTCGCCTGGAGCGACTGGGTCGCCTGATGGCACAGGGCCCGGACCGTTCCCGGGCGGCACCGCATCGCCGCGGCCGTGTCCGAGACCGACAGGTCACCCAGATACCGGAGCGCCACAGCCAGTCGCTGTCGGGGCGGCAGACGGCGGAGCGCGTCGGCCAGAGCCAGTCGATCGGCCACCGCCTCGTCGTCGGGCACGCTGGGCCGAGTGGTCGCCGCGCTCTGAACCGATACCGCGGGCCGTTGCTCCCGTGCCCGCCGCCGCAACGCGTCCTTGGCCGCGTTCACCCCGACCCGGTAGGCGTATCCCTTCGGCGACGCCATGCGGCTGACCCGTGCCCAGCGGGCCACCACGGTGGCGAGCGCCTCCTGCGCCGCATCCTGACCCAGAGCGTCGTCACGACACATCAGGCTCAGCGCACGGACCAGATCCGGCCACACCTCGCGGCAGAACACCTCGGGGTCCTCGCCCTGCTCCACTCCCATCACCCTCCCAACCGTCGAGACTGGCGTCGGCGTTTAGTCGGACCGCCGCAGGACGAAGAACTGATACCCCACGGCCGAGGGACCACCCGCGTCGTAGACCGCGAACTCCCGCTCGTGAGCGGCCACCGCCTCCGACATGCCAGGGTCGCCCGGGTCGGCGAGCTCGGCCACACGATCGCGCAGTGGGCTGTAGTAGGCCTCCCAGTCCGACGGGGGCAGCGAGAAGTCGCCGATCCGCCGGTACCCGGCTTGAAGCGCCTGCGCGCGCCGTCGCTGCACCGGCTGCATGTCCGGGTACTCGCTGGTCCAGAAGTCCGAGACCACCTGCGGCACGGTTGGCGCCGCCCACACCGCCTCGCTCACCGCCAGCACCCCACCGGGCCGGAGGACCTCACGCCACGCCCGCAAGGCCACGTCGAAGCCGATCGAGTAGGCAGCGGCCTCGGACCAGACCAGGTCCACGGGGGCTGGGGCGACGGCCTGTGGCTCGGTCATGTCGCCGACGACGGCCGTGACCCGGTCGGCGACCCCGGCAGCAGCGGCCCGCCGCTCCACCTCCTCGATGAAGGGTGGATGGAGGTCGACGGCGACGATGTGGGCGTCCGGCAGCGCCTCGGCCAGCGTGATCGTCTGCGCTCCGGGGCCGCAGCCGAGGTCGAGCACGCTGAGTCCACCGGATGCACGATCGTGCCCCGGCCCCGGCATCTGTGGGTCAGGCCCCGATCGTGCCGAATCGGCGGTGCCGGACGAGGCCAGACCGGTCAGTCGCAGGGCCCGGAGGGTGGACTCGGGAGACCCCGGCCCCTCCCGGTCCAACCCAGCGTGGATCCGGACGAACGCCTCCTCGGGCGTCACCGGCGACCCCCTCTCCCGCCCCACCGCGCCGACGGGATCACGAGGAGAACTTCGCCACCCACTGCTGCAGCTGCTCCGAGGTGGCCGAGGACGCCTGCGCCCAGGACTCGTACTCCAGCACCGCACCCAGGTCGTCGGTCTCCACGGCGATGCCGACCGAACGCTTGATGTGGCGGGCCAGCTGCGGGTCCACGTCGGCGAACCGGTGGGCCAGTTCGCCCGCCACGGCCACACAATCCTTCTCCGGCCCCTCGGCCAGACCGAGCTCCACCGCCTCCTGCACATCCAGCAGGTCACCGAGCAGCAACGTCCGGAGCGCTCGGGACGCTCCCATCGCCCGGACCAGGAACCAGGTGCACCCCCCACCCGGGTGCAGACCGATCTTCGCGAACGTCGCACCGAACGTCGCGTACGTCCCGGCGATGCGGATGTCGCAGGCCATGGCCAGGTTCAGGCCGGCTCCGACCGCAGCGCCGTTGACGGCAGCGATGGTGGGGAACGGCAGCTCGTGCACGGCCAGGAAGGCCTGGTAGTACCCCTGCAGCTCCTCACGCATGTCGGCGACGCCGCGCTCCGGATTGCCGAACAGCTGCGGCAGGTCGGCTCCGGCGCAGAAGCCCTTCCCCTCGCCGGTGATGACCAGGGCCCGGATGTCACGATCCTCGTGCAGGTCCGCGACGGCGGCGATCATCTCTCCAGCCATCTCGTGGCCCATCGCGTTTCGACGGTCCGGGTCGGTCAGGGTCATGGTCGCAACGCCTTGGGCGTCGACGGCAACAGTGAGCTTGCTCATGGGATCTGACGCTACACGTATGATCCGGATCCCCATCTGCTCGTGCAGGCAGATTCCGTCACCGGGCAAGAGGCACGATCACGAACGTCGAGTTGGTCACCACCAGCCCCGCACACACCCAAGCGGTTGCCGGGGTGCTCAGTCCTGTGCTGCGGGCGGGGGACGTCGTCGCACTCACCGGCGAGATCGGCGCCGGGAAGACCTGCTTCGTCCAAGGCGCCGCCGCAGCCCTCGGCGTCACCGACCGGGTGACCAGTCCCTCCTTCATCCTGCGCAAGGAGTACCGCGGGGAGCAGCTTGACGTGCTCCACATGGATGTCTACCGACTGGAGAGCCTGCAGGAGGTGCTGGAGGTCGGCTTTGCCGAGGTCGGGACTGCCTCCGCCGTCGTCTTCGTCGAGTGGGGTGATGCCATGGCCCCACTCCTCCCCGCCGACCACCTCGAGGTCGAGTTCCGGTTGCCGCCGCTGGATGAGGCGACGCCAGCGGCCTCGGCGGCGGACTGGCAGCCGGAGCCGCGCACGCTCCACGTCCGCGCCCACGGACACGACTGGGCTCGGCGTCTGATCGAGGTCCGCGACCAGCTCATCGCTGCCAGCTCGTCGGCCCAGCTGAGCGGTGCCGGGCCCGGCGCCGAGTCGACGGGGGAGGGGCAGTGATGCTGGTCCTCGGCGTCGAGACCTCGACATCTGCGGCCAGTGTGTGCCTGGCGACCCGCGACGGCATCGCCGCGAACGCCCAGATCGGTCCCGGCCTGCCGCACCTGACGCGGGCTCACGGCTCGTTCGTGGCTCCTGCCATCCAGTACTGCCTGGCAACCGCCGGGGTCGAGGCGTCCGCGGTCACCGGTGTCGCGGTGTCGCTCGGTCCCGGTCTGTTCACCGGGATGCGTGTGGGCATCGCCACCGCACAGGCCTTCGCCCACGCTCGCGGGTTGCCCGTGGTCGGCCTCGCCTCCCTCGATCTGCTGGCCTTCCGCTGGCGGCACGTACCAGGTCTGGTGTGCAGCGTGCTCGATGCCCGGCGCGGTGAGCTGTTCTGGGCGACGTACCGGGCGGTGCCGGGTGGCATCCAGCGGGTCGGGGAGTTCCACTGTGGACGCCCCGACGTCCTGGCTGCCGAGATCGAGGCCACCGCCGAAGACACTCTCTGCGTCGGTGACGGTGCCGCCCTCCACCGCGGCCTGCTGGCCAGCGCCGGGGCCGATGTGATCGACGGAGCGGCCGTGCACCCGAGCGCGGCAGCCCTGGCCAAGCTCGCAATGCCGAAGTTCATCCGTGAGGACACCACCCGTCCCGAGCTCCTGCAGCCGATCTACCTGCGACAGGCCGATGCCCAGATCAACTGGTCCAAGCGCGGCGCACTCTTCGGCGGACGGGGGGAGGGGTGAGGTCCGCACCAACCCAGCCGCTGTCGCTACGGGCGATGACGGCCGCCGACCTGGATGACGTCGTCAGCCTCGAGGCTGAGGTCCAGGTCACGCCGTGGTCGGCTGCCCTGTTCGCGCGGGAACTCGGCCAGCCTGACCGCCAGTACGCAGTGGTCCGGACCGACACCGGAGACCTGGCTGGCTTCGGCGGGCTCTGGCTGAGCCTGGAGGACGCCCACATCACGACGCTTGTCGTCGCGCCGGCTCATCGACGTCAGGGCATCGGGAGCGCGCTGGTGGATCAGCTGCTCCAGCTCGCCGTCGAGATGGGCGCCGGCGCTGCCACGCTCGAGGTGCGGGCCGGCAACACCGCTGCCATCGAGCTGTATCGGGGCTTCGGATTCGCGCCCGTCGGCGTACGGCCGCGCTACTACCCGAGCGGATCGAGCGAGCAGGACCGGGAGGACGCGATCATCATGTGGCTGCACGACCTGCCGGACCGCGACCCCGGCCGTCGCACCATGAGCGAGGAGGTGGCCTGATGTTGGTCCTCGGCATCGAGACCTCCTGCGACGAGACGGCTGTCGCCCTGGTGGAGGACGGCGTGACGGTCCGCTCGAACGTCATCGGCTCCCAGATCGACCATCACCGCCCCTTCGGCGGGGTCGTCCCCGAGATCGCCGCCCGGGCACATCTGGAGATGATGTTGCCGACCATCGGACAGGCGCTGGTCGAGGCCGGGGCGACCTACGACGACCTCGAGGGCGTGGCCGTGACCGCTGGGCCGGGTCTGGTCGGTGCGCTGCTGGTCGGGGTCGCGGCCGCCAAGTCGATCTCGCTTGCCCACGACATCCCGCTCATCGGTGTCAACCATCTCGAGGGGCACGTCTGCGCCACGCAGCTGGAGCACGGACTGATCGACCCGCCGATGCTGGCGCTCATCGTCTCCGGTGGCCATACGAGCCTGGTCCTGCTCGACCGGGAGGGAGGCTTCACCAGCATCGGCGCCACCATCGACGACGCGGCCGGTGAGGCGTTCGACAAGGTCGCGAGGTTCATCGGCCTGCCCTTCCCCGGTGGGCCGGAGATCGACCGCCTGAGCCGCGATGGCGACCCGACCGCGATCGCGTTCCCGCGGGCGATGCTGAACAGCGGCAACTACGACTTCTCGATGTCTGGTCTCAAGACCGCCGTCATCCGGGAGCTTCGACGCATGGACGCCGTGGGGGAGGAGATCGTGTTGGCCGACGTCGCCGCTTCCTTCACCGAGGCCATCACCGACGTCCTCGTCACCAAGACCATCCGGGCCGCCGAGGAGCATGATGTCGAGCGGGTGACCCTGGTCGGCGGTGTGGCTGCCAACTCGAGGCTGCGGGAGGCGCTGGCGGATCGCTGCCGCGCGGCCGGCCGTCGCCTGCTCCTCCCTCAGCCGGTGCTGTGCACGGACAACGGTGCGATGATTGCCGCCGCCGGGTTCAACCGACTTGCCGCAGGCCAGACGACTGCGGTCGATCTCGATGCCGACCCGTCGCTTGGCCTCCACGCCATGCCGATAGCCCACACCTGATCATGACCACGACACCCCGGCGAGTTGGCGCACGGCGCATGCTCCCCCAGGACCTCGGGGAGGTCATTCGCGCCGTGGAGTCAGACTTCGGCCGACTGCCGGAGGGGCTCTGGGACCCCCGCCACCACTACCTGCTGCACGCCCTGGACCGTCGGGAGGTGGACCGCTTCGTCATCTGGGGTGATGACGCCACTCGCGCCGTGGCACACATCGGGCCGACCGGCACCGTCGTGACGGCGGGGTGGGCCGAGGCAGCGACCGACCTCTCGGAGTACGTGGAGCGGGCCCGCTGGCGCATCCTCATCGGCGACGAGGCGATCACCGGGGGCGTGCTCCGAGCGTCGCAGCGGTCCTTCTTCCGCCGTCGACCGACCAGTCGGATCCAACGCTTCATGGTGCTGGACCGGGAGTCGCAGGTTCCGGGTGAGCCGCTCACCGGGTTTCGGCGTGGCTGGCGTCATGACCTCGACGTGCTCGAGGAGTTCGCGTGTCGTCTCCACGTGGAGGACGAGATGGGCACACCGCTGACCGGCAGTTCGCGCGCCGGTGTGCGACAGCGCATGGCCGACAGTGTGGACCGGGGTACCACCTGGGTGGTGCAGCGTGACCGGCACGTCGTCGCGAAGTTGGATCTGTCGCTGCACTCCGGCCGCCGGGGGGCGCAGATCTCCGGCGTCTACGTGCGGTCGGACCACCGGGGGCAGGGCATCTGCCGTGGGATGGTCACGACGCTGTGCGCGCAACTGCTCGACGACGGTCTGCCCGTGGTCAGCCTGCACGTGCGAGACGACAACGAGCCCGCGATCCAGGCCTACTCGCGGGCGGGATTCCTCCCGCGTGGACGGTGGGTCCTGGCGCTGCGCTAGTGACTCAGGCCACCAGGCCGATCAGGCCTGCGCGAGGACGCCCTCGTCCTCGAGGCGGATGACGAGGTCCTCGGGGTCGGTCCCGTAGATGACGGAGAGGGCTCGGAGGTCCTCACCCCGAATCGTCAGCACGTTGCCGTTGAAGTCCCCGCGCTGCAACTGGATGGTGTGAGCGAAGCGGGAGACGGGCCGCAGTTCCGGATCGAGGTCCGCTCGGGAGAGCTTGCGCAGATCCAACATGATCTTGGATGCGGCATTGGTGGCCGAGGTCGGCAGGTCCTCCTTCGGCAGCAGCTCCGAGACCGGCACGTTGTAGAACTCGCTCAGCTCGGCCAGCTTCGCCACCGAGACTGCTCGGTCGCCGCGCTCGTAGCTGCCGACGACAACGGCCTTCCAGCGACCGCCGGACACCTCCTCGACCTGTTGCAGCGTCAGACCCTGCTGCTGCCTGATCGCCCGTAGACGAGCGCCCAAACGCCTCTGGTACTCAGTGGCCACGCGTTTTCTCCTTGTGCCGCGCTTCGGGGGAGTTGCCCTCACGCGCTGTGACATTCGACTGGTGAAGTGTCTCCACAATAACACAGAGTTACTTCGAGAGAAACACTTTCTGTGGAGATTTCCAAACAGAATGTGTGCTTGGGGTGAATCTGAGCCCAACAGGCTAAGATCTTGATGTTTAGGCTTTGCACTGCCTTGGCTAGAGTGCTAACGTCACCGCATTGGCACTCGGGGGTACAGAGTGCCAACGCACCACACCACACACCACAGCAGATGTCGGGACCAAGGCGGCGCACACGGATGCGTCTGCTGCGGTCGAAGACACAAGGAGGCGCACGATGGCGACCGCTACAAAGGTTGCACTCCAACCGCTCGAGGACCGCGTTGTTGTTCAGGCCAATGAGGCCGAGCAGACCACGGCCAGCGGGCTGGTCATTCCGGACACCGCGAAGGAGAAGCCCCAAGAGGGCACCGTCATCGCGGTCGGCCCCGGCCGTTTCGGCGATGACAACGAACGGGTCCCGATGGATGTCGCCGAGGGCGACGTGATCATCTACTCGAAGTACGGCGGCACGGAGATCAAGCTGGCGGGTGAGGAGTACATCATCCTCAACGCCCGCGACATCCTCGCCAAGGTCAACAAGTAGGAGAGGTAGGAACACCACATGGCTAAGCAGCTGAAGTTCCACGAAGACGCACGGCGCAAGCTCGAGGCGGGTGTCAACACGCTGGCCGATGCGGTCAAGGTGACGCTCGGACCGAAGGGCCGCAACGTCGTCTTGGAGAAGAAGTGGGGCGCCCCCACGATCACCAAGGACGGCGTGACCGTTGCTCGCGAGGTCGAGCTCGAGGACGCCTACGAGAACATGGGTGCCCAGCTCGTCAAGGAGGTCGCCACCAAGACCAACGACGTCGCTGGTGACGGCACCACGACCGCGACGGTCCTGGCCCAGGCGATGGTGAAGGAGGGTCTGCGCAACGTTGCCGCAGGCGCCAACCCGACCATGCTGCAGCGGGGTATGGCCTCTGCTGTCGAGCGTGTCGTCGAGACCATCGGGACGATGTCCCGTGACATCGAGACGCAGGAGGAGATCACCAACGTCGCGGCCATCTCCGCCAACAACGACCCCGGCATCGGCGAGGTCATCGCCGAGGCGATGGACAAGGTCGGCAAGGATGGCGTCATCACCGTCGAGGAGTCCCAGACCTTTGGCCTGGAGCTTGACTTCGTCGAGGGGATGCAGTTCGACAAGGGCTACATCTCGCCGTACATGGTCACCGACACCGACCGCATGGAAGCGGTGTTCGAGGACCCCTACATCCTGATCGCGAACCAGAAGATCGGTTCGGTCCAGGACCTGCTCCCGATCCTCGAGAAGGTCATGCAGGGCGGCAAGCCGCTCGTGATCATCGCCGAGGACCTCGAGGGCGAGGCACTGGCCACTCTGGTCGTCAACAAGATCCGCGGAACCTTCCAGTCCGCCGCGGTGAAGGCCCCTGGGTTCGGTGACCGTCGCAAGGCCATGCTGCAGGACATCGCGATCCTGACCGGTGGCCAGGTCATCTCCGAAGAGGTCGGCCTGAAGCTGGACGGCGTCACGCTGGACCTCCTGGGTCGTGCCCGCAAGGTCACGATCACCAAGGACAACACCACCATCGTGGAGGGTGCTGGCTCGCAGGAGGACATCGACGGTCGCATCAAGCAGATCAAGGGCGAGATCGACAACACCGACTCCGACTGGGACCGCGAGAAGCTTTCCGAGCGCCTCGCGAAGCTGTCGGGCGGCGTCGCCGTCGTCAAGGTCGGCGCGGCCACCGAGGTCGAGCTGAAGGAGAAGAAGCACCGCATCGAGGACGCCCTGTCCGCGACGCGTGCCGCGGTCGAGGAAGGCATCGTCGGAGGTGGGGGTACTGCCCTCATCCAGGCGGCCTCCTCGCTGGACAAGTTGGACCTCGAGGGCGACTACGCCACCGGTGCCAACATCGTCCGCTCCGCGCTCTCCTCGCCGCTGTACTGGATCGCCGCGAACGCGGGCCTCGAGGGCTCCGTCGTGGTCGAGAAGGTCCGCAACATGGAGGCTGGTCAGGGCCTGAACGCGCTGACCGGTGAGTACGGCGACCTGATCTCCTTCGGGATCGTCGACCCGGCCAAGGTGACCCGCTCCGCGCTGCAGAACGCAGCCTCGATCGCTGGCATCCTGCTGACGACCGAGTCGCTGATTGCCGACAAGCCCGAGCCCCCTGCTGCGGCTCCGGCCGGTGGCGCAGACCACCACGGCATGGGCGGCATGGACTTCTAGTCCAGCCCGAACAGTCGCGCGAAGGCGGTCCCTCCGGGGACCGCCTTCGTCGTTGCTGGTCCCGAACGCACTCGGCAGGCCCGCGTGGTCTGGGGGACGGCCTTGCCATGGTGGGTGGACTTGACCTGCCTGAGGGCTGCAAGGTCCACCCACAGGGTGCCCCCGCTGCGCTGGGGGCCGTGGTGGGTGGCCTTTGCCAGCCAGGACGGTGTGAAGTCCACCCACCGGATCGTGCCCCCGGTGCGGCCGGTGACGTCCGAGGCGCTTATCCACAGGCGAGACGAGTTAGCACTCCTGAGACGTCAGCGGTCGGTCATGGTTGAGGGATGGACCCACGCGACGGCATCAGTGACCTCAGCCGGTACCGGGAACTCGGCAGGCTTGCTGAGCACCAGGCTGGCTGCATCGCCATCTGGCAGGCCTCGCTCGTCGGGTTGGAGCCGCGTCGACTGGACGAGCGGGCTCGGCGAGAGGGGTGGCGACGGCCACATCGCTCCGTCTACCTGCTTCCCGGCGTACCGAGCTCGGCACGCACGTCGCTCTGGGCCGGCCTGCTGGCGGTGGCTGACATCTCGGTTGCCGGACGAGGGAGGGCCCTGGCGGGCGATCCCCTCCGAACCGCACGGGAGAGCGTCGGCGCCTCCGTGGCCGTCACCGGCTGGTCGGCTGCGTGGGAGTACGGCTTCCGCGGACGCAAGGTCGCGGTGCCGCAACTCCTCGGGGCGCACCGGACCACGACGAGTCGCGACCGGATCCGTCTGATTCGAAGCCGTCGGGGAATCGAGGGCATGTGGACGTGGCGCAACGGGTTGCCGCTGGCCACGCCGGTTCGGGTCATCTGGGATTGTGCACACCTGGGTCGCCGGGATCCCCGTGCGGTCTCGGGCATCGTGGACCTGGCCGTGTACTTCGACAGGACTCGGACCATGTCGGTGGATGAGTTGATCCTGATGGCCGAGGACCCGACGGCTCTTGGATTCTCGCTCCGCCCCCCGCCGGCTGTACGCGCGGCCGCGAATCGGCTTCGTCCGGGCTTCTCGCACTCGCGGACCGAGGCACGAGCACGGGCGATCGCCGCCGACGTGTGCCGGGAGTTCGGCGTGACCCTCCACCCCCGTCCCTACCCCGTGCGGTCTGGCGGACGGATCGTCGCCGAGATCGATCTGGCCGTTCCCGAGTTGCGGTTCGGGGCCGAGATCGACGGTCCCCATCACCAGTCGGCAACCGCGGCGGCCTGGGACCGCACGCGGGACCGCCAGCTCCGCCAGGGCTTGGACTGGGTTGTCCACCGCTACGCCACTGGACGACTGGATGCGGCAGATGGTGCTGACTGGTTTCGAGCGTCGTTCAGGCGGGACCTTGCTCGTCGTCTGCGGATTGACAGGGCAGCCTGACCCCGTCGTATCGACCGCGACGCGTGAGCTGGTCGACCGCGACGGGTGGGCCGGTCAACCGCGACGGGTGCCCTGCTCGCTGACGGCGGTCACCAGGCCAGTGGGTGGACTTCATGTCGGTCAGGCGCGAGAAGTCCACCCACCCCACGACCGGGGCGCGCCAGGACCGGTCAGAATCGGTTCCCGGCCCTCGGCGCCCACGGCGCCGCACGTCGGGCGGGTGGACCTTGGCCATGCTCGGCGGGGTAAGTCCACCCACCGGGCCAGGCAGGCACCGACCCTCCCCCCGCTCTGGGAGTTGAGGCAGCTAAGGCAGGCAGCCCACGTGCGCCATCGCCATCGTGATCAGCCGGTCCTGACCTCCCGACATCTCCGTCGCCACCAGCGGGGACGTGGCCTCCGCGACACTCATCCAGCTGAACTGCAGCGCCTCCTGCGACGGCACGCACTCGCCGGTCACGGGCACGATGAACACCAGGCTGACCGCGTGCTGCCGTTCGTCGGTGAACCCCGTCCGGTCCGGGGTCGGGAAGTACTCCGCGACCGTGAACGGTGCGACGGTCGCCGGCACCAACGGCTCCGCATCCGGACCCAGGTCCTTCGTCAGGTGCCGCCACAACGCCTCTCGGACCGTCTCCCCGTACAGCACCCGCCCGCTCACGATCGACCGGGTCAGGGTGCCGTCCGGCCGCGCCGTCAACAGCAGCCCGACCTTCTCCACCACGCCGAGGTGGTCGGTGCGGACCGGAATCGCCTCGACGTAGACAGTCGGCACGCGCTCTCGGACGAACGACAACTCCTCCTCGGGCAACCACCGGGTGGAGGTACTCAGCGTCTCTTGGTCATTCACGTCACAGCTCGCTGTCTGGTCGGTCCGGGCGATCTTCGCGGGGAGTGTCGCACGGCTCAGGTTGGTGCTGCGACTCGGGACCTCCGAAACGGCCGTCAGGTGAGGGCCGGAGCACTCGTGGTCTGTCTCTCGATCAGCTGTTGTTCCCGCGCCCCCGCGTCACCGCTGGACAGCGCGACGCACTCATCGCTCATGCCTGCGTTCCCTGCGTCATGGAATGAGCGAGGAGTCCTTGGGTTGCGCTCGCTTGCAGGACCCGCCGTGCGGCGCAGGACCACGGGCAATCGCCGGCCAATTCTCGAACAGACCACTAGGGTCTGCACCGATGACGCGTCCGGCCGGTACGGCAAGAGCGCCCTCTCTGGGGAGGGATGCCCTGAGCGGCCGGCTGGAGACCTCCCTGCGCGACCTGGACCAGCGGGACGGGCCTGTCACCCAGTGGAAGCGGGCCTGGCTGCTGACGGCCCTCGGACGATATGGCGATGCTCTGGAGGCCTGTGACCAGGCCGCTGCCGGGTCACCTGACATCCAGGCCTGCTCCCAGATGACCCGGGCGATGCTGTACCGCCAGATCAGCCTGCACCACCTCGCCGAGGAGACCGACGCCGACGCCCTCGACCTGCTGCAGTCGGCCACGGTCCGTGTCCCCTCGATCCGCGCTGCCATCCGGATCGGCCAGGTCGCCGACGCCGTCGGCCTCGGGCTTGACGCCACGGTCATGTCCCGGCGCCTTCAGGTTGCTGCCGCCGCGGTCACGGCTGCCGGCTCATGGCGTCAGGGCGTCCGGCTGACCTGGGTCCGAGGTGAGGTCCACATGGTTCGGGGCCAGTTCAACCGCGCGGCCAGGGTCTTCGCCGGTGGCGCCAAGGTGGCCTCCGGCCAGGGGGCGGTCCGCCACCAAGCCAAGTCCATGATCTTCCTGGCGGCCGCCCGGGCTGGTGCGGGTGAGCAGGACGAGGCGCTCCGGATCGCGGAGCGCGGGCTCCAGTTGGCTGCTCGATGTGGTGCCGCCCCGCTGATGTGGCCGGCCGAGCTGATCCTCGCCGAGGTGGATCCCGACCGGGCCGAGACGCACCTGGCTCGTGCGCGGCAGTTCTTGGAGGGCATACTCGACACGCTTCCCTCCGAGCTTCGCGACGAGGCACTCCGGCAGAGCCCGGCCAACTGGCTGGTGGCCGGAGCGCCACCGAGCGGCTCGGGGCCAACCCCCGCCACCGACGCCTGAAAACCAACTCCCCCTGATCGATCCGTTGCTGTCTGACCACGCCAGGACCAGCCCCCGGGGGGCTGCCGCAGACCTCACTCGACTGCTGGACCTCGTGACCGCGATCCAGCAGGAGAGCGACCCCGACGTGATGCTCGGACAGTTGCTCACCACCGCTCTCAGGAGCTCCGGCGCGACCAGCGCAGCCGTTCTCGAGCGTGGCGTGGGGGAGACGCTTCGCCCGGTGCAGGAGGTCTGTTCGGTCCACGGAGCCGTCACGGCGACGTCGACCCTTCCGAGCCAGATCGGCATCGGCGATCTGCGGTCACCGCTCTGGACCGTCCTGCTGGGCCGGGCGACGCTGCGCTGGACCACGCCGGAGGAGGGGCCCGCTCCGATGAGCCAGACGTCCGGTTGGCACAGCGGGGTGGTCCTGCGCATGAATGCGCGCCGCGGGGCGACGCGCGTGCTCGCGCTCGGCGGGCTCCCCGAGTCCGAGGAACCCGACATCGCCCTCCTCCAAGGTCTGGGCGATGTCGTTGCCGGCTCACTCGCCGGACTCGAGCTCACGCGCGCGGCGGAGCGGTCCGACGCCGTCCTGACGACCATCACCGATCTGGCGGGTGAGCTGGGCGCTGCCGTCAGTCCCCAACAGCTGCTCGTCGCGATCACACGTGGGCTCTCCGAACTCGAGAGCGTCGACGGCGCTCGTATCTGGGAGGTCACCGCCACGGGCGAGCCACGGCTGGTGGCAGGGGAGTACGACGGCGACCTGCCCGGCAGCGAGCTCACGGAACGGCGGCTGGAGGGGTTGGCGTCCCCGGATGTCACGCCGTCGGTGCGAGCCCTGCTCGAAGCCGAGTCACGCGGCTACAAGGACGGCCCGCTGGTGACGCTCGCGGTGCTGACGTCGGAGCCGACCCGGGTGCTGGGCATCGCCCACGCCGAGCCGCTGGATGACCTGTCGCGGTCGGTCGTCCGCTCCCTGATCGGAGCCATCGAGCCGGCCATGCGCAAGGTCGGCCTGGCTGCGGAGCGCCGCTCGCTGCTGTCCCGCTACACCGAGTCGCTGATGCCGCGTGGCCGGCCCGGTGACCTCGACATCGCCGTCGAGTTGCACGCCAACACCCGTGCAACCGGATCCTTCGGTGGCGACTTCTACGATTGGTTCGAGTTGCCCGACGGGCGCGCGGCGGTTGCACTGGGCGACGTGGCCGGCAAGGGACTGGTTGCTGCCGGTGCGTCGAGCATGGCCGTGTGGTCGCTCCGAGCGCTGGTGAGTGGAACGCTCGGGATGGCGGATCTGGTCGAGACCCTGGACCGTGTCGTCCAAGATCAGCTGGACAGCGAACGGTTCGTCACGCTGGCGCTAGTGGCCGTGGACCCCACGACGTGGCACGTGGAGCTGGTGCTGTCCGGCCACCCACCTCCGATCGTGGTCGGTGGCGGCGCGGGCCACCCGGTGGAGGCCGCACCCACACCCCCACTCGGGCTGATCGGCAGACCGATCGACGAGGTCACGAGCTTCTCCCTGGAACCCGGCGAGATGCTGGTGCTCTACACCGACGGCGTCACCGATGCGACAGCGGAGAACAACCAGCGGTACGGCGCAGAGCGGGTCCTGTCGAACGCCGCGCGCCTCTCCGCCACGCCCGGGATCAGTGCCGAGGAACTTGCCGCGGAGCTGTGGTTCAGCGTGCAGACTTGGGCCGGTGGTGCTCCGGATGACGACTGCGCGCTCCTGGTCGTCGCCCGACCGGCCTGACCTCCCACCGCGTGGACGGGGATACCTGCTGCTCGTCGTCCTGGCAGCCCTCGCCGTCGGGTGTGTGCCGACCGTCGACGATCAGGCTGGTGACGGCGGCGCTGATACCAACACCGCCACGAGTGACACCGGCACCGCCACCACCCCGGGGGAGGGCGTCGTGGTCACCGTCGACTCTGGCTCGGACGACTCTGTCACCGACAGCGCTGCCGGCGGCGGCGTGGCACCGCCTGACCTCGGCGCGAGCACGCCGACGCAGCAGCTGCTGGGCCCGCCGATCGTCGAGTTGGCCGAGGTGACCCTCGACCTCGCCCGGCGAGCCGACTTCCTCCGCCACACGGTGGACCGCGGCCAGCCACAGCAGGACGCGCTGGCCGCGCTGGTCGGGGTCCAGGCCCGGCTCGACCGCGCGGTGCTGGACCTCGACGACGCATTGGCGGAGGCGCAATCGGACGCGGTCCCCGTTGCCGCCGAGGACGCCATGACCCAGTTGATGCTGGAGGCACGTGACGTGGCTGCCGATGTTCAGAGGGACGTGAACGAGCTTGATCCCTACATCGCCTTCGACGCCTCCCTGGAGAACGTCGTGACGGCGTGGGCCGCACGCGGCTCGCGCAGCGACTTCGAGACCCGACTGGAGGAGCTCGTGGTGCAGTCCGACGGCATCGCAGCGGTGGCCCGCCGGCTGCCCGCCACCCCGGATGGCTGCACGGACCTGCGGACCAACCGCATCCGCTGGGCGACCGTGGTGCAGGAACGAACGGTGGCACTCCGCGACGTCGCCGTCGGCGGGGACGGGACGGCCTATGACGAGCTGCGGGACCGCTACGACCGGGCGCCGTACGGCGAAGATCGGACGGTGGCCGACGCTGAATCCCGGGTCTGCTGGCTGGACCGCACCACCCTGCCTGAGGTGCCCACCCGAGTCGATGCGCTCCTCACGACCATCGAACAGACTCTGATGTGATGGAGGGTCGAGCATGAACAGCGAGCCGTTCGACGTGGACGAGCTCCACGAGATCTTCGACGACGACGAGGATGCAACCGACGCTGGCCCCGTCGAGCAGTTCGACATCGACGATGCAGCTGGACTCGAGACCGTCGATCTGGAGGACGACGTCGGCGATGTGGCCCCGCTGCCGTCACAGCGCGTCTACGGCGGCCAGCGGAGTTCCCGCCGACGGCGCCCATGGGGTTGGGTTGCCGCACTGGGTGCGTTGATCCTCGCCGCGCTCGGCGTCTGGGGCTGGCTGGCCTACGATGAACTCACCGGCGTTCGTGACGGCGTCACAGCCGCGCGTTCGGATCTGATCGCCGCCCGCGACGCGCTGACCGCGGGGGAGTTGCCCGCGGCCGAGGCCCGCTTCGCCAGCGCGTCGCAGAGGCTGGCTGAGGTCCCCGACGCGCTGTCGGGCCCCACGGTCGCCCCGGTCCGGTTGATCGCCACCTACCGCCGCACCCTGGATGCGGTCGGTGATCTGGCTCTGGCCGCCACGCTCGTCTCCGACGCGGGAGGAGCCGTCACCGCGCAGTTGGACGCGGGCGACGGCGGCTTGGGGGCACTGGCGCCGACCGACGGCCGCATCCCCGTCGATGCGCTCGCCGATCTTGCTCCGGTCCTCGAGGAGGCCGCAGAGGACGTGGCTGCCGCTCAGGCCATCGTCCTCGACGTGCCGAGCTCCGGCATCGACGCGCAGGTGCGCGATGCCCGCGCCGAGTTCCTGGCCCTGCTCGAACCAGCCGAGGGACAGCTGCGAACGGCGAGCGGCGTTGCTGAGGTCCTCCCGGCGCTGTTCGGGGCCGAGGGCCCCCGTCGCTACCTGGTGGTGGCGTCCAATCCGACCGAGGCCCGCGGCACCGGCGGATTCTTCGGGGCCTACCTGCTGATGGATGCCGACGACGGGCAGCTGTCCTTCACACCGACGACCGATCTGTACGAGTTGCCGTCGCTGCCGCGCGGGACGCTCGAGTGGCCCGACGAGAGCCTCGAGGAGCGCTACGACATCTACGGCGGCAGCGGTTTCCTGCCGAACATAAACATGACCCCGGACTTCCCCTCCGCCGCGACGCTGCTCGAGAACTACTTCCGCGAGAGCCAGGACAGCACGCTCGACGGGGTGCTGGCCATCGACCCGTTCGCGTTCGAGTCACTGCTCCGGATCTCCGGACCCGTCGAGCTCGAGGGCCTGGGGCAGATCGACGCCGACAACGTCGTCGAGTTCGTCTCGCACGGCGCCTACTCCGAGCTGACCGACCCGGACGAGCGCAAGCGGCTGATCGGGGCTGTGGCCCAGGCCTCGTTGCAGGGCTTCCTGGCCAACCCCGGCGGCACCTCGGCGTCGGTGGTCATCAGCTCCCTCGCCGAGATGGTGGCCCGCCAGAGCCTGCTGGTCTACGCCTCGGACTCCGAGGAGCAGGCCATCATCACCGAGCTCGGCCTGGCCGGACGCCTGTCTGACGGCGACACCGGCGACTTCCTCGGCATCTTCCTGAACTCCGGCGCCAGCTACAAGATCGACTACTTCCTGCAGCGGACCGTCGACTACGACGTCGTGCTCGGTCCCGACGGCGTGGCCGTCAGCACACTGCTGACCGGGTTCGACAACCAAGCGGTGCTGGAGGGTGAGCCGGGCTACATGATCGGGTTCGGCGATCCGCCACTGGACGTCGGCGACGCGCTGTCGTTCATCAGCGTCTACTGCGCACCGGGATGTGACTTCTTCGAGGTGCCTGACAACGGGTTCGAGGGCCTCGAGACCGAGGAGGGGATCGAGCTCGGCCATCCCGTGCGCTCGACCTGGATGCTGACCCCGGCTGGCCAATCCCGGCAGTTGGCATGGTCCTACCAGACCCCCGACGCCTGGACCTCGCGCGGGGCCGACCGGGTGTACACGCTGCGCTACCGCCACCAGACGACCATCCGGCCTGTCGAACTGCACGTCACCGTGGCGATCCCCGACGGCTTCGAGGCGTCAGAGCTCCCCGAGGGGGCCTCGGTCGAGGACGGCGCCGTCGACCTGCGACTGGACGCCACACGCGACCTCGACCTCCAGATCGTGTTCAGCCCGGTGCCGGCGTGACGTCGGGGCCGCCGCTCGAACCGCGCCCACAGGTACCCTCCAGCCGGTGAACGAATCCCTTCGCGCCGGCCCGACGCTGCTCGAATCGCTGTGGCGATATCGACTGCCGGTGGTCCTGTTCCCCCTCGTGATGGGCGTGATCGGCTTCTTCGTCACGTCGGCGCAGCCGCCGAGCTACGACGCCACCGCGGTGCTCTTCCTCACCAACCCGGGAACGCTGCCGGGCATGGGAATCGACTCCCGCCCCCGGATCAGCCCGCAGGAGTTCGTCCCGCAGCAGGCAGCACGTGCGTCCTCCCGGTCGGTCCTCGAGGCCGCCCGCGAGTCGCTCGAGAACGCGCCGTCGATCCAGGATCTGATCGACCACACCAGCATCGACTCGAACATCGAGGACCTCCTGCTGCGGGTCAACGCCACGGCGGACACCGCCGAGGAGGCCGCTGAGATCGCCAACGCGATCGCGACCGCCTACATGACCCAGAACCGCGAGCGGGAGCGAGCTGACGCCGCCGCGGCCGTGTTCGAGGTCAACGAGCAGATCAGCAGCCTCGAGGCCAGCCTCGAGCAGGTCCAGTCGCAGCTGAACGACGACCCCTCGAACCTCGCGCTGCAGAGCCAGATCCAGAGCCTGTCCGCCCGCCTGATCGAGCTCGAGTCCACGGTGTCAACGGTGGAGGCGCAGGCCCAGCTCCGCGGCGACGGGGTCGACGAGTTGGAGGAGGCCCGACCGCCCGAGCTGCCGGCTCGCCCCCAGGTGCGACTTGGTGTTGCGATCTGGGGTTTCCTGTCCGGGATCGCCGCCGCGATCTGGGCCTACTGGTACGCCGGTCGCTCGCAACGCGTCCTCAACCGCACCGACCCAGAAGACGTGCTGGGCGTCCCCCTGCTGGGCGAGATCCCGCTGTACCGCGCCGAGGCCGACGACGAGCTCACCGGGCTGCTGCAGCTGGACCCTGCGGCCGCCGAGGCCTACGAGTTCGTGCTCTCCTCCATCGAGTTCGCCCTGGGCGACACCGTGGGTGGGAAGTCGCTGATGGTCACCTCGACCCTGCCAGGCGACGGCAAGACCACCACCAGCCTGCAGTTGGCCATCGCGGCGTCACGTGACCGCCGGCGGGTGATGATGGTCGACGCCGACATCCGGGCCAGGGGTCTGACGACGGTCTTGCGGGCACAGGACCGACCGGGCCTGTCCGACATCGCCGCCGATGGAGTCAAGGTCGCTGACGTCGTGCGGCGCTACCGGTTCAGCGAGAGCTCGCAGATCCCGGTGGTGACCGCGGGGCAGCGACGTGGTGACCCCGCCGCACTGCTGCGCACCAACGTCTTCCGGAAGACGATGAACGAGATCAGGGCCTCCGCCGAACTGGTCATCATCGACTCCTCGCCGCTGCTCGCGGTGGCCGATGCGGTGATCGTGTCCGGCTCAGCCGACGGTATGGTCCTGGTGGTCAGTCACGGCACGCCGGTCAGTGAGCTGCAGAAGGTCCGTGAGCGACTCAAGTTCGTCTCGACCCCACTGCTCGGCTATGTCTTCAACCGCTCGGACGCCACCACAGCAGCCGCCTACGGGTACGGCTACGGCATTGCCGAGGACACCGACGGCCAGCGCCGCCTGCTCCCGAAGACCCGTCGCGCCAAGGAGCGCAGTCGACCGGAACCCGAGCCGCGACGTCACCTGGTCGCCCGTCCCAGTGAGCGATACGAGCCGGACGTCGAGGATGTCTCCAACAACGGTGGGTCAGAGGCAGCCGAGCGCGCACAGGTCACCGACCACGAAGAGCTCTAGATCTGGAGAGGAACAGCACAATGAAGGTCAGCGTCATCGGGATCGGCCACGTCGGTCTGGTCACCGCCGCCTGCATGGCGGAGTGGGGCCACGACGTCATCGGCTTCGACAACGACCCGGCCAAGATCACCTCGGTGGAGAACCGTCAGGTCCCGTTCCACGAGCCCGGCCTCCGCGACCTGGTCCTCACGGGGGTCGACGCCGGCCGGATCACGGTGACCGGCGACCCCTCCGTGGCCCTGGACGACCGCGATGTGGTGTTCATCTGCGTGGGCACCCCCAAGGGGAAGGACGGTGCGCCGAACCTGACGTACGTCCAGGCTGCGGCGGCCATGGTCGCGACCCACGCGACGAAGCCGACCGTCGTGGCCGAGAAGTCGACCGTGCCGGTGCAGACGGGGGAGCGGATCAAGCAGGCCCTTGGCCTCCAGGCCAAGAGCACGGGCGGGAGCACCCAACACGCCGTGGTGTCGAATCCGGAGTTCCTGCGCGAGGGGTCCGCAGTCCAGGACACCCTGTTCCCGGATCGTGTGGTGGTCGGAGCCGACGGCGAGGCGCCCCACCGCATCATGCGGGAGCTGTACCAGCCGCTGCTCGACGGCCACGACTGTCCCTACGTCGCCACCGACGTCAAGACGGCCGAGCTGATCAAACACGCCTCGAATGCGTTCCTGGCCACGAAGATCTCCTTCATCAATGCCGTGGCCCGGGTCTGCGAGATGACCGGGGCAGACGTGCACACCGTCGCCGATGCCATGGGTCACGACGCCCGGATCGGACGGGCGTTCCTCAACGCAGGCCTCGGATACGGCGGATCGTGCTTTCCCAAGGACGTGGAGGCCTTCATCCACATCGCCGCCGACCTCGGCTACGACTTCGGGCTGCTCCGCGAGACGGAGCGGATCAATCGCGAAGCCAAGCTGTGGCCGGTCGTCCAACTGCGGCGGCTGCTGTGGAACATCGGCGACAAGGAGGTCGCCGTACTCGGCCTGGCCTTCAAGCCGCACACCGATGACATCCGCGAGGCGCCAGCCCTCGAGGTCATCGAGTCCCTGATCGAGGAGGGCACCCAGGTCCGTCTGCACGATCCCGTGGCGCTGCCGCAGGTCGCCGACCGCTGGGGTGACAAGGTCCGGCTCTGCGAGACCGCGGAGGAGGCGGTCCGAGGAGCGCACGCCGTCGTCACCTGCACCGAGTGGCCGGAGTACGCCGAGATCACCGCCCCGCAGCTTGCCGAGTGGTTGGAGTTCCCCGTGGTCGTGGATGCCCGGAACGTCTGGGATCCGGAGGGCTTGGTGGCGGTGGGGATCCAGCTGGCCAGCGTCGGTCGGCGAATGCCCTGACAGTCGGCGTATACTCTCCGCGATCTGGCTGCGCGTCCTGCTGATCACCACACGGTGTCGCCCCAACCCGGCGTCCCGAATGGCTCAGCGGCGTGGACTCCATCAGCCGAACGCGCGGCTCACAACGGGACGGGTGAGACAAGACAGCCATGGCAACCACCACACGACGACATGCGACACCGGTCGTCCTGACCCCCGTAGAACTCGGCGCACCCGTCAGCTCGACCTACGTCAGGCTGGTCAAGCCGGTCATCGATCGCCTGGTTGCGCTGCTGGCCCTGATCCTGCTCCTCCCCCTCTTCGCCGTGGTCGCCATGGGGGTGTACACCAGCCTCGGAGCGCCGCTGATCTTCGGCCAGGAGCGTGTTGGACTCGGCGGACGCAGCTTCACCGTCTACAAGTTCCGCTCGATGAACGCGGACCGCCGACGGACCGCTGCCACCTTCGATGGGTTCGACCGCCGGCGGACGCACAAGAGCGAGCAGGATCCCCGCCTGACGCCCACCGGCCGATTGATCCGCCGTCTCTCACTCGATGAGCTGCCGCAGCTCATCAACGTGCTGCGGGGTGACATGAGCCTGGTGGGTCCGCGCCCCGAACTGCCCGGCATCGTCGAGGAGCACTACGCCGAGTGGATGCACCGTCGTCACGCGGTGAAGCCAGGGATGACCGGCCTGTGGCAGGTCTCCGAGCGCGGCAACGGCATGATGCACGAACACGTCGACGTCGACCTCGACTACGTCGACCAGGTCGGGTTGGGGACCGACATGCGCATCCTGGCCAAGACCCTGCCCGCGGCGCTGCACACCAACCAGGGCGTCTGATCCGGCTAGCCGAGGCGCTCGACGACCGCGGCACCGAGTCGCTCGCCGATCGACAGACAGGACGTGGCAGCAGGGCTCGGTGCGTTCAGCACGTGCAGCGTTCGAGCGGTCTCGTGGAAGACGAAGTCGTCCGCCAGTGAGCCGTCGGCGTACAGCGCCTGCGCCCGCACGCCCGCCGGGTACGGCGCGAGGTCCGTTGTCGTGATGTCCGGGGTCATCTTCTGCAGGGCCTTGACGAATGCGCCGCGGTTCAGCGACCGCCACATCTCTCCGAGACCGGTGCGCCAGTGTTCGCTCGCCAGTCGACGGAGTCCGGGGCTCGCCGCCAACCGCTTGAGGGTTGCCGGGTCGACGTCGCGCCACCGGTAGCCCTCGCGGGCCAGCCCCAGCACCGCGTTGGGCCCGGCCAGCACCCGGCCGGATATGTGCCGGGTCAGGTGCACGCCGAGGAAGGGGAAGCGCGGATCGGGCACCGGATAGATCAAGGTGCGGCAGAGCTGCTCCGCGTCCTCGGTGAGCTGGTAGTACTCGCCGCGGAAGGGGACGATCTGCAGCGGCAGGTCGGTGACGCCGAAGGCCCGCGCCACGAGATCGCTCTGCAACCCGGCGCAGGTCACGACGGCATCGGCCTCGAGATCACCGGCAGTGGTGGTGAGCCGGACGACGTCACCGCGCTCCTCACCCCGCTCCACCGCGGTGTCGGTGAGGATCGTGCCCCCGGCCTGGGTGATGGCGTCCGCCAGCGTCCGCGCGACCGCCGGGTAGTCGATGATGCCGGCATCGGGGACGTGCAGGGCTGCGACGCCGCGGACGTGTGGTTCCAACTCGGCCAGCTCGGCCAGGTCGATCGATCGCGCAGCCACACCGTTGGCCTTGCCGCGCCGCTCGATCTCGGCCAGCGGCCCCCGCTCGCTGTCCTCGGTCGCCACGATCACCTTGCCGCACAGGTCCATGTCGATGCCGTGATCGGCTGCGAAGTCGAGCAGGAGCGCGCGGCCCTGCCGGCAGTTCGTGGCCTTGGCGGACCCCGGCGTGTAGTAGACACCGGAGTGGATGACACCGGAGTTGCGACCGGACTGGTGCTGGGCGAGCTGGGGCTCCTTGTCGATCACCGTCACGCGGACGTCAGGCCGCTGGCGGCTGAGCGCTGCGGCGGTGGCCAGGCCGACCAAGCCGCCGCCGACCACAACACACCGACCCGAGGAGCTGCTCATCCAAGGCCGAACCGTAGCCCGTCACGTCAACGAGCCGTCAAGCTGACGCGACGGTGGGCCGGTTACCATGCCGGGCTGACCCGACCGCAACCGCTGGACACTCCATGACCGAACCGAAGAAGGCCTTCCTCACCGGCATCACCGGTCAGGACGGGTCCTACTTGACGGAGCTGCTCCTGGACAAGGGGTATGAGGTCCACGGTCTGGTGCGACGCGCCAGCACCTTCGGGACCGAACGGATCGATCACCTCTACCTCGACCCGCACCTGGACAGCGCTCGCATGTTCCTGCACTACGGGGATCTGTCCGACGGCAACTCGCTGTCCCAGCTGCTGCAGGACATCAGGCCGGATGAGGTCTACAACCTGGGTGCCCAGTCACACGTGGCGGTCTCCTTCGCCAACCCGATCTACACCGTCGACGTGGATGCACTCGGGACCCTTCGCCTGCTGGAGGCGTGTCGGCAGCTCGGGGACGAGATGCCCCGCTACTACCAGGCGTCCTCCTCGGAGATGTTCGGCAAGGTCCGTGAGGTGCCCCAGTCCGAGACGACGCCGTTCCACCCCCGCAGCCCGTACGGCTGCGCGAAGGTGTACGGGTTCTGGCAGACCGTCAACCATCGTGAGTCGTACGACATGTACGCCTGCAATGGGATCCTGTTCAACCACGAGTCGCCCCGGCGGGGGGAGACGTTCGTCACCCGCAAGATCACCCGGGCGGCGACCAGGATCAAGCTCGGGCTGCAGAAGAAGCTCTATCTGGGGAACCTCGATGCGCAGCGCGACTGGGGCTTCGCGGGGGACTACGTCGAAGCCATGTGGTTGATGCTGCAGCAGGAGGAGCCTGACGACTACGTCGTGGCGACGGGGGAGATGTTCTCCGTCCGCGAGTTCGCCGAGAAGACCTTTGCGATGCTCGACCTCGACTGGGAGCGCCACACCGGGACGGACGAGCGGTACATGCGGCCCGCCGAGGTGGAGCAGCTGCTGGGTGATGCGAGCAAGGCACATCGGGTCTTGGGCTGGAAGCCCCGACACACCTTCGACGAGCTGGTGGCGATGATGGTCGAGTCCGACATGAAGCTGGCGCTGAAGGAGAAGGCCCTGGTCGACGCGGGCCTGGAGACCATCGAGTGGGAGGCCGGCCGTCGGCATGAGTAGCGGTCGGGCCAACCTGGTGACGCCGTGACCCTGCTCCCGGACCGGACCGACGTCGTGGGCACGACGATCTCGGCGACCAGCTACGAGGAGGTCATGGACCTCCTGCTGCACCCGCTGCCCGACCGCGCTCGCACGGTGATGTTCTGCAACGTCCACTCCGTCATGGTGGCCAGACGGGATCCGGAGCTGCGGCGCGCCATCGAGGCGGCCGACCTGGCCACCCCTGACGGTGTGCCGTTGGTGTGGACGCTGCGGCGACTGGGGCACCCGACTCAGCAGCGGGTCTACGGCCCGGACCTGATGGAGATGGCCCTGCCCTGGGGGCGGGCACACGACCTGCGTCACTACCTCTACGGCGGGTCGCCCGAGACACTCCGGGCGCTGCAAGGACGTATCGCCGCACTGGCACCGGGAGCCGCAGTCGTCGGAGCCCACTCGCCACCGTTTCGGCAACTGACCAGCGAGGAGGAGCAGCAGCGACTGGCCCACATCAGGGACAGCGGGGCCGATGTCGTGTGGGTTGGCCTGGGGATGCCCAAGCAGGAGCTGTGGATGCACCGCGTTGCGCCCGAGCTGCCGGGGACCGCGCTCATGGGCGTCGGTGCGGCGTTCGACTTCCTGGCCGGCACCGTTGCCCAGGCCCCGGATGTGCTCCAGCGGGCTGGCCTGGAGTGGCTGTACCGGCTGCTGCGGGAGCCCCGTCGGCTGTGGAAGCGGTACGCGGTCAACAACCCCCAGTTCCTCTGGTACGTCGCGCGTCAGCTGGTCGGCCGCGACGCCAGGACGGCCCGGTGACGACCCGACAGGTCCTGATCTCCGCGTACGCCTGCGCGCCGGGGCACGGGTCCGAGGCTGAGGGTGGGTGGAACTGGGTCCGCTGGACGGCCGAGGCCGGCCACGCGGTGACGGTGCTCACCCAACCGCAGTTCGCGGGGCCGCTCCGGCATGCCGTCGGCGGGGCGGTGCGCGTGGAGGTGGCGAAGCCAGCCGCATGGGCCAGCGTCGTCCGCGGACACCCGCGGGTCTACGCCGACTACCTGGCCTGGCAGGCCAGCAGCGCCGAACTGGCCAGGCGTCTGACCACCTCCGCCACCTTCGATCTGGTCCACCACGTCTCCTGGGGCAGTCTGATCTGGGGCACACCACTGCACCACCTCGATGTCCCGCTGGTGTTCGGTCCCGTCGGTGGCGGGCAGGTCGCGCCCCCGGCGTTCAAGGCCTACTTCGGTGACAGTTGGGCCAAGGAGGCGCTCCGGACTCTGCTGGTGACCCGCGCACTGCCACGGAACCCGCGCACGCGCGCCACGCTTCGCGGGGCCGCCGTCGTCGCCGTCACCAACGCCGCGACCGAGCGCGCCGTCCGGTCGATCGGGGCCCCCCAGGTGCTGCAGATGCTCGACACCGGCCTCAGCCCGGGTGATGAGGCAGAGCCACCCGGACCAACGAGCCGGCCGCCCGGACGCATGGAGCTGCTCTGGATCGGACGGCTCCTGCCCATCAAGGCCCTGCCACTGGCACTGGAGGCCGTGGCAGCCGCCGCCCGAACGGCGGAGGTCCGCCTGACCGTCGCCGGGGGCGGCCCACAAGCACACGACGTCGAGGCGTGGACCCGCCGGTTGGGTCTGCAGGACCGGGTCTCCCTGCTGGGCCACGTGCCCCACGAGCAGATCCGACCGCTCCTGCGGCGTTGCGATGCGCTGCTGTTCACCTCCCTTCGCGAGAGCTTCGGGGCGCAGATCCTCGAGGCGGCAGCCCAGGCCCGGCCCGCGGTGAGTCTGGACCTGCATGGCGTGGGGACGCACCTGCCGCACACGGCGGGCTACCTGGTCCCCGCAACCGATAGGCGGACGACGGTGGCGGCACTTGCGGCGGCCATCGTGACCGCAGCGCTCGATCCGACCGAGCGCGCCCGTCGGGGACGGGCGGCCAGGCGGTGGGCGTTGCAGCAGCGCTGGCCGGCGCGCGTGGAGGCCATCCATCGAGCGCTGGGCAACCCAACCCGGCCGACTGGAGCCGCGTTGTGAGGGTCGGCCTGGTCGGGCCCTGGACCAGAGGGGGGCTGGGGCCGTGGCTGCCGGCCGGAGCGCCGTTGCCGGAGGGCAATCGTGGACTGGTGGTCTCGCTCTTGGCCGAGTCGCTGCTGGACCGCGGCCACCAGGTGACCTACGTGGGCCTCGACGAGGACGTGGCGCACCCGACGACGGTCAGCGGGACGTCACTCTCGGCCGTCCTCCTGCCACGACGCCGTGGCGGTCGGGGCCGCGATGCCTACGCGGTCGAACGCGGCCTGCTGCGCCAGTCGCTCGCTGCCGTGGACGTCGACATCCTCCACGTGCACTGGTCCTACGAGTACGCCCTCGCCAGCAGGGGACACCCGGCACCGCGGCTGGTCACCGTCCACGACTGGGCGCCCGCCGTGCTGTGGTACACCCCCGATCCCTATCGACTGGTTCGGCTCGGCATGTTCGTCGGTGCCCTGTGGTCACGCCCGCCACTCACCGCGCCGTCGCCACAGATGGCCCGGCGGTTGCGCATGATCGGCATGCCACACGTCGCTGTGGTCCCCAACGGGCTGGACACGCGTCTGCTGGGGCCCGGTCCGAGGGACGGGCCGGGGCCAGGCCGGCTGCTGGCGGTCGCTGACGGGTTCAGCCGCCTGAAGAACACCCGGGCGCTGATCGATGCGATGCCGCAGATTCGCGCTCGCGTCCCCGCGGCAACACTCACCCTGCTGGGGCCGCAGCACGAGGCCGATGGACCTGCCGCGGCCTACGCTGCGGCGCGTGGGGTCGACCGGTACATCACCTTCCTCGGGTACCAGCCGCACGACCGCGTCCTCCAACTCATGCGGGAGGCCGACGTGCTCGTGCACCCCGGCCGGGAGGAGTCGTTCGGGATGGTCCTGATCGAGGCGATGGCGCAGGGCACCCCCGTGATCGGTGGCCGTCGGTCCGGCGCGGTGCCGTGGGTCCTCCGCGGCGGCCGCATGGGCCGACTGGCCGACGTGCGATCAGCCGGCGCCATCGCGGAGGCGGCCACCGAACTGCTCACCGATGACGCGGCGTGGCGGCTGATGTCGCAGCAGGGATTCGAAGGCGTCGAGCGCCGCTTTACCATGGACGTCGTGACCGACCGGTACCTCGAGGTCTACCAGCAGACGATCGACCGCAGTCGCAGCTCCTGATGCGAGCACTTCTGCCCTACCTGCCCCTCGTCCTGCTCATGGGTGTGGTCGGCGTCTACCTGATCGACCAGTGGTTGCGCCGCCCCACCTTTGCCATCGAGGTCCTGACCGCAGCATCCATCGCACTCGTGACCGTCTTCGGGCTCGTCGGGCTGCTGACCGGGTCCCCGGTGACCCAGGAGAACGTCGAGCTCAACCTGCCCATGCAGCTGGTGGCAGCCGGCGGCAACGTGCTGCTCTTCGGAGGCCCACTGTTCGGTCTCATCCGGCAGGGCCCCGAAGGACCGGGCCGATTGATCTGGGCGGCGGTCTTCACCTTCTCGACCTTCGCTGGCTTCGCCCAGCTGGTCAACGACGGCCCGGTGCTGCAGGTGTTCGTGTTCCTGCCGCTGACGACGTACCTGCTGTGGCGCTCACCAGGCACCACGGTGGCCAACGTCGTGCGGACGGGGAAGGTCGGCTTGTGGGGGCTGACGCTGACCTGTCTGGCCGTCATGCCGCTGTCCACCGCCTGGCTCGCCACCGGCGGCTCGCTGATCGGCCTCGACATCCGCTTCGTCGGCGTCACACGGCACCCCAACCAGTTGGGTCCGTTCCTCGTGCTGCTGCTGCTCCTGAACGTGATCGAACCGCCGGCACGACGCTGGGCCCTGCCGGCGTGGGGCATCCCTGCCGTCCTGCTCGTCCTCACCCAGTCCAAGACGGCCGGGGCAGGGTTGATCCTGGGCGCCGCGGCGCTGTGGTGGTACCGCGTCGGGAGTGATCTGGTGGCGCGGTTCCGCTGGTTGCCGGCCGTGGCCATCGTCGCCGTCACGGGTGGCCTGGGGCTGGTCGCCACCGCAGTGCCGGCTGAGGAGGTGCTCGCGCCCGAGCGAGCCGAGGAGCTGGTCACCCTCACCGGACGGACCGACATCTGGGGCGCAGGCATCGAGGAGTTCCTCGCCAACCCCATCTTCGGTGCGGGCAGCGACGTCTACCAGCGCTACGCGGAGGAGACCGGCCAGACCTGGGCCGGACAGGCCCACAACGAGTTCGTGCAGACCATCGCCGCAGAGGGGTTGGTCGGCTTCACGGGCCTGATGGCCTACCTGGCCGTGCTGGTCTTCCTGGGCATCCGGCTGGCCCCGATCAGCGGGGGCGCATCGCTGGCTCTGACCGGTGCGTTCCTGCTGCGCTGGATCACGGAGACGCCGGCCCGCGAGGTCAGCTTCGAACAGGTCCTCGTGATCGCGCTGCTGATCGCATGGGCACGCGTGGCTCCCGAGCGGGCACGGCTGCAGTCCCTGTCTAGGGACGCAGCAGTTGCGCCATCGTCTCGTGACGGAACACCTGACGCTGAGCTCGCTCGAACGGGACCCACACGTCCATGACCAGCGCGCGGAGCATGGCTGCAGCGCCCGCGAGGTAGCGGCCGTTGGCCAAGGCCCCGCCAGCACTGCGATACAGGCTCTGGGCCATCCACGACCGCAGCAGTCGCCGGTACACCGTGGGGTGGCTCCGCAGGACATCGAGGAACTCCAGGTGGGAGAGCTCCGGCAGTTCCAGGTGACGGCGTCGGGCATTGGCCTTGACCCGCTGGGTGTTGAGCAACCCCTTGATCATCTTGTGATCGGAGACGCTGTGGCCGTGCACCCGATAGTGCACCAGAGGCTCCTCCAGGTTCAGGATCAGACCGTGCTCGGCCATGCGCGTCCACAGGTCGACGTCCTCCCCGGGGAAGTAGTCCTCCCGGTAGCCGCCGACCAATTGGAACACATCCCGACGGAAGATCGCGGAGGAGTTCAGCAGGTAGAAGACGTCGCTGCTCGCCCGGGCGTTGTCGTAGGCCGCCTCGTCGTGCAGTCCGACGTCGAAGAACCCGCGAACCCGACCCTCGGCGTTGATGTGATGGCCGGAGGAGCCCAGCGCAACCAGGCCGTCGGCGTCCGCCGACGAGGAGTGGTGCTGCAGGACCGCCATCTGCCGCTCGAGCTTCTGCGGCAGCCAGACGTCGTCGGCATCACAGATCGCCAGCCACGCCGCACGGCTCACGTCGATCGCGAAGTTGCGACCCACCACTGGACCTCGGTTCCGCACCGAGCTGAGGACCCGGACACGATCGTCCTTCGCCGCGAACGATTGCAGCAACTCGGGAGTGCGGTCGGTCGAGCCGTCGTCCCAGACGACGACCTCGAAGTCGGTGAAGGTCTGCGCGCCGATCGAACGGAGCGCGTCGAGAAGATGATCCTCCTCGTTGTGCACCGTCATGATGACGCTGACTGCAGGTGTGTGGGTTGACATGGGGCTCTGGTCGCTGTGGTCGTCCCGCGGGGCCGAGTCTAGGACGATGCCCATCTCCTCGGCGTGACAGGCATGGCCCTCACCGGACGATCGTGTCGCTCGAGACCTCTGACCACCGCACGTCGTCGACGATGCCCTCCGCGGTGGCGAAGACCAGCGTGTGCGGACCATCCAGGACAACGGTGTTGTCGGCAAACGTCAGACCCGACAGGGGGGCGGGGGAGTGACCGCCGGGCCGGCTGTCCTTGGCGCCGTAGGCACCGGCTTCCCAGCTCGTGTTGATGGTGATGTGGTTGTCCCGCACGGTGACGTCGGACAGGCCGTGCTCCTCGCCGGTGTCGACCAGGGTCAGCTCGTGCCGGCCGCCGCCCGAGATCGTGTTGGTGTGGACCTCGACGTTGGTGGAGTTCACGATCTGGATGTTGCCGAAGGACTCGGTCACGTCGCCGGAGGTGTGGTTGTCCACGACGACGTTGTCGTGGATCTCGGCGTCGAAGGAGATCTCGTAGAGGATGCCGGTCTGGCCGGAGCGCTCGACCCGGTTGTGGGCGATCGTGGCGTTGCGGTTGAAGCCGTCGAACCACAGACCCTTCGAGGCGTTGTCGTGCACCCAGTTGTGGGTCACCACGGCGTCGTGGGTGAACAGGACCTTCATGCCGCCGGCCTCGAAGCCGGGCTGGACGCCGAGCCAGGCGTTGTGGCTGATCTCGTTGCCGGTCGCGACGAAGGAGGTGTTGTCGGCCTGGCCGCCGATCCCGATGTGGCCGTTGTCGGTGATGAGGGAGTTGGTGATGGTGGTGTTCTGGCCGATGCGGATGCCGTAGCCGTGGCTGCCAGCCACGACCACGCCGTCGATCGTCCAGCGGTTGCCGCCGTAGGCATCGATGGTGCCGTGCTGGGCGGGGGTGGCGTAGTTGCGCAGCGTGATCCCGGCGATGGTCACATCCTCGGCACCCCAGCCGGCGAAGGCGAAGTCGGCCGTGGCGAAGGCCAGTTCGGTGTAGTCGCCGGCCGTGGTCAGGGCGTCCGTCTCACCGTTGTAGTGGAACGAGCCGGGCGCGACGTCCTCTGGCGCGTTGACGTGGCGCAGGCGCTGCCCATCGGCGAACAGCATCTCGGAGCGGAAGACCTCCTGCTCGTGGCCACAGATGGCCATGCCGCCCTCGAACCACGGGGCACATGAGGGCCCGGTGATGGCCGTCGCGGCGTCGGACTCGACCCCTTGGTACTGGCGCAGACCGTTGCCGGCCTCGGCGTAGCGTGTGGTGTTGAGCGGGACGGCAGCGTCGAGGACGGCACCCGGCTCACCCAGGTAGGTGTCGCCGGTGCGGACGTTGATCTCAACGGCCCGGTGCACTCCCGAGGTGAACACGAAGGTGCTGCCGGCCGGTGTGGCCGCGACGATTGCGGCGGCCGAGTCCTGCGGGGTGATCGCAATCGCGTCGGCGGGGATGTCGACGACCGCGGGCGCAGCCACGGGCACCGGCGGTACCGCCTCGGCTTGGCGGGGGGTCGGGTTGGCGGGTGGGTTGGCGGGGCGCGCAGGAGCAGCGTCCTCTCGCCCGTCGTGTGGAGCGGCGCTCACGGGCAGTTCGCCGCGGACGAAGTGGCCCTGCGCAGCAGCCGGCGTGCTGGTCAGGAGGGCGGCCAGAGCCACGAGCGCAACTACAGTGAGCGCGGCGGGCGTACGGGCGGTGAGGTGCATGCCCTGGGGTATCGGGCAGGACCCCCACAATCTTGACTACTAAATGCTACATTTCGGGCCGATAGCTGACCGTATGTAGTGTGACGGTCAGTTCGCCGTGCCCACTCAGCGGCGTAGCTCCACGACCTCGTTCGGGTGGACCGCCAGCCAGTCGTCCAGCGTGACGAGCTGGGTCTCCCAGGCGAACGGGCGCTCCGGCAGCTCCAGGATGCGAAGTCGGTTGTTCTCGAAGACGAGACCCTGCAGCGGCACGGACTGGTCGGCGCGGAGATCCTTGACGCCGTACGTTCCCTCGTTCCACGTCGTCTCGAACGTGATGTCGTTGTCGTAGACCCGGATGTTCTCCACGCCCGGGTAGAGGTCGGTGTGGTAGATCGTGAACTCCTGGCGGTTGCCGCCGCTGAGAGTGTTCTCGTAGACGTCGACGTCGACGGCATTGACGAGTTGCAGGTTGCCGTAGGAGTCCGAGATGTCGTCGGTCGTGTGGTTGTCGATCAGGGTGTTGCCACGGACCTCGCCACCGAAGGACAACTCGTAGAGGATGCCGGTCTGGCCCTGCCGCTCGACCAAGTTGTTGTTGATGGTCACGTCCCGGCACAGTCCGTCCACCCACAACCCCTTGGCATCGTTGTCGTGGACGTAGTTGTTGGTCATCCACACGCCGTGGGCGTGCGTGACCTTCACGCCGCCGACCTCGTAGTTCCGCTGGAAGCCGAGCGCACCGTTAAACGCGACCTCGTTGTTCTCGATCCGCACGGAGCTCTCACGGGCGCTGCCGCCGGCTCCCAGCTGGCCATTGTCCAGCAGGCGGGAGTCTCGAATGATGGTGTCCACGCCGATGCGGATGCCGTAGCCGTGGCCCTGTGACACCTCGACGTTCTCGATGATCCAGTTCCGGGTGTCCAACGCATCGATGACGCCCGTGCGCGCCGCGGAGCCGTACCGCCGGATGGTCAGTCCCGAGATCATGACGTCCTCGGTCTCGAAGCCGGCGAAGGCGGTCGAGATCTCACTCATCCGGACCACTTCGTCGGCTGGGTTGTCGTACATCCAGACGCGGCCGCCCTGCACGTCGTAGAACCAGGTCCCTGATCGCTCAACCCCGTCCAGTGAGTTGACGTGCCGCAGACGGCTGCTGCCCTGGAAGAGCTGTTCGCTGCGATAGATCTCCGCCTCGTGGCCGCACAGGGCGAACTGCTCCTCGTTGTCGAGCCACGACTCGCAGCCATACTCACCGGCGGTGGGAAGGTCGATGTCGATGCCGTCGAGCACCCACAATCCCCGCTCCTGACGCCACGCCGACGCCGGCAGCTCCCGCGACCCGTCGAGGATGGCGCCGGGCAGGCCCAGGTAGGTGTCCCCGGTCCTGACCACCAACTCCACATCTCGGTGCGTACCCGGGGTGAAGGCGAAGGTCGTGCCGGGCTCAGAGCGGTCCACGACGGCCTGCGGGTCGTCACCGGGCTGCAGCAGCACCGCGTCGTCGGGGACAACCATCCCATCGAGGAGAGCGCGGATCGTTTCGAGCAGTCCATCGTCCAACGCGCTGCCGGCCAGACGGATCGCCCGGATCCGGTCGCGGTTGTCGACGATGAACTGCCGGACCGGCTGATTGGAGAAGTTGGGCGAGTCGGTGAGGAACATCACCCCGCCCAGGTGCGCTGCGGCCGGGCCCGCGATCAGGGGGTCGGCGAAGTTCCCACCACTGGCCACCCACAGCTCACCGGGCTTGGCGCCCTCCTCCAGCAGCGCTGCGGTGACCGCGGCCGAGGTCTCGTAGCGGTTGCTGCCGGCCAAGCGGTCGACGAAGACCCCGAGCGCCTGCACCTCCTCAGCCACGCCCTGGCTGATCGCCGCCGTGCCACCGATGATCGTGATGCGCTCGTACCCGAGTTCGCGGATGACCTCGGCGGTCTCGACCGGCAGCCGGTCGGGGGCCGTGAGCAGCGTGGCCCGACCGGTGAAGCCGGCCAGGCTGGACACGCCGACCGCGTCGGCCCAGGCTCGCGTCGGCTCGGGGTTGCTGCCCAGGGCCAGGTAGGCGTGCAGATCCTCCGACTTCCGGGAGTTCAAGGTCCGAGCAACCGCGGCGGCAGTCGCGAACCGGTTGGCGCCTTCGGCGCGGGAGACGTCGGCCACGCCGGCGTTGCGGATGGCTTGACCGGCCTCGTCGGAGATCGCGTTCGAGCCGCCCAGCAAGATCACCCGTTCTGCGCCCAAGCGGACGATCTCGTCCAGCGTCTGCTGCGGCATGCGATCTCGGTTGGAGAACAGCAGTGGTGCGTTGTCGGTCTCAGCGAGACCGGCGGCGCTCAGGGCGTCAGCGAAGTCCTCGACGCTGGCGACGAGAACGGCGTCCGCGCCACCTGAGAAGGCGATCTTGGAGGCCTCGACGGCCGTCACGATCGGGTCAGCGTTCCCCACGCGGCTGACCAGCTCGAGCGGCTTGGCGTCGACGTCCTCCTGAGCCTGTGCGGGTGCCGCCTGCAGCAGCGACGCGAGGAGCAAAAATGCCATGGCGAAATAGGAGCTCGTTCGACGAACGGTCATCGGGTGTCATCCAGGGGAGGGGGCCAGGGGTAACTGCAATAGAGTAGTTGGGTGCCAGCCCATCCCGGTGGACCTAGGGTTGCCCCATTTGACAGGTGGCAGCGATTGACGGACCGGTATCGGTCGTGTCACGCAGAGTGGGTCGGGCGTGGCTGAGGAGGCGGAGACGAGCCTCGGCAAGCAGACCCTCGCCGGTCTGAAGTGGGTCTACATCGGCACCGCGAGCGGTCTGATCCTCCAGATCCTCTACACCTCGGTGATGAACCGGCTGTTGACGCCGGTCGAGTTCGGACTCGTTGCCAGCGCCCAGGTGGTGTTGCGCTTCGGCAAGTACGCGTCCGAGTTGGGGCTCGGACCTGCCCTGGTCCAGCGCCCCACGTTGTCGAGTGGGGACATACGGGCCGCCGTGACCTCCTCGACCCTGCTCGGCCTCGCCCTCGCCGCCGGGATGGCGGTCTGTGCCCCGCTCCTGGAGGTCTTCTTCGACAGCCCCGACGTCGTTCCCGTGTTCCGAGCGCTCTCGTTGACGCTGCTGCTCAACACGATGACGATCGTGCCGAAGTCGCTGCTCAGCCGGGCACTGCGGTTCAAGGCGCTGGCGCTGGCCGAGTTGATGTCGTTCGTCCTGGGATATCTGGGTCTCGGTCTCGGCTTCGGGTATGCGGGTGCGGGCGTCTGGAGCCTGGTGGCTGCGGCCATCGGGCAGTTGGTCATCATGGTCGCGGCCGCGTACGCGCTGACCCGGCATCCACTTCGCCCCTCCTTCGCCTTCGGCGCGGTGTCCTCGCTGTACACCTTCGGCGGCAAGGTCTCGGTCATCACCCTGATGGAGTACGGGCTGGCCGTCTCGCCGGCCGCCATCGTCGGCCGCTACAGCGGCATCGCGCCCCTCGGCCAGTTCAACCGCGCCACGCTGGTGGTCGAGTTGCCCCTGGTCAACTTCTCGCATGGGCTGTCCAAGGTGCTCTTCCCGGCGCTCAGTCGGATCCAGGACGACCGGGTCAAGGTGCGCGAGGCGTACCTCTCGGCGATGCGGACCAGTGGGGCCGTGATCGTGCCGGTGGCCGTCGGAGCGGCCGTAGCAGCACCTGAGCTGGTCGAGCTGCTGCTGGGACCGCAGTGGGACGTCGCCGCCTCCCTGGTGCCTGCGCTCTCGGCGGCTGCTGCGTTCGCGTTCATGTCGCACTACGGCGGTGTCGTGTGCGAGGCCCTGGACGTCCTGAACACGAAGCTGGTGCTGACCGCCGTGATGCTCGGGTCGCTGGTCGGCGGCCTGCTGGTGGTGCCGGACGGTGAGCTGATGGGGTACGCGCTGGTCCTCGTGGCGGTCCAGGCCGCCGGCACCCTCGCCTACGCGCTGCTGATGTCCCGTGAGCTGTCGATCACCGCGGCCGAGCAGGTAGGGGTGTACGTCCCGGCGGTGATCAGCGGCGGGTTGGTCGGTGGGTCGATCTGGCTCGTGACCCAGGTGGGGACCGCTGTCTCGCCGCCGCTCGTCGTCCTTGTGGGCCTGCAGATCATCACCGGGGCGGCGGTGCTGTGCGTGCTGGCCTGGTACGGGCCGCTCCGGCCGATGCGGCTGGATGTCCTGGACCGGATCGAGCGCGCGGGGTACACGGCTGATCAGTCCCGCGCCGTTGGCATGCTGATGGCCTTGCTGCGGATTGGCGGGGTTCCGGCCACGGTCGAGTCGCACGGCTGAGCGAGTACGGTGACCGCCAGATGAGGTCTGGTTCTGCTGACGTCGCCCCCGAGTTGCGTCGGTCCCCTGTCCGCGTCACCGCGGTGCTCACCGTGCACAACCGCAAGCCCCTCACGGTGCGGTGCTTGGACGCCCTGGCTGCGCAGCGGCTGGAGGGTGCGGTACTGGACGTCGTGCTCTTCGACGACGGGTCGACGGACGGAACGTCGGAGGCGGTGCTCGCCCAGCATCCGGGGACCACAGTGCTCCGCGGTGATGGCTCGTTCTTCTGGAACGGCGGCATGCGGGTGGCGCTTGCGCACGCGATGGCCGCTCGACCGGACTTCCTGCTGTGGATGAACGACGACACCGTCGTTGAACCGGATGCGGTCGCTCGCCTGCTGGCCGTCCACCGGTCGCTCAGCAAGCGCGGACAGCCCGGCCTGGTCAGCGCCACGGTGGTCGACCCGGACACCGGCGAGGTGAACTACACCGGTCGGCGGCAGGATCGCTGGCGACCGATGGCGTTCCACCCCGTCGTGGCCGACGCTCGGCCAGAGCCGGCCGACACGATGAACGGCAACTGCGTCCTGGTGCCACGAGTGGTGTTCGAGGCCGTCGGCAATCTCGAGCGGACGTTCCAGCACTCCATGGGTGACTACGACTACGGACTACGGGCGAGGCGGGCTGGCTTCGGTGTCTGGGTCGCCCCGGGTGTCCTCGGCACCTGCCCGAGCAACCCCGGGTTCGTCCCCTCCAAGGACGAAGATGTCCGAGCCGCGTTCGGCCGCCTCCGCGACACCAAGCACCTGCCACCGGGGGAGTGGCTGACGTTCGTCAGGCGGTGGGGTGGGCCGCTCTGGCCCCTGTTCTGGGCGTTCCCGTACCTCCGTCGCCTAGGCTGGATCGTGCGGAGTCGGATCGGTGGCTAACCCTCAGCCGGGCCGCTCGCCGCGCGGAGCAGCGCAGCGGCCGTCGCCGCGGGCGTCAGACTCCCGATGCGGCGCAGGGCAGCCCGCCCCAGTTCGTCGGGGTCGGACTCCCGGACCACCTCACCCAGACGAGCGGCGAATGCGGTGCTGTTCGTCGGGTCGACCAGGACGCCGTCCACGCCGTCGGTCAGGATCTCAGACACTCCGGCGTGGATCGAGCAGATGACCGGCGTGCCCACGGCCATGGCCTCGGCAGCGACCATCCCCCAGGTGTCCTCGAGGGTCGGGAAGGCCAAGAAGTCGGCCGCCGCAAGATGTGCACCCAGGTCGGGGTAGGCGACCCAGCCCAGCCAGCTGACCCGGCCGGCGACACCCAGTCGCTCCGCCGTCGCGCGAAGGGCCGGCTCCTCCTCGCCGGTGCCGATCACGGCCAGGGACCAGGGGGTGCTGTCGCCCAGCGCTGCCAGGGCCCGCAGCAACGGGTCGATGCCCTTGCGCGTCTCCAGCCGGCCGACGACAAGCAGCCGGGGCGCCGGTAGGTCCGCGATCGCCGGTGCGCGGTCCGCGCCAGCCGTCAGTGCAGCGACCGAGGGCACGAGCAGCGGGTGGACGTCGACGGTGTCACCGGGGGCACCGAGGTGGTCCACCAGATAGTCGCGCGAGCGATGGTTGCTGGTGATGAGACGGTCTGCCAGTCGTGCCATCACCGCACGGATCCGTGTGCGCAGGGCGGAGTCGCGGTGGTCGACGCCGGGTGAGCTGCCCTCCCACATCAGCACCACCCGCCAGCGGAGGAATGGCTTCAGCAGCAGAGCGAGAACGGTCCACAGGCTGAACCCCATCGTGTACACCGCAGCCGGTCGCAGGCGCAGCAGCGGCACCACGACCCGGACGGGCAGGACCATCACCCCCCCGCCGTAGGCCTTCGCGTCGGCATCGGTGCTGATCCGACGGGCCGTCCCGACGATCGTGACGAGGTCGGCCGTCGGGTCCTGCTGCCAGTTCGGCCAGCCGTGCGCCGTCAGGAGTCGGGCCTCTCCGCTCATCCGGTCCAGCTCGCGGATCACCGGTCCCCAGTACGCACCCAGCTCGACGGAGGGGAGCAGGACGGCGACCGGGCCGTCGAGACGGGTCACGCCGGCGTCTGCACGACGTCCCGCTGATGGGCGCGCCACCAGGCGATGGTCGCGGCGATCCCCTCGTCGAGTGGGATCTCGCTCTCGAAGCCGAATCGCTCCTTGGCGCGCCGCGTGTCCAGCTTTCGTCGTGGTTGGCCGTCGGGCTTGGAGGTGTCCCACTCGATCTCGCCATCGAAGCCCGTGAGATCCTTGATCGTCTCGACCAGCTCCCGGATCGTCACCTCTTGACCGGCGCCGATGTTGACCGGGTCGGGGTCGTGGTAGGCCTCGGTGGCCATGACGATCCCGCGGGCGGCATCGTCGACGTGGAGGAACTCGCGACTGGCCGATCCGGTGCCCCACACCTCGGCGGCGGTCGCCCCCGAGTCCTTCGCGGCCACGAACTTGCGGATCAGCGCCGGGATGACGTGGGAGGAGTGGAGATCGAAGTTGTCGCCCGGGCCGTAGAGGTTGACGGGCAGCAGGTAGATGCCATCCATGCAGTACTGGTCGCGGTAGGCCTGCAACATCACCAGCAGCGCCTTCTTGGCGACCCCGTAGGGCGCGTTGGTCTCCTCCGGGTAGCCATCCCAGAGGTCGTCCTCCACGAACGGGACCGGGGTGTGCTTGGGGTAGGCACAGACGGTGCCGACCTGCACGAAGCGGTTGACACCGGATGCTCGGCACGCCTCGATCAGGTGCATCCCCATGGCCATGTTGGCGTAGAAGTATCGGCCGGGGTTGTCCCGGTTGGCGCCGATCCCGCCGACCTCGGCCGCCAGGTGCAGGACAGCATCCGGGGCCGTCTGTGCGATGTAGCGCTCGGTCGCGTCCTGACGGGTGAGATCGACGTCGGCTCGTCGCGGTACCAGCGCCGTCACGCCCCGATGCTCCAGCCGCTCGACGACCTTGCGTCCCAGGAAGCCGGCACCGCCGGTCACCACGATCCGCTGTCCGTCCAGCGGGCGGTCCTCGGGTTGGGGCACGTCGGGTCCTTGGTGGGGCGGGGTGACGGACGGCCCTCGAGCGTACCCTCCGGCTGTGCGTCCGATCGGTCGCGACGGGGGGCGCGTCCTCCCTTACTCGACCCGGCGGAACAGGTAGGCGAAGGGAGACCTCGTGTAGGCGACGCCGCGACCCCGCTCGCGGAGCCACGCGGGCGTCAGGTCCTGCGCCGTCTTCTGGACGAGGTAGGCGTCCAGGTTCCGCGCGCTGACGGCGTACTCACCTCCGCGTGAGCGAACCACCGCCTGCAGCTCGTAGCGCGGGTCGATCGAGGCCATCGCGACGTCGCCGTGGCTCGGGTTGACCAGCAGATGGCCGCCCGGACGGAGGAACCGGGTGCAGGGGTCGGAGATGAACCCGGCGTAGAGGGAGATCAGCAGATCGAACTCGCCGTCGGCCAGGTCCAGATCAAGGTGGTAGTCGGCCTGCAGGAACCGAACCTGGCGAGCGGCCGGGTCGGCACCGTGTTCGGTGAGCAACTCGTGGACGCCGTCGACGTCGTCGAAGAACTGCTTGGCCCGTCGGTCCACGTCGACGTAGGTCACCGCCGGCCAGACGAACGATGGGGCTATGTCCACGAACGAGCCGGGGTACAGCACCCGGCTCGCGTCGATCGCCCGGGCGACGGCTGCGAACAGACGGTGCCGGTCGCCGAGGTGTCGGTTCTGCAGGTCCCACAACCGTCGTGTTCGATCCAGCACTTCAGGCCTCCTTCCTCGAGATCGTGTCGGACCCGGACTCTGTACGGTAGGGACATGAGCTCCACCTCAGGGGCAGGCGCGCCCTTTCCCAGCCTGGAGTGGATGCAGGCCTACGCCGACGAGGTCGGCAGACACCCTCGTGCCGACCAGATCGCCGCCGATCTCCAGGGGCGGTATCGCTTCATCATCGACCCGGGTGGCGGGTTTCGGCGTCGCGAGGCCTACGACTTCGTCGTCGCCGAGGGGAGCTTCGACGCCGTCACCGCCACCGACAAGCCGGCGATGATGGTGGTCACCGCGTCCTACCCCCGCTGGAAGAAGCTGCTGACCGGGCAGTCCAACGTGATGCTGTCGCTGCTGATGCGCCAGATCACCGTCGAGGGAGACATGGGCGAAATCACAGGTCTCATCAGCGACACCCGACCGCTGCTGGACTGCCTCTCACGAGTCAGGACCCACTTCCCGCACGCAGCCTGACTCTGCTGACCGCCTGACTCTGCTGACCGCCTGACTCTGCTGCCCGCCTCACTCCTGAGGGACCTCAGACCGCGCCCCACCACTCCAGCTCAGCCCGGGCTCAGGCCGGAGGTCAGCAGGTGGGCCAGGTCGGCCGCGACCTCCTCAGCGGGTCGATCGGGAGGGTGCAGGGCGTAGGAGAGCAGGATTCGAGCCACGACGTCGGCGGCCGCGTCGGCCCGACCCTCGTCGGCGACGTGGCTGCGCACGATGTCCCGGACGGCTCGTGTGGCCACGTCGAGGACGGGTGCCGTGCCGCTGATCAGGAACGGCAGCACGGCGGCCGGCTCCCGGTGCAGCAGGTGGTGCAGCAGTGGATGTCCAGCTGCCCACTCGAGCAGCGTGGCAGCGGTCGCCTGCAGCACCTGTCCCACCGACGTGGCCGTAGCCGTGGCGGCCGCGATCTGGTCGAGGAGCTGTTCCTCCTCGCGTAGCACGGTGGCTCGGATGAGGCCATCCCGGTTGGAGAAGTGCCGGTACACCGTCTGACGGGAGACGTCGGCGGCGGCCGCAACCTGTTCCAGTGTGAGACCAGACAGGCCGACCTCGCCGAGCACGTCGAACGCGGCGTCCAGAATTCGGCGGTGGGTGGTGTCTGCAGTCACGTCGCGGCGGCAGGATACGTCGCGCAGCCACTACGGTGTGGCGGCGATGAGTGATCAGGAATCCCACGGCCCGACAATCGTGCGGCTCGACCGCCGCCACGGCGGGAGTGACCGATGACCGCGCCCGCCGCCACGTGGCCGGACGTTGTCCTCTCCGCCACTGAGATCGCCTCCCTGGAGCTCTTGGCCCGGGGGCTTCTGGCGCCGCTCGAGACCTTCATGGGTCAGGTCGAGGTCGAGGCAACCCAAGCGGGCGACCCGCTGCCTGACGGATCGCTCGTGCCCGTGCCGGTTGTCCTGGCCTCCCGCGGCCACGAGGTGGGGACGACCGTCGCCTTGCGGACGCCCGAAGGTGACCTCTTGGCGGGGCTGACGATCACGGAGGTGTTCGAGGCTGCGGTCGCCGAGGCGGCAGAGGTCGAGGCGGCGGCGTCCGGGGACGGGGGCCTCCAACAGTTGGCCTCGGGTCCCCTCATCGCCCCCGTGGTGCCGACGCACTACGACCTGACCGAGCACCGCCTGCAGGAGGAGTTGCCGGTCGACGACGAACTGGCCGTCGTCATCGCCGATCGGCCGCTGGACACCGCCCAGCTCCGGTCGCTCACCCACCCCTGGCACGCCCTCGTCGGTGACCGTCTCGGCGGTCCGGATCAGGTCTCGACCGCGACGCTGGTGCGCAGCCTCGAGGCAGCCGGTGCCGCCTCGGTGACCGTGATCCCGCAGCCGCCCGGAGACCGGGTCGCACCCTGGGCTGCCGTGCTCTCGGCCAACCTCGGGCGGAGCCTGACCACGGCCCGCCCGACAGGTGAGGCCGGGCGCATCGAGGATGCGGACCTGGCCGCACATCTGGGGCGCCGGCAGCTGCCTCGCGTCGACGCCGCGGAGACACCGCTGTGGCCACCCGCCGTCGCCGAGGTGCTGGAGCAGGAGTTCCCACCGCCCGGTCGGGTGGGCTTCACCGTCTTCTTCACCGGTCTGTCCGGATCGGGGAAGTCCACGGTTGCGGCCGCGCTGGCTGCCCGCCTCCGAGGCGCCTCCCACCGCTCCCTCACGCTGCTCGATGGTGATCTCGTGCGGCAGCACCTCTCCTCCGAACTCGGCTTCTCCCGTGAGCACCGGGACCTCAACGTCACACGCATCGGCTTCGTGGCCGCGGAGGTGACCCGTCACGGTGGCATCGCCATCTGCGCGCCGATCGCGCCGTACGCCGCGACGCGGGCGACCGTGGCCCGCATGGTGGGTGCGGTGGGCCGGTTCGTGCTGGTGCACGTGGCGACACCGCTGGCGGTCTGTGAGCAACGTGACCGCAAGGGTCTGTACGCCAAGGCACGGGCGGGGCTGATCAGCGAGTTCACCGGAATCAGCGATCCGTACGAGGTCCCGGAGGCTCCCGACGTCGTCATCGACACCTCCGCCGGAACCGTCGCGGATGCCGCCAGCACGGTTTTCGACTATCTTGTCGCCCAGCAGTTCATTGACCTTCCCCGAACGACCGAGTCAAGAAGTGCGCACATATGAATAGTCCGGCACGAGTCTGCTGCCGGACAACTGGGCTATGGCACGTCAGTTGACGGGGACCTACGGGACCACATACCGTGCCCAGTCGTGACCACGTGCCGCGGAAGGGGCAGACCTCCGTGGCTGATGTTGGAGAAGTTGTTCACATGACCACAATCATCCGTCGAGGGATCATCCTGTCCCTCTCGATCCTCGTCATGCTGACGTCCGTCGTCGGTGTCGCATCGGCCCAGGACCCCGAGTGCTACCCCGTCCCGCCCGGCGGCTGCGAAGAGCCGACCGAGGAGCCCACGCCGGAGCCGACAGCCGTCTCCTGTTCCGACATCATCGCCGCCATCGGGTCCGGCGACACCGACCTCGACCAGAACGGTGATGGCGCCATCGACGCCGCGGACCTCCCCGCCGTCTGCACTTGCGCCGAGATCGAGGCGGCCGTTGCCGCTGGTGATCTGGACGAGAGCGCCTTACCAGCCGACTGCGTCGAACCGCAGAGTGACTCCCAGACCAACGAGCCGGAGCCGGAGACGTTGGCTGCCACTGGGATCGACTCCGGTCCCCTGGCGCTGCTGGCCCTCGCCGGTCTGTTCGGCGGTGTCCTGTTGGTCGCCGTGAACCGCAAGTCGGTCAAGGCCTAGCACCCCACCAGTACATCCAGCACGCCCCGGCCCTCGGCCGGGGCGCCTGTCATTCCCAGGAGATCGCCTCATGACCACCCATGACACGGTGCTCGTCCTCGACTTCGGCGCCCAGTACGCCCAGGTCATCGCGCGCCGTGTCCGTGAGGCAGGGGTGTACTCCGAGATCGTCCCGCACGACATCTCCGCCGCCGAGATCGCCGAACGGGCGCCGGCGGCCGTCGTGCTGTCCGGTGGCCCGAAGTCGGTGCACGTCCCCGACGCCCCGATGATCGACCCCGCCATCCTGGACCTGGACGTGCCCACGCTGGGCATCTGCTATGGCCACCAGGTGATCGCCCAGACCATGGGGGGCCGGGTGGCCAGGACCGATGCGCCGGAGTTCGGCCGGACCGAGTTCGTGACGGAGGACGGGTCGACCCTGCTGGCAGGACAGCCCGATCAGCAGATCGTGTGGATGTCCCACAACGACGCGGTCGTGGTGGCCCCGGACGGTTTCCGGGTCATCGGTCGCACCGCTGACGGGCAGCAGATCGCCGCCATGGAAGATCCCACCCGTCGGATGTTCAGCGTCCAGTACCACCCGGAGGTGACGCACACCCCGGAGGGGCAGCGGGTCTTCGATGCGTTCCTGGCTGCCGCCGGCGCGACCCGCGACTGGACGGCCAGCAACGTGGTGACCGAGTCCGTGGAGGCCATCCGGGCCCAGGTCGGCGAGACCGCGGAGGTGCTCTGCGGGCTCTCCGGTGGCGTCGACTCGGCGGTGGCTGCGGCGCTGGTCAACAAGGCCATCGGTGACCGCCTGACGTGTGTGTTCGTCGATCATGGCCTGCTCCGTCAGGGTGAGGCCGAGCAGGTCCAGCTGGCCTTCGGTGACCACTTCGACACCAAGCTCGTGACCGTCGATGCACGCGAGCGGTTTCTCGATGCCCTGGCGGGTGTGACCGAGCCGGAGGAGAAGCGCAGGATCATCGGTCGTGAGTTCATCCGGGTGTTCGAGGAGGCTGCCCGAGCGCACGCCGGTGACGCCAAGTACCTGGTGCAGGGAACCCTCTACCCGGACCTGATCGAGTCGGGGCACGGCACGGCGGCGACGATCAAGAGCCACCACAACGTCGGTGGCCTGCCCGACGACCTCCAGTTCGAGTTGGTGGAGCCGCTGCGCTGGCTGTTCAAGGACGAGGTCCGGGCGGTGGGTACCGAGCTGGGATTGCCGTCGGCGATGGTGTGGCGGCAGCCGTTCCCCGGCCCGGGCCTCGGCGTCCGGATCATCGGGGACATCACCGCCGAGCGGCTGGACCTGCTGCGCGCGGCGGATGCGATCGTGCTGGCGGAGCTGAAGGCGGCGGGGCTCGACCGCGAGATCTGGCAGTCCTTCGCGGTGCTGCCGACCATCCGGTCCGTCGGCGTCCAGGGTGACGAGCGGACCTACGGCCACCCGATCATCATCCGGGCCGTGACGAGCGAGGACGCGATGACGGCCGACTTCGCCCGGATCCCCTACGACGTGCTCGAGCGGATCGCCGGCCGGGTGATCAACGAGGTGCCGGGCATCAACCGAGTGGCCTACGACGTCACCTCCAAGCCGCCGGGGACCATCGAGTGGGAGTAGCTGCCTCCTGGGTGGAGGGTGCCGAGGGCTCGGGCTTCGACCTCGCCCACCTGCCGTACGGGGTGGTGCTGGTCGACGGCCGCCCGACGCCAGCCGTCCGGATCGGCGATCAGGCCCTGGACCTGCGAGCCTGCCATGAGGCCGGGATGTTGCCGGAGGGGGCGTGGACCACCGTGGGTTTCCTCGACCAGTTCGTGGCCGGCGGTGGCGACCTCTGGGCGCGAACCCGGGCGACGGTGACCCAGATCCTCACCGCTGCTCGACCTGCGGACCTGCCCCCCATGGCGGTCGTGGCACTCCGGGACCTTCCGCCGCCCCTGCTGCCGTTCACCGTGGCCGACTACGTCGACTTCTACTCCTCCATCCACCACGCGACCAACGTGGGCCGGATCTTCCGACCGGACGCCGACCCACTCCTGCCGAACTGGCGACACCTGCCGGTGGGCTATCACGGACGGTCCGCCACGGTGGTCGTCGACGGGACCGATGTGGTCAGACCCGCTGGTCAGCTCGGCCTGGGGGACGACGGGACGGTCCGGGTCGGCCCTAGCGAGCGGCTCGACATCGAACTCGAGCTCGGCTTCGTGGTCGGCGGCACGCCGAACCCGGCAGGGGTCCCGCTGACGATGGACGAGGCACGCCAGCGCCTCTTCGGCGTTGTGTTGCTCAACGACTGGTCAGCGCGCGACATCCAGGCCTGGGAGTATCGCCCGCTCGGGCCGTTCCTCGGGAAGTCGTTCCAGACGTCGATCGGGGCCTGGATCACGCCGCTGGCGGCGCTGGCTGAAGCTGCCGTCGAGCCACCGAGCCAGGACCCGCCAGTTGCGCCTCACCTCCGGGGCGACCGGCGAGGTGGTCTGGACCTGAACCTGTGGGTCGAGCTGCAGCCAGCCGGCTCGCCCGAGGCTGCGACCGTGTCACGCGTCAACGCCGCAGATCTCTACTGGACCGCCACGCAACAACTCGTGCACCTGGCGTCCAACGGGGCTGTCGTCCGCTCCGGGGAGTTGTTCGGATCAGGCACGATCTCCGGGCCGGATCGGGGAACCGAGGGGTCGCTGCTCGAGCTCACGGTCGGTGGGTCCCAGCCGCTCGACCTCGCGGGTCATCAGCGGACCTATCTGGAGGACGGCGACACCGTGACCTTGCGGGGTACCGCGCCGACTGCCGGTGGCGGCCGACTCACGCTGGCATCGGTCACCGGAACGGTGCGGCCGGCACCCGTCCTCTCGGGCTGAGCTGGCGTCAGGCGTTAGGCGTCTGGCGTCAGGTGTCGCGGTGGAGCGGCTCGGCCGCCTGACCGTTGAACAGGGTCGGGATCAGCACGACGGCAACGCCGAGGTGGAGGACGAACAGCGCCCATTTGCCCTCGACTGGCACGTCGAGCGGCAGGATCGGTGCCAGGGAGAGCACGAACACCGCAAACGCGGCGAAGGTCCAGATCCGGCGACCCTGCTCCGGACCCAGGAAGCGCTCGAGGGCCATGACGCTGAGCCAGCCGGCCAGTGCCACCACGAGCGTGACGACCGTCGTCTGGAGGAGGGGCAGGCTGACCAACGTCGTGGAGCCCGGTGACTCGGGGACCTGCACGTCGATCCCGAACGGTCCGACCAGGATGACGTGGAGGGTGGCCGCGACCGCAGGTGCCAGCAGCACCCCCGCCAGCCGGTACCCGATGGCGGCCGGTGGCGGCGGGACAAGGTCTTCCTGGGTCTGAACGGGACTGGCGCCGGCCATCGGGTACTCGTCTCTCGTCGGGCGTCGCGGGCGGCTGTCTGCTGGATGGCGACGCGGTATCGGGTCAGGACCGCCCGCAGGGTACCGCGTGTCTCACCCACCCATAGACTGCGGGGGCACTGTGACTGTTGTCTCCCTCCCGCTCGATGGCCTCAACCCGCAGCAGCACGAGGCAGTGGTCCATGACGACGGGCCGCTGCTCGTGGTGGCCGGCGCCGGCTCGGGCAAGACCCGGGTGCTGACCCACCGCATCGCCCGGCTGATCGCCGACGGGGTCCACCCCTACGAGATCCTCGCGATCACCTTCACCAACAAGGCCGCCGGGGAGATGAAGGACCGCGTCGGACGCCTGGTCGGCGACGACCTGGTGGGCATCCGCCGCGACGAGGCGGGGCAGCCGATGCGCACCCGCTGGGGCGGGATGTGGGTGCAGACGTTCCACTCGGCCTGCGCGCGGCTGCTGCGCGCTGAAGCCCCGCGTCTGGGGTATCAGAAGCACTTCAGCATCTACGACACCGGCGACTCGGGTCGTGTCATCCGCGACGTGATCCGGGACCTCGGCCTCGACACCAAGAAGATCCCGATCCGCGCCGCCCACCACGAGATCTCGCGGGCCAAGAACGAACTGCTGGACTTCGAGAGCTACGCCGAGGCGGCGAGTGGCTGGTGGGAGTCCCAGGTCGCCGACATCTACAAGGCGTACGCCGCGAAGCTGCACGCCGCCTCCGCCATGGACTTCGACGACCTGCTGGTCAAGACCGTCGAGATCTTCATGCTCTTCCCGGACGTTTTGGAGCGCTACCAGCGCCAGTTCGCCCACGTCCTGGTCGACGAGTGGCAGGACACCAACCGAGCGCAGTACGAGATGGTGAGGATGCTGGCGGCCGAGCATCGCAACGTCTGTGTCGTGGGCGACTCCGACCAGTCCATCTACGCCTTCCGCGGCGCCGACATCCGCAACCTGCTGGACTTCGAGAGCGACTTCCCGGACGCCACGCGGATCGTGCTGGACCGCAACTACCGGTCGACCCAGACGATCCTGGATGCCGCCAACGCGGTGATCTCCCACAACACCCAGCGCATGGCGAAGGACCTCTGGACCGACCTCGGCGCCGGCGAGCAGGTCGTGCGCTACACCGCCGAGAACGAGCACGACGAGGCCGCCTTCGTCATCGAGGAGATCCGGCGCCTCGAGTCCGAGCACGGCATCTCACCCGGGGACTGCGCGATCTTCTACCGCACCAACGCCCAGTCGCGGGTGCTCGAAGAGGTCCTGCTCCGCCTGGAGATGAACTACCAGGTCATCGGCTCGACCCGCTTCTACGACCGCAAGGAGGTCAAGGACGCCCTGGCGTACCTGACCGTCCTGGTCAACCCCGACGACGACGTCGCCGTCGGACGGATCCTCAACGTCCCACGCCGCGGCATCGGGGACAAGAGCGCCGGTGCGCTGGCCCAGTTCGCTGCACGGGAGCGAGTGTCCCTGCTCGAGGCAGCCCGGCAGGTCGGACGGATCACCTCGCTGACCTCCCGATCACAGGGGTCCATCGAGGGGTTCGTCGGTCTGATGGACCGACTGCGGACGGCGTGGATCGAGGAGGAGCTGTCCCCCCGAGAGGTCCTGGCCCGGGTGCTGGACGACTCCGGATACCGTGCCGAGTTGGAAGCCGATCGAAGTCCCGAGTCCGAAGGCCGCCTCGAGAACCTGGCAGAGCTGGAAGGCGTCGCGGAGGACTACGCCGCCCTGGTCGGAGAGGACACGCCCGGCGTCGGACTGCTGGCCGAGTTCCTGGAGCGGGTGCAGCTGACCAACGAGCAGGACGCCCTGAGCGACACCGGGGCCCCGGTCACCCTGATGACGCTGCACAACGCCAAGGGCCTCGAGTACCCAGTGGTCTTCCTGGTGGGGATGGAGGAGGGGATCTTCCCGCACAGCCGCACCCTCTCCGAGCCCGCGGAGATCGAGGAGGAGCGGCGGCTCTGCTACGTCGGGATGACCCGGGCGGAGCGGCGGCTGTACCTGGCGTCGGCGTGGAGCCGGACCCTCTTCGGCGGCACCCAGTCGAACCCGCCCAGCCGGTTCCTGGGTGAGGTGCCGCCCGAGATGATCGACGACCGCTCAGCGGACCGTGGCGGACCGTCCCGCCGGGCCCTGGCCACCGCAGGGGTGCGGACCCAGTACCGGCGCCGGTCCGAGCCCGATGAGGATGAGGACTTCAAGGCCGGCGACCGGGTGCTGCACACCCGCTTCGGCGAGGGTCGGATCCTGGAGATGACCGGCAGCCCGGGGGAGGAGGAGGCCGTCATCGACTTCGACGATCTCGGCCCGAAACGGCTGGTCTTGGCCTACGCCCCGCTGATTCGGGCCTGATCCCTGTCCCGGCTGCGTGTCCCCTCTGTCTGCTTACCGGGATCATGGGGACACGCAGACCTGCGGAGGCCCGTTGGTCTTCCGCTCAGGCGGCCGCGTCGCGCCGTCGCAGCGACACGATCCGATCCAAGTCGGTGGCAACCGATGCCTCGAAGTCGGTGAGGCTCTCGTCCAGCAGTTCGGTCGGATATCTCGAGGTGATCCAGTCGATCCCCGTAAGGCCTTGGTCGCGCCGTCGATCCCGCCGCTGAACGGCCAGGAAGCTGTGGTGTGGCCCGTCGATCTCGATGTCCCAGCGGAGGGACTCGATGGCGATGTCGGCCTCAGCGACGATGCGGCCATCTTTCCGGATGGGCACCGGCCTGGATGACGCGACCAGGCCACGCGCGGCGGCAACTCGCTGGACGACCTGGCGCGCCCGTGCCTCGGTCCGCGAGTGGGAGAAGCCGGGTGACAGCAACTCCGCCGTTCGCCGCAGGGCCCTCGGAACGCGGCGGGGCAGACCATCAAGGACGGGCTCGTCGACGGTGGCGAGGAACTCGGCCACGGCGAACACGCGGGTACGGTCGAGGAACACTGCGAAGTCGTGAAGAGTCTTGGCGACGCCGCCGCTCTTGCGGCCGATCCAGGCCGCGTCCCAGAGCACACGCGCTGGCGGAGCACACGGCAGGCCATCACGGAGGACGTGATCCGGGAACAGCCGCGTGCGTGTGACGTGGATACCAGAACGGGCGTTGCGCGTGTCCTGCGGCAGGAGGAGCTGTGGGCGAGCGGGAGGTGGCCGCTCGAACCCGTACAGCTTGGCCGCTGACCAAGCCGTCACCAGCGCGTGCGGGCTGAGCGTGAGACCGAGGGGTGGGTTCAGCTGGCCGGAGACCTGCGCCGACTCGACCGTCTTCCGAGCCCGCGGGGCTGCTGTGGAGAGCAGCGCTGCCCAGAGGTCACCGGTCCAGCTGCTTGGGACGCCGGGGAGCCGGTACACGCCCTCGTGGACGACGCTCCAACCGCGGCGACGGCGCTGCTCATGAACCCACTGGTTGGGGATCCCGATGACGCGGCACTGCCACGCGGCGACATGTCCACCCTGCGACGCCGCGAGCTGGGCGAGGCGCTCGTATCGATCCATGCCCGCAGGGTGCCAATCAGGACGCGATGGTCGAGCAGAATGCTGCCGTCCCTGTGGATATGTCGCCGTCCCTGTGGATATGTGTCCGTCCAACGGCCGACTCGGCGGTCCCGGAACGTGTCCGTTCAGTCCGGCTATCCGGATCAGGGGGACACGCAGCGAGGGAGACGACTCAGCCGTCGGCCGTGAGCGCCGGGACGACTCGGAGCCCGGACGGCGGGTGCGCCTCCGCCGAGGCGGCCTCGGCCATGGACGGCGGCAGTGCGGGAGGTCGGTTGAGCGTGCGGTCGGACAGGTGGGTCACCACCGCGCGCATCACCTCGCCCGACAGCAGCAGCGAGAGATGGCCGAGGTCGGAGACTCGGACGTTGTGGGCTCGAAGCGCGGGGTGGACCAGCTTGGCGTTCGCCGCGGGCAGGATCAGCAGGTCCATGTCGGAGTAGATCGCAACCCACCGCACCGCGCTCGGTCGTGCCGTCTCCTGCAGTTGCCGGAGGAAACCACTTCCCGGTCGCATCTGCGGTGCGGCCGCCCCGGGCCCGAGGTAGGCGGCGTAGGTGCCGCGGTGTGGGGTGCCGAGCGTGATGACGGTGTCGATCCGCTCATGCCCACCGAGCTGCTGGATGTAGTACCGCGTCACCAGCCCGCCGAGCGAGTGGCCCACGATCATCGCCTGCTCGGCGCCGGTGATCGACAGCACCCGCTCGACCTCGGCGGCCAACATCCCGGCGATCTCCGGGATGTCGTAGACCAGTGGGTTGTAGTCGAAGGCGTGGATGTGCCGGAATCCGTGACGACGGAGCACACGGCTGGTTCCGAGGAACGCACTGCGATTGTGGACCCAGCCATGGACCAGGATCACGGGGATGGCCGCGGTCTCGCTGTCGGCTACGAGGTCGGTCAGGTCGAGCTCGTCCGCCGCCTCCTCCTCGAGCATCGCGGTCGATCGGCGGTTGGCGTCCCGGGCGATCCCGAACGGGTAGGCGGCGGCGTGGACGGCGGTCAGCGCCACCTCCCTGGCGGTGCCGATGTAGGTCCCGGGCCGCAGGAGGCTCCGAACGGCGATGCTGGCCTGGCGGCGCAGCAACGCTCGGTCGTCGTACTCCATCTCGGCACTGAGGGTCACGCGGAGAGCACTCCTGGTCGGTGAGGCAGTTCGTCTGTACCCAGCATCAAGCCTATCGACCGTTCAAATCAAAACACTTGAGTGAATTGGCTCGGAGTGACTACTCCGCCGGCACACCGTGGCGCTGCCCACCGCCCGGGTGCTGGGACCGGTGAGCGGTCCCGGCGGGACCCATTCGTGTCCTCAGCAGCCCAGTTGCTCCTGACCCACGTTCGGCGGCAGCGGCTCGGCCGGCTCCTCGATGTTGACGAACAGCCGGTCCTCGAATGCCGAGACCGCAACGGGTCGCAGGGATGAGCCTTCGCCGACGACCAGCCGGCCCTGCACGGTCCAGGCCCGTTCGCCGTCCTCGATTCGTCGTGAGGCGGGACAGAACGCCGCCCCCTCCGATGCGTCCAGGAACGCCAGCAGGCTGCCGGTGCCGCGCACCACGAGCACCTCGGCTGCTCCGGCGTCAAGGAACGCGCTGCCGGCCGCCGGGACGGCGTCGATGGCGCCGACGTCGACGAACGGCGCCTCGGGCTCACCGCCGGAGGACAGCACCAGGGGCAGGGTGATCGCCACGATCGCGAGGCCGGCGACGACGGCGGCGATGGGCCATCCCACCCCCATCTGTTCCCGGAGCACGATCTTTCGCGCCCGCGCCGCCGCCCGCGGTGGGAGGTACCCGCCCGGTCCGTACTCTGCCTCCCCGATTGCGTCTGCCTCCCGGGCTTCGTCCCCCTTCCCAGCTGCGTCTGCTTCCCCGGCAGCGTGTGCGTCCGGTCCTGCGTCTGTCCCCTCCGGTGGGTCCACGGTCGCCATCCCCGCCAATGCTGCCCAGGCACCGGGGATCGCGCACCTCGATTGGGTTAGCGCCCCCAGCTGTGGGCTAGGCTCCCGGCGAGGGTCCTCCAGTGACCCCACGACCGCTACGAGTAAGGACAACACCGTGGATCTCATGGAGTTCCAGGGCAAGGACGTCTTCCGCGCCCACGGCATTCCCACCACCCCCCAGGGCCAGATCGCCACCACCGCTGAGGAGGCGCACCGGCTGGCCACGGAGTACGGCGCTCCGGTCATGGTCAAGGCCCAGGTCCTGACCGGCGGACGGGGCAAGGCCGGCGGGGTGACGTACTGCCCGGATGCCGCTGCCGCCAAGGAGGCCGCCGAGGCGATCCTCGGCCTGGACATCAAGGGCCACGTCGTCCACAAGGTCTTGGTGGAGAAGGCGAGCGACATCGCCGAGGAGTACTACCTCTCCCTCCTCCATGACCGTGTCTCCAAGGGCTACCTGGCCATCTGCAGCGTCGAAGGTGGCGTCGAGATCGAGGAGGTCAACCGGACCCAGCCGGAGAAGGTGGCCAAGGTCACGATCGACCCCACCGCCGGGATGACCGATGAGCTGGCGAACCAGATCCTCGACTCCGGTGCCATGCCGGCCGAGACGCGGGATCAGCAGGTCGACCTGCTGAAGACGCTGTACGACGGGTTCGTGGCGGCCGACGCGACGCTGTTCGAGATCAACCCGCTGATCAAGACCACCGACGGGCGGATCATCGCCCTGGACTCCAAGGTCTCGATCGACGACAACGCCCTGTTCCGCCAGCCCGAGATCGAGTCGCTGGAGGGGCCGGTCCCACCGGGCGAGATGGGTGACGACCTCGAGGCCAAGGCCAAGGAGCAGGACCTCCAGTACGTCAAGCTGGACGGCGACATCGGCATCATGGGCAACGGCGCTGGACTGGTGATGAGCACCCTCGATGTCGTAGCTCAGGCCGGCGGCGAGGCAGCCAACTTCCTGGACGCCGGTGGCGGCGCGACGGCCGAGTCGATGGCCGGCGGCATCGCCTTCGTACTCGGTGACCCGGCCGTGAAGGTGATGATGATCAACATCTTCGGTGGCATCACCCGGTGCGACGACGTGGCCAACGGTGTCCTCGGCGCCCTCGACATGCTGGGTGACGTCACTCAGAAGCTCGTGGTCCGGCTGGATGGCAACTCCGCCGACGAGGGCCGGCGGATCCTGGAGGAATCAGGTCATCCGAACCTGGTGTCGGCAAGCGGCATGATCGAGGCGGCCGAGAAGGCCGTTGCGCTCGCGAAAGAGGCGTAGAACCACATGGCAATCATCATCGACGAGACCACCAAGGTCCTCATCCAGGGGACCGGCGGTCAGGGCACGTTCCACGGCAAGCGCAACAAGGACTACGGCACCAAGGTCGTGGCCGGCACCCATCCGAAGAAGGGCGGCCAGAACTGGGAGGGCGTGGACGTCCCGATCTTCTCGACCGTTCAGGAGGCAAAGGACGAGACCGGCGCGAACGCCAGCATGGTCATGGTTCCAGCGCCGTTCACGAAGGACGCGATCCTGGAGGCCTACGAGGCCGGCATCGAGGTCATCGTTGCGATCACCGAGGGCGTCCCGGTCCACGACATGGCTCAGGTCTACAACACGCTCTACCACCGGAACGAGGACGGCACCTTCGACATGAGCAGCGGGCCGGTCCTGATCGGCCCGAACTGTCCCGGACTCATCTCGCCCGGCAAGTCCAACATCGGCATCATCCCCGAATCGATCACCAAGCCCGGCACGGTCGGTTTGGTGTCCCGGTCCGGGACCTTGACCTACCAGATCATGCACGAGTTGAACCTGGCCGGAATCGGCATCTCCACCTGCGTCGGCATCGGCGGTGACCCCATCATCGGCTCCAACTTCATGGACATCGTCCCCAAGTTCGCCGAGGATCCCGAGACCGAGGCGATCGTCTTCGTCGGTGAGATCGGCGGGACCGAGGAGCAGAAGGTCGGGCGCTGGATCGCCGAGAACATCCCGGACACCCCGTGTGTGGCCTATGTGGCCGGGTTCTCGGCACCCCCGGGCAAGCAGATGGGCCACGCCGGCGCCATCGTGAAGGAAGGCTCAGATGGCGGGGAGACCGCAGCAGACAAGAAGGCGGCCCTGGAGGAGATGGGCATCAGCGTCGGGATCAACCCCAGCGAGACCGCACAGCTGATGATCAAGCGCCTGAACGCCTGACAGCGGCGACTGGCCCGTCGGGTCGTCGGGGCCGAGTCATCCCGGTGCTCAAGCTGGTGGGTGGACTACGCCCCTTCAGGAGGGGGGAAGTCCACCCACCAGGCCAGCCGCGTGGTCGCCCGGACCCCTGTCCTCGGGACCGCGGCGACCTACGTTGGCCGGGTGCCTGAACCTGACGACCACGAGCCGACCAAGCCCGAGCGGACGGACGAGCCCGACCCTGACCCTGGACACGACCCTGACCACGGCGCGGTCACGGGTGAGGGTGATCATCAGGCTGCCTCCACGTCGCCGAGCTCATCGACCGTCGAGGATCCGGAGGATGAGGAGCCTTCCACGGCACTCGATCAGGCGGAGACCTCTGAGGCGTCGGACGAGCGCGATCCAGAGGCGCCGGACGAGGAGGATCTCGCGGATGAACCAACGCCCGCCTTCTCGCCACCAGCCGACGCCCACGCGTCGACCGAGCAACCGGACACCAGCCGGCGTGCTGTCCTCCTCGTCGGAGTTGTGCTCGTCGTGCTGCTCGGGGCGCTGGCTGCGGTGACCTTCCTCGGCGGGTCGACGGAGCCCGTCTACACCGTGTTCGGAGAGGAGACGACCCGGGACGAGTTGGCGGAGCGCCTGGAGGGCGTGGTGGACCAGCAGACCATCGAGGCGATGCGCGACATCGAGAACGCGTCCGCCGAGGAGCGATCGGTTCTCTCCCGCGTGATCAGCGACTTCATCACCCAGGACGCCATGACCGCGGCGGCCGCCGAGGAGGGGATCGAGATCACCGATGCCCAGGTCGACGAGCAGGTCGACGAGATCATCGAGACCGGCTTCGAGGGTGAGCAGTCCCAGTTCGAAGAGGCGCTGGAGGAGTCCGGCCAGAGCCTCGAGCAGGTCCGTGTCCAGTTCCGGACCGCGCTGTACGCGGAGGCGATCGTGGGCGAGCCCGCGGAGGTCACCGACGAGGACCTCCAGCAGTTCTACGACGCCAACTTCACCGCCCCCCTGGTATCCCACCTTCTGGTCCAGACCGAGGAAGGGGCCGAGGCCGCACTGGCGCGGATCGATGACGGGGAGTCCTTCGCCGACGTGGCCCGGGACGTATCCCTCGATGAGCAGAGCGCCATCCAGGGTGGCCGGCTGGGGCCGCTGGAGCCCGGCGGGTTCGTGGAGCCGTTCGAGGAGGCGGCCATGGCCCTGGAGTTCGGCGAGGTCAGCGATCCTGTCCAGACCGACTTCGGGTGGCACGTCATCACGACCGAACCACCACCTGAGCTCGACGCCGTCGAGGACGAGTTGCGCGCGCAGATCGAGCAGAACCGGGTGAACGGACTGTTCCTCGAGTTGGCGGCACGGCTGGATGAGGAGGCGATGATCACGGTCGACGAGGCATTCGGGAGTTGGCAGGGGCTGAACGGCGGCGGCCTGGTCCCGGCCGGCCTCGAGGTCGACCCACCCCAGCCGGTTCCACCGGTGGATCCGGCGCCGGCTGACGACCTGCCCGACGTCGACCCCTCCGAGTAGCCTGCCCGCCCCGCGGTCCGGTCCCGCCTCACTGCGGGGAGGGTTGGCGCAGGGCTCCCCGGCCGGACCGTGAGGCTCCCACCGGGGACCGTCAGGCTCGCCGACCGAGTGGCTCATGCGCGGGTTGACGCGGCGAGGTAGCGTCAACCGGCTGTGGACGCGCCGGAGGAGGGCGAGAGCACCCAGCAGCGCTCCGACCTGACGCTGCTCCTCGCGTACCTGCGCCCGGAGCGGAGGGCGCTCGCGCTGCTCACCCTGCTCCTGCTGGTCACCATGGGTCTCCCGGTGCTCGCGCCGGTTCTGCTGGGCCAGATCGTCGACGGCGCGCTGGCCGGCCTGCCGACCCAGGACCTGCTGGCCCTCGTCGCCACGTTCCTCCTGATCACCCTGACGGCGGACTCGCTGCAGCTCGTGGTCACCTACTGGTCGGTCAAGCTCGCCTGGCGGGTCGGCAACGCCATCCGGCTCGACCTGGCCGGCCACACCCTGGCGCTCGACCTCACCTGGCACGGCAGCCACAGCCCCGGCCTGCTGATCGAGCGGATCGACGGGGACATCGATGCCGTCGTCACGTTCGCCTCGACGGCCGTCCTGAACCTGCTGGGCAACGCGATCCTGCTGACCGGAACCCTGGTCGCCGCGCTCATCATCAACGTCCGGGCCGGGGCGCTGATCGCCGTGGTCACCATCGTCGCGGGTCTGATCCTGGCTCGGCTCCGCCGTGTCGCCGTGCCGGCCTACGATGCCGAGCGCGAGATCCAAGCGCAGATGTACGCCGACCTGGAGGAGCGGCTGGGGGGACTCGAGGACATCCGGGCCAACGGCGCGGCGGCCTACGTCGTCCACCGACTCCAGGCCACGCAGTCGCGCTGGTGGGACACCGCCCGGCGGGCCTCGGTCCGTGGTGAGAGCGCCTACGCAGCCGCCGCGGGTGCGTTCACCCTGGGCTCCGTCCTCACCCTGGGGCTTGCCATCTACCTCAACCGCCAGGGCCAACTCACGCTGGGATCCACCCTTGCGCTGTTCCGCTTCGCCCAGATGGTCCGGCAGCCCCTCGAGGCCATCGCCGAGCAGATCACCGAGTTCCAGCGCGCGCTGGCCGGATCCACCCGCGCCGCACGCCTGCTGGCCACCGAGCCGCGGCTGACCGACGGCCCCGGAGCGGACCTGCCGAGTGGTGCGCTGGCCGTCGACTTCCGCGACGTGCACTTCGCCTACCCCGACGAGCCCGACCGGCCGGTGCTCTCGGGGGTCGACCTCCACCTGGCGGAGGGGACGATCCTGGGTGTCGTGGGCCGCACCGGGTCGGGCAAGACCTCGCTCGGCCGGCTGCTGCTCCGCTTCTGGGACGTGACCGGCGGCTCGGTGGCCATCGGCGGCGTCGACGTTCGCGAGTTCACGCAGGCCCAGCTGCGCCGGCGCGTCGGGGTCGTCACGCAGGAGGTCCAGATCCTGCGGCAGACCCTCCGGGAGAACCTCACTCTCCTCGGCGCAGGTCCGGCAACCGATGACGACCTGCGGCAGGTCATCGTCGCGGTGGGCCTCGCGGAGTGGTTCGCCGGGCTCGGCGAGGACCTCGACGCCGTCGTCGATGGCAGCGCAGCGCTGTCCGCTGGCGAGGCCCAACTGCTGGCCTTCGCGCGCATCCTCCTGACCGACCCCGGCATCGTGGTGCTGGACGAGGCAACCAGTCGACTGGATCCCGAGACCGAGGAGTTGGTCACCCGCGCCGCGGACAGGGCCCTGGCGGGCCGGACGGTCGTCATCATCGCCCACCGTCTGGCGACCCTCGACCGGGCGGACCGGATCGCCGTCGTCGACCAGGGCCGCATCGTCGAGTCCGGCCGGCGAGCGGACCTGGCCGGCGACCCTTCATCGCGGTTCGCTCGGCTCCAGGCACAGCTTGCGCTGCCGGGTGCTGCGGCGGAAGTGCCCCGTGGCGAGTGACTCGATGCCGCCGACTGCGACGGGCACCGCCTGGCGAATCGTCCGACAGGAACCGGTCGCGTATCTGATCGCCCTCGTGGCATGGACCACGTTCCAGATCATCCCGGTCTTCGCAGGTGTGCTGCTCAAGGTCGTGCTGGACCAGGTGCAGGCGGATGGCGAGGCGCGGCTCATCATCGGCGCCCTGGTGGCGTTGGGTGGGATCGAGGTCGGGCGTTGGCTGGTCTACGTGTTCAGCGCCTGGCAGTGGTTCGGCCAGTGGATCTTCTGGCACACCGTTCCGATGGTGAACATGCTGCGATCGCTGGTGGCGGCCCCGGGGCCGGCCGCGGGACGACTGCCCGAGTCCCCCGGCGAGGCGATGAGCCGCTTCCGCGACGACACCAAGCACCTCGCCTTAGTGGCCGACGTGTGGCTGGACATGTCTGCCGTGGCCGTCTCGTCGGTCACCGCAGCCCTGATCCTGATCGCCGTGGACTGGCGGGCCGGCGTCCTGGTCATCGCGCCGGCCGGCGTCGCCCTCGCGCTGACCCGAGGCATGGCCGGCCGGCTGAAGGAGTACCGCATCGTGGAGCGGCGCGCCACGGCCGCGGTCACGGGCTTCATCGGTGACACCTACGGCGCCATCACAGCGATCAAGGCCGCGGGCGCGGAGGGCGCGGTACGAGGCCGGTTCGACGCCCTCGGTCGTGACCGTGCGGCGGCGGCCCTGAAGGACCAGGTCGCCACCCAGACCCTCCAGACGCTGTCCGGTGCGACCGGCAACCTCTCGACCGGTCTCGCCCTGCTCCTCCTCGCGCCGGCACTTGCGGCCGGGGAGGCCACCGTCGGGGACATCGGTCTATTCGCCAGCGCCGCGATCGTCATCGCGGGCGTCCCGCGTTGGGTTGCCAGGATGGGGACCTACACACGTCAGGCGGAGGTCAGCGTCACGCGGATGCAGCGGCTGATGGCGCCTGCGAGCCATGCGGAGCGGCTGCTGGACCGCCTCGATGCCCCCCTCGCGTCCTCGCTGCGTGACGGTCCCGGCCGCTTCGACGACCGGACTCGCCGGCGGAGCGAGCTGCCGCCACTGGAGACGCTCTCCGTTCGCCACCTCCGCGTCGACCTCGGCGAGACGACCGGGCTGCTCGATCCCATCGACGTGGAGATCCCCGCCGGCTCGCTCACCGTCGTCACGGGCGCGGTCGGGACCGGCAAGAGCACGCTGCTCCGGGCGCTGCTCGGTCTGGTGGACAGCGAGGGTGAGATCCTCTGGAACGGCCACCCGGTCGCGCAGCCAGCGCTCGACATGGTGCCACCGCGTGTTGCCTACGTGCCACAGGTGCCGCGGCTGTTCAGCGAGACCTTGCGCGAGACGATCCTGCTGGGAACCGGGACGGGCCTGCACGACGCGATCCACATCGCGGCGCTCGCGCCGGACCTGGCGACCATGACCGACGGACTGGACACCATAGTCGGCCCCAAGGGGGTCCGCCTGTCGGGCGGTCAGATCCAGCGGGCGGGAGCGGCCCGTGCCTTCGCCCGGCAGCCGGACCTGCTGATCGTCGACGACCTCTCCTCGGCGCTCGATGCCGACACCGAGGCCATCGTCTGGGAACGGCTTCTCGCCGCGAAGGCCCGCCAGACCCTGATCGTGGTCAGTCATCGCGAACGCATCCGCGCCGTGGCCGACCAGGTCATCGTCCTGGGAGCCGCCTCGACCGGCGACGAGGAGGCTGGGTAGGCTGCCGGGCGCCAACTCAGTTCAGCCAACCCCGTCCAGCCGAGCAGGGAGTCAACCGTGAGCAAGCCGCCCGTCCGTGTCGCCGTCACCGGAGCCGCCGGTCAGATCGGGTATCAACTCCTCTTCCGGATCGCCAGCGGCGGGATGCTCGGTCCCGACCAGCCCGTGATCCTGCAGATGCTCGAGATCCCACCTGCGATGGACGCGCTGAAGGGTGTGGTGATGGAGCTCGACGACTGCGCCTTCCCGCTCCTGGCCGGAACCGTGCAGTCCGATGATCCGGCTGTGGCGTTCGCCGATGCCGACTTCGCGCTGCTCGTCGGCTCGCGGCCACGTGGCCCGGGCATGGAGCGGGCCGATCTGCTCGAGGCCAACGGCGCGATCTTCACCGGTCAGGGCAAGGCCCTCAACGATCACGCCTCCCGCGAGGTCAAGGTGCTCGTCGTCGGCAACCCGGCCAACACCAACTGCCTGATCGCGATGAACAACGCCCCTGACCTTCCCGACGAGCAGTTCACCGCCATGACCCGGCTCGACCACAACCGGGCCATGTCCCAGCTCGCCGCCAAGACCGGCGCCAGCGTCAACGACATCACCAAGATGACGATCTGGGGCAACCACTCGGCCACGCAGTACCCCGACCTGTTCCACTGCCAGGTCGACGGTCAGATCGCCGCCGAGCGCGTGGACGATCAGGCGTGGCTGGAGGACACCTTCATCCCGACGGTTCAGAAGCGCGGCGCGGCGATCATCGAGGCGCGTGGAGCGTCGTCAGCTGCGTCGGCTGCCTCCGCGGCGCTGGATCACATGCGGGACTGGGCGCTGGGGACGCCGGAGGGTGACTGGGTCAGCATGGCCGTCCCGTCCGACGGCAGCTACGGCGTGCCCGAGGGGCTCATCTCCTCCTTCCCATGCACCACGAGCGACGGCGCCTGGAGCATCGTCCAGGGGCTGGATCTGAACGAGTTCAGTCGTGGTCGGGTCGACGCGACTGTCGCCGAGTTGGCTGACGAGCGGGACACCGTCGCCGGGCTCGACCTCATCTAGCCGCGCGCTACGCCTCCAGGCGCTTCTGCAGCGGGGTCGGATAGCGCCAGTTCACCCTGACCTCCCCGATCCAGGCCTGCAGCCGCTCGGCCTCGTCCTCCACAGCACGGCGAACTGCCGCATCGACGTCTTCCAGATACCCCACGGCCACCTGCCCGTCCGTGCGTTGGGTCCACCCGCCGATGATCCGCCCGCCCCACCAGACCGTGGGTCCGATGTTGCCGTTGCGGTCGAACAGCTCGTCCTCGAGTCGACCCAGGAACCAGTCGCGCTCCTTGCAGCCCATCGGGGTGGCGTCGAGTCCGGGCAGCAGGGCGGCCGCTGGCTCGTGCCCGACCGGCGTCAGGTCGTCCTCCGGCAGCACGTAGCCGACGGCGCCGTCCTCCCGCTCCACCTCCTCCGCCTCGATCGTGGCCAGTGCGGTCTTGACCTGCCCCTTGGGCAGACCGGTCCACCAGGCCAGGTCGACGACGCTTGCCGCCGGGAGGGAGGTCAGCCTGACGGTGAGCAGCTTGGCGAGCGACGGCTCAGGATCCGGCGTGCCGAGTCCGTCCGGGATCCAGCCCGTGACTGGCGCGTAGCTCCACGCACCTGAGGTCCAGTCCTCGCCACGAGGCCGGTTGCGGGCGATGCGCCCCTCTGCGATGAGGATCTCGAGGACCTTCGAGGTGATCCTGATCGGCTTGCCGTAGGACTTGCCCGGCGCCGGTTCGACCACGGTCCCGAGTTCCGGAACGGCCGTGCTCAGGTCACCGCCCGAGGGTTCGTCCAAATCGGTGACGGCGGCCACGACCCGGTCTTCGACCTCCGCCAGCCAGGCCGCCGCGTCGCCCTTCACGTCCGGACACGCGTCCAGCCACTTGACCAGCTGCCCTCGCAGCGTCGGGAGCATGCGGTAGTTGTAGGCCCCGTGCGCCGCGGCGGCGACGTCGGGCAGGAGCAGGTGGACGGTCCGCCGGAGGGTGGTGTGGCGGAGCAGTTCCCGATCCTCGTACAGCGCTTGGTCGATGTCCCTGGGCGAGACGTCGGCCCGGGCCGCGATCTGCAGGTAGGCGGAGGAGGGATCGGTGGAGTGCAACGGCCCCACGGCCGCCGCGACGTCCACAACCCCGCGGTCGCCCCATCCCGACGAGGCGGCTCCTCCGAGCAGCTGCCGCTCGGCCAGCAGCGCCCGTCTGCTCTCATCGCTGATGGGTCTCCGCATGCGTGAGTTGTACCGCCCTGACCGGGTCAACTCACGCATGCGTGCGGACAGCAGGCACCGAACGGGGCCTGGCACGGAACGGCCGGCCCGAAGGCCGGCCGTTGATCAGGGTCGAGGTGCTAGTAGCGGTAGGCGTCCGGCTTGTAGGGGCCGTCGACGTCCACGCCGATGTACTCGGCCTGGGCCTTGGTCAGCTCGGTCAGCTTCACCCCGAGTGCGTCGAGGTGGAGGCGCGCGACCTTCTCATCCAGGTGCTTCGGGATCGTGTAGACACCCAGCGGGTACTCCTCGGTCTTCGTCCACAGCTCGATCTGGGCGATCGTCTGGTTCGCGAAGGAGTTGGACATGACGAACGACGGGTGACCGGTCGCGTTGCCCAGGTTGAGCAGCCGACCCTCCGACAGCACGATGAGGTTCTTGCCGCCCTCGAAGGTCCACTCGTGCACCTGCGGCTTGATCTCGGTCTTGGTGATCCCCGGGATCCGGGCCAGACCGGCCATGTCGATCTCGTTGTCGAAGTGGCCGACGTTCCCGACGATGGCCTGGTGCTTCATCTGCTTCATCAGCTCGGCCGAGATGATGTCCTTGTTGCCGGTGGCGGTGATGAAGATGTCAGCGGTGTCGATGACCTCCTCGAGCGTTGTCACCTGGTAGCCGTCCATGGCGGCCTGGAGCGCACAGATCGGGTCGATCTCGGTGATGATCACGCGGGCACCCTGGCCGCGGAGCGACTCCGCCGAGCCCTTCCCGACGTCGCCGTAGCCACACACCACGGCGGTCTTGCCGCCGATCAGCGTGTCCGTCGCACGGTTGATGCCGTCCACCAGTGAGTGGCGGGTGCCGTACTTGTTGTCGAACTTCGACTTCGTCACCGCGTCGTTGACGTTGATCGCAGGGAACAGCAAGGTCCCGTCGCGCTCGAACTCGTACAGGCGCATGACCCCGGTCGTGGTCTCCTCGGTGACACCCTTGATGCCAGCGCCCATCTCCGTGAAGCGGCTCGAGTTGCTGTCCAGCGAGCGGCGCAGGAGGTCGAGGATGACGGCGTACTCCTCGCTGTCGTCCTCGTTGGTCGGTGGGACCACCCCGTTCGCCTCGAACTCGGTGCCCTTGTGGATCAGCAGGGTGGCGTCGCCGCCGTCGTCCAGGATCATGTTCGGGCCGCGAACGTCCGCGTCATCTGACGCGCTGGCGAAGTCGAGCATCTGCTCGGTGCACCACCAGTACTCCTCCAGCGTCTCGCCCTTCCAGGCGAAGACGGGGATGCCCTGCGGGTCCTCCGGCGTGCCCTCGGGACCGACCACGACGGCTGCTGCTGCGCCGTCCTCGGTGGAGAAGATGTTGCACGAGCACCAGCGCACATCGGCGCCGAGGGCCACGAGGGTCTCGATCAGCACCGCGGTCTGGGTGGTCATGTGCAGCGAGCCGCCGATGCGGGCGCCGGCCAGGGGTTGCGCCTCGCCGTACTCCTCGCGGATCGCCATCAGGCCGGGCATCTCGTGCTCGGCCAGGCGAATCTGGTGCCGGCCGGCCTCGGCCAGCGAGAGATCGGCGACCTTGTAGGTCAGGTGATTGGTGCGGTCAACGTTCATTCGTTGGTTCCTCCATCAGGTGCGGCCAGGCGATGTCAGTGCGGCCGCGGTAGCGATCGACGGGCCCGCTGTGCGGGTCCGTTTGGGTGATGGATGCGAGTGCAGCGGACGCGGATGTGATGATGCGTCTCCTCGCGATCTGTCACGGGCGGCGCGACCCATCTGGGTCTCGCACTGCGACGCCGACCGCCGAAGCCAAGAGTACCCACACCCCCGTGAACAACTCGTGGACGGTCGGGCACGTGTGACCGGCCATTGAACACGCTGGTCCCGGCCCCGACGCGCGGCCGAAAGCTTAGGCCACGTAGCGCAGGATCGCCACGTAGTGACAGACCGAGGCGGCGACCACGAAAAGGTGGAAGATCTCGTGGTACCCGAACCACTCCGGAGCGGGGTTCGGACGCTCGCGGGCGTAGACCACACCGCCGAGGGTGTAGAGCACCCCGCCGAGGACGATCAGCAGCGTGCCAGCCAGTGGCAGGCTGGCTGCGATCTTGAACATCGGGACGACCATCAGCCAGCCGATGGCCACATATCCGAAGGTCCGGAGCCAGCGGGGCGCCGTGACGGGTGAGATGGCCAGGCCGGCGCCGACCAGTGCCACGAGCCAGGCGATGATGAGGCTCCAGAACCGCCACTGCCCGTCGAGGGCGCTCCAGGCGATCGGGGTGAACGTCCCGGCGATGAACAGCACGATCATCGCCGTGTCGACCCGTCCCCACAGCATGCGCACACGCCCGGTCCAGGCCGGCACGTGATAGCTGCCCGAGATGCTGTACAGCCCGACCAGGAGCACACCGAAGACCCCGGTCGTGATCCGACCGACACCACTGGCGTTCCAGACGAGGGCCACGGCCATCACCGCGGCGACCGGAGCCATGACGAGGTGGCTGATGCCCCGCAATCGGGGTCGGCTGGCCACATACTCAGGCGTGTGATGCGCCTGCAGGCCATCAGCCTTGTCTCGTGCCACTGCCACTCCGTGGGGTCGTACCGCTCATGCACCGGGAAGACTCCCGGGTCTGCACGGCTAGGGTACGGGGCCAGGGATGATGATGTACCGGTGGGTCAGGCAACCGAGGCTACCAAACCGTCGGGTTCTGTGATGGCAAAACCACGGATCGTAGTGCTCATCAGTGGGTCGGGATCCAACCTCCAGGCGCTGCTGGACTCTCCCGACCTGGGCGGGGAGATCGTCCTCGTCGCCTCGGACACCCCAGACGCCGGTGGCCTGGCCCGTGCGGTGGACGCCGGTGTTCCGGCCACCAGCGTGCGGCTGGCTGACCACCCTGACCGCCGCACCTGGGAAGCGGCCCTCCAGGACCAGGTGGCCGCGGTCCGCCCCGACCTGGTCGTGCTCGCCGGATTCATGAAGATCCTCTCCGGCACCTTCGTGTCGACCTGGCCTACGGTGAATGTCCACCCCTCCCTGTTGCCGGCCTTCGCCGGGGCACACGCCCCCGCCGATGCGCTGGAGTGGGGCGTGAAGGTCAGCGGTGTCACGGTCCACTACGTCGATGAGGAAGTGGATCACGGTCCGATCATCGCGCAGCGGGCCGTCCCGGTCCTGGACGACGACACGGTCGCTACGCTGCACGGGCGGATCCAGCAGCAGGAGCACATCCTCCTCCCCGAGGTGGTCGCGGCGATCTGCGCCGGCCGGGTGACGCGCACCGGCCGACGGGTGACCATCGCGCCAGCCTGACGCCGCCCTACCGCCCTGGTGGGCCGCACGTCCGCCAGACACCACGCCACCACCCAGACCCACCCCTGCCACCACCCAGCCAGACCACCGCCACCCACGGAGCAGCACAGCGATGACACCCGACGCCCAGAACACCGACGTCACACAGGTCCGGCGAGCCCTGATCAGCGTCTACGACAAGACCGGCCTGGAGATAATGGCCACCAGCCTCTTCGGCGCCGGTGTCGAGATCGTGTCCACCGGCTCGACCGCCGCCCGCATCCGGTCAGTCGGCATCGAGGTGACGGAGGTCGCCGACGTGACCGGCTCACCCGAGATGATGGACGGGCGGGTCAAGACGCTCCACCCGGCCATCCACGGCGGGATCCTGGCCGACCGCGACAACGAGTCGCACCGCCAGGCCCTCGACGAGAACGGCATCACCCCGGTGGACCTGGTGGTCGTGAACCTCTACCCGTTCCGGGACACGGTCGCCGACCCCGATGTCACGCCCGCCGCCGCCATCGAGATGATCGACATCGGTGGCCCGACCATGGTCCGTGCCGCCGCGAAGAACCACCGGCACGTCGGTGTCGTCACCTCGCCGGCCGGCTACGAGGCCATCATCGCCGAGATCAACGCCACCGGCGGATTGTCGGGTGAGACGCGACGGAACCTGGCCGCCCAGGCGTTCGCGCACACCGCCAGCTACGACGCCGACGTGTCGGCCTGGTTCGCCCGCGACGTGGCGTTCCCCGAACGTCACGGGCCGGTCTACGCCAAGGCCCATGGCCTTCGCTACGGCGAGAACCCGCATCAGGGCGCCGCCTACTACGTGGAGCGCGGGCAGCCGTGGGGGCTTGGAAGCGCGACCGTGCTCGGTGGCAAGGAACTGTCCTACAACAACATCCTCGACACCGACGCGGCACTGGGGATGGCCCTCGACTTCGACGACCCCTGCATCGCCATCATCAAGCACACCAACCCCGCCGGCCTGGCCGTTGCGGACACCCTTGCGGCGGCATACCCGCTGGCCCGGGCCGGCGACCCGGTGAGCGTCTTCGGCGGCATCGTCGCCGCGAACCGCACGATCGACCGTGCCACCGCGGAGCAGATCGTCGAGGTGTTCACCGAGGTGGTCGTCGCGCCGGGGTTCGACGACGACGCGCTCCACGTCCTTCGAGGCAAGAAGAACCTGCGCATCCTCGCGGTCGAGCGCCCGACCCGCCCCGGAGGTGACCGCGTGATCCGCTCCGTCAGTGGTGGGCTGCTGGTCCAGGAGCCCGACAGTGCGCCCGAGACACCCGACACCTGGACCACACCCACGCAGGCCAAGCCGGACGAGGCGACGTTGGCCGAGTTGGCGTTCGCCTGGACCGTCTGCAAGCACGTGAAGTCCAACGGCATCGTCCTGACCAGCAACCGGGCCGTGGTGGGGGTCGGCGCGGGGCAGATGTCCCGGGTCGACTCGGTGAACCTCGCGGTCGCGAAGTCCGAGGGTCGGCACGAGGGCTCCGTCCTGGCCAGCGACGCCTTCTTCCCCTTCCGCGACGGGCCAGACGCAGCCATGGACGCCGGCGTCCGCGCCATCGTCCAGCCCGGCGGGTCAGTGCGTGATGACGAGGTGGTGGCAGCGTGCAACGAGCGCGGCATCCCGATGGTCTTCACCGGGCGTCGGCACTTCCGACACTGACCCGAACGGCGGGGCGGGACGTCGGATCGGTGCCGCCACGGCGCTACCGTCGGAGTCGTATGGAGGTCGGGCCCGGAGATGTGATCGCCGATCGTCGTCTGGTCTCGCTGCTCGGCAGCGGCGGCGAGGGGGATGTGTGGTGCGCAACCCGTCCCGACGGGACCTCGTGTGCCCTGAAGCTGGTCCGTCCTGCGGTGCTCCCGGCCCCCGAGGAGGTGCGGCGTCGGGGTGCCTGGCTGGTCCGCATCGACCACCCTGCGCTCGTTCAGGTCAGTCGAGGCGGCCGCTTCACGGCAGGCGACCTCGCTGGCTGGGGGTTCGTCGAGATGGACCTGGTCGAGGGCCCGTCGCTCCAGTCGGTTGGCCCCATCCCGGATGCGCTCGAGCGCCTGGCCCCCATCGCCGAAGCACTCGATCTGCTGCACGCCGGCGCCTGGTCCGAGGGCGTCCCGCTGATCCACCGCGACGTGAAGCCGGGCAACCTGATCGCCTCCCGGGATGGGCTGGTACTGGTCGACCCCTCCACCATGCGGGGGTTGGACACGCGGGATCTGACCCGCGTCGGCACGCCCGCCTACGTCGCTCCCGAGGTCCACTCCGGTCACTTCGGCCCGCTCGCCGACGTCTACTCGCTGGCGGCGACGGCAGCCGCGCTGCTCACCGGTCGACGTGGCGGCTCGCTCGTGCCCGTCCTCCGCGACCCCTGGGCGCACGACCTCCCTCGCGCCGTGTGTGCCGCGCTGGACCCCGACCCGGCCGCGCGGCCGCTGCGCTGCACCGACCTGACCGATCCACGGCCCGTCACGGCCGATCCCCCGACGCCGGTACGGGGCGAGCAGGACCTGGCCACCCGACTGGTGCCACCGCTCCGACATGACCCGCCGGAGCGGCTGATCGGCGGGCCCCGATGGGCGCTCGTCGCACTGACGGCCGTGACGGTGATCCCGGCGACGGTCTGGGCTGCCCGGCAGACCCAGCCCTCCCTCATCGACGCCACGCTCGTGCGGTCGGTGCTCATCGGCGCCGTTGCTGCCCACCTCCTCACCCACGTCCTGACCCGCCGGGCGGCCCTCGGGCTGTTCGCGCCGCCGTGGGCGTGGAGTGAGCTGCTCTCGGGACGCCAGGCGTACGGCGACCCGCGGGCCACCTGGCTGGCGGACGTCATCGCCGGCCTGATCCTGGTGGCAGTCGGCGGTGTGGCACTGGCCGTGACCAGCCAGGCCGCGGCCGTGGTCCCGCTGGTCGTCGTGGTGACGCTTGCGCTGATCGGCACGGCGAGACGGCTGGTGCACGTCCGACGTCGCTCGGCCTGGACCCTGGTGTGGATGATCGGCTTGATCCCTCGCATCCTCGGTGGCCTGCCACGGCTGGTGGTGACTGGCGGGGGCTGAGCGTTGTGAGCCGGTCGGGGGCTCAGCCGCTACGGTGCCGCCCTGTGATCGACCCAGACGCCCGCCGTCCTGACCTGCAGCACATCGCCGACCGCATCGAGTCCGGCGCCCGACGGATCGGTCTGGTGCCTGACGGCACCCGACTGACCGAGCGCGGCGTCATCGTCTACGCGGTGCTGCTCGTGCTCACGGCCCTGCTGGTGCTCTGGTTGCTGATCCGGGTGCTGGTCGGTGGTGACGCCGATGCCCCTGAGTCATCTGCAACCGAGTCTGGGACCGCGACCACGGACCAGAGCACCGCGCAGGGCTCCGAGGCCGCAGGACAGCGTGAGGTGGTCGAGGCGTTCGACGCCACGGCGACGGTGTACGGACCGGGCATCACGAGCACGACCACGGCCAGCGGCGACACCTTCGACCCGCAGGGCCCGACCGCCGCCCATCCGACCCTGGAGTTCGGCACCGACGTCCGCGTGACCAACCTGGCGACTGGGCTGCAGACCGTCGTCACGATCAACGACCGGCTGCCCGATGCCGGGTTCGACCGGATCGACCTGACGGTCGGGGCGGGTCAGGTCATCGGGATCACCGTCGACTCGGGACCCACGCTGGTCACCCTCGAGGTGCTGGCGCCTGGCTAGCGCGACCGTGGCGACCCGGCTCCACATCGGCTCAGTGCACGCGGCGCTCCGCGGCAGCGACCGTGTTGTTGAGCAGCATCGCCACGGTGGTCGGCCCGACACCGCCAAGACGGGGGGTGATCCAGGAGGCGACCTCGGCGACCGACTCGTCCACGTCAGGCAGCAGCTTCCGCCCCTCCCAGGTGATCCCACCGCTCACCACGACGGCGCCGGGGCGGACCATGTCGGGCTGGATGATGTTCGGCACGCCCACCGCGCCGATCACGATGTCGGCGGCACGCGTGTACTCGGCCAGGTCTGGGACGCGGGAGTGAACAACCGTCACCGCCGCATCGCCGCCCGCGCCCTTGTTGGACAGCATCAGCGCCATGGGACGTCCGAGCGTCGGGCCGCGGCCGACCACGACGACGTTCTTGCCCGCCGTGTCGATTCCGTAGTGGGTGAGCATGGCCTGGATGCCTGCCGGGGTGCAGGGGACCGGCCCCGGCTCCTGCAGCACCAGCCGTCCCAGGTTGGTCGGGTGCAGCCCGTCCGCGTCCTTCTGCGGGTCCATCCTGGCCAGTGCCGCGTTGAAGTCGAAGCCGTCGGGCACCGGGTGCTGGATGATGTAGCCGTCCACCTCGTCGTTGCCGTTGAAGGCGTCCACGGCCTCGAGCAGGGCCGTCTGACCCGCCCCCGCCGGGATCTCGATGTTGAACGAGGCCAACCCGATCCGCTCGCACGCCTCGTGCTTCTTCCGCACGTAGCCGGCCGAGGGCCCGTCGTCGCCCACGAGGATCGTCCCCAGCCCCGGCGTCACCCCCTGCTCCGCCATCTCGGCGACGCGTGCTGCGGCAGCATCGAGAACGGCTTCGGCGACCGGCGTGCCTTCCAGGAACTGTGCAACCATGCGTTTGTAGGCTAGATCACCGACCGACACGCCACTCGATCATCCAGCGATACGGAGCCGCGTTCCCATGAGTCACGAAGCCGCCATCGAGAACCTCTCCCGCGAGGAGCGGACCTTCCCGCCCACGGAGGCGTTCGCCGCCCAAGCCAACCTCAGCGACCCGGCTGTCTACGAGGAGGCGGACGCCGACTTCGAGGGCTGGTGGGCCGGCCACGCCGAGAAGCTGCGGTGGATGAAGCCGTGGGACACGGTGCTCGAGTGGGAGGCGCCGCACGCCAAGTGGTTCGTCGGCGGCACCTTGAACATCAGCGACAACTGCCTGGACCGCCACATCGAGTCCGGCGCGGGCGACAAGGTGGCCTACCACTGGGAGGGTGAGCCAGTCGGTGAGACCCGGACCATCACCTACAGCCAGCTCAAGGACGAGGTCTGCCAGTTCGCCAACGCGCTGAAGGCCCACGGGGTCGGCAAGGGCGATCGGGTCGCGATCTACCTCCCGATGATCCCCGAACTGCCGGTCGCCATGCTGGCCTGCGCCCGCATCGGGGCGATCCACTCCGTGGTCTTCGCTGGCTTCTCCAGCCAGTCATTGGCCGACCGGATCGACGACGCCGACGCCAAGATGGTCATCACCAGTGACGGGGCCAACCGTCGCGGCAAGCAGATCCCCCTCAAGTCCGCGGTGGACGAGGCCATCGAGAAGGCCTCGGGCGACTCCGTCGAGACCGTGGTGGTGGTCGATCGCACCGGGCTCGCCATCTCCATGCAGGACGGACGCGACGTCTGGTACCACGAGGCCATCGCTGGCCAGTCCACCGAGTGTGCCGCGGAGGAGATGGACGCCGAGGACGTCCTCTACATCCTCTACACCTCCGGCACCACCGGAAAACCGAAGGGCATCGTGCACACCACGGGTGGCTACCTCACCCAGACCACCGCGACCCAGCGCCTTACCTTCGACCTCAAGCCCGACACCGATGTGTACTGGTGCGCCGCGGACATCGGCTGGGTGACCGGTCACAGCTACATCGTCTACGCGCCGCTGGCGAACCAGACCACCAGCGTGATGTACGAGGGAACGCCGGACTTCCCGGACAAGGATCGCTTCTGGGACATCGTCGAGCGGTACGGCGTCACGATCCTCTACACGGCACCGACCGCCATCCGAGCGTTCATGAAGTGGGGCGCGGAGTACCCGGAGTCGAAGGACCTGTCCTCCCTCCGCGTGCTCGGGACGGTCGGTGAGCCGATCAACCCCGAGGCGTGGATGTGGTATCGCGAACACATCGGCCCCGAGGACGCGCCCATCGTCGACACCTGGTGGCAGACCGAGACCGGTGGGCACATGATCACCCCGCTGCCGGGCATCACGGCCAGCAAGCCGGGGTCGGCGATGCGTGCCTTCCCAGGGATCAAGGCCGTCGTGGTGGATGACCTCGGTGACCCGGTGGAGCCCGGGCAGGGCGGCTACCTCACGATCCAGCGGCCGTGGCCGTCGATGCTTCGGACCATCTGGGGTGACGACCAGCGCTTCAAGGACACCTACTGGGCGCGCTTCGGCGGTGACACCTACTTCGCAGGCGACGGCGCCAAGCTGGACGAGGACGGCGCGATCTGGGTCCTGGGACGCGTCGACGACGTCATGAACGTCAGCGGGCACCGCATGTCCACGACGGAGATCGAGTCGGCCCTGGTGGACCACGAGTCCGTGGCTGAGTCGGCCGTGGTCGGCCGTGCGGACGACCTGACCGGTCAGGCCATCAGCGCCTTCGTCACGCTGGTCGGCGGGTACGAGGCGTCGGATGAGCTCGAGGCCGAGCTCAAGGTCCACGTCGGCGAGCAGATCGGCAAGATCGCCCGTCCGGCGGAGGTGTATTTCACCCCGGACCTGCCGAAGACCCGGTCGGGCAAGATCATGCGGCGTCTGCTCAAGCAGATCGCCGAGGGGACCGAGCTCGGGGACGCCACCACGCTGGCCAACCCCGACATCGTGACAGCGCTGCAGGAGGCTGCGGCTAAGCGGTCCTAGATAGGGCGGGTGGACTTCCCGCCGCCTAGCGGCAGGAAGTCCACCCACTCAGAACCACAGACGGCCGCCCCGAATCGGGGCGGCCGTCGTGCTTCCGGGCGTGACTAGCTGTCGCAGCCCTCCCCGCTCAGCCGGTCGGTGAAGGCGTCCTCGACGCTCTCATCGATCGCGGCCGTACCGCCGTAGATGAAGCCGTCAGCTGGGCCGGTTCCGCAGATGTAGGCCTCCACCTCCGGGTGGAGCAGGTCGGTGGGGGTCAACAGGACCGGTCCGCCAGAGAGTGCCGCATGAGCGCCACCCGTCAGCGCGTCGGCGAAGTTGTTGCCGACGGCCAGGCCAATCGTGGTCGGGTCGTCGAAGAACTCCTCGGCGACGAGTCGTGCTGTGGCCTCCCGGCCCGTTCCGCTGATCGCGGTTGCGTCAGGGAAGACACCGGCGGCAGGCCCGCCGATGGCGAACACGTCGGTGTCCGGCCGGTCCTCCAGGTAGGCGACGACGGCGGGGTGTGCGCTGGCCTCGGGTGAGAGCAGCACCAGACCGTCGGCCTGGGCTGCCGCCGCACCACCGGTCAGCGCGTCCGGGAAGTTGTCGGCGCTGGCGATCAGGATGGCATCCGGATCACCGATGAAGTCGGCCACGTCGAGCGCGGTCTCCACACGGGTGGGACCGGACAGTCGGGTGACGTCGCCCTGCGCGGCAAGTTCGGCCTCCACCTCGGCGGAGAGCGCGGCCGTGCCACCGAGCACGATCACCTGGCCGTCGTCAGCCAGCACGCGCTCGATCTCCGCCAACGTCGCGGGGTGCAACTCAGCCGTCGGGCTGAGCAGCAGCGGGCCGTTCAGCTCCGGTGCCAGCGGCGTGGATGCGAGGGCATCGAAGGGGATGTCGGCCCGAGCGATGATCACCGCGTCGGCACTCCCGTCCTCGGGGAAGAGGTTCTGGGAGATGGCGACGGCCGTCTCGATCCGGCTGAGTCCGGCCAGACGCTCCACCTCACCTGTCGGGGGGTCGGTCGGCTCGGTCGGTGGGTCGGTGGGCTCGGTCGGGGGGTCGGTGGGCTCGGTTGGCGGGTCCGTTGGCTCCGTCGGGGGGTCCGTCGGCTCAGGGCGCGTGTCGGTCACCTCGACCGAGGCGCTGGTCGGGACCAGCTGGCTGAACGGGTCAGCCGTGTCGATCGAGATGGCCTGGTTGGTCACTGTGCCCTCCACACCCTCGGCCACCGTGGCGTCGAAGGTGAGGACCGTCGGGTCCAAGGACGGGCCCACGTAGTCGAAGCAGAAGGTCGCGCCGTCGACGATGTCATCGACGCCGTCACCCAGGCTCGAGATGGCGGTCCCGATGGTGCCCGTGGTGTTCTCGACCCCGACGGTTGCCGTCTCTGACAGGTCGCCAACGGTCTCGAACCCGATGCCGAACTCGTAGACGCCAGGGGCGTCGGAGACACCGCGGACGCCGGTGAACTGGAAGGTCGACGGGGCTCCGCCACCCGCAGGGGCGACGGTGTCGTAGTCGACGATCCACAGCGCGCCCGGCGTGTCGCCGGTCGACGCCAGACGGATGCCCGTCTGCGATCCCGGGGTCAGATCCGCCGAGACCACCAGGTCCTGCATCAGCAGCGCGGTGATGCCGTTCGGGTCCGCCGGATCGGGGATGGTGGCGCCGTCGAAGACGATGCCGTCGTAGGTGTAGTCGAGGTAACCATCGGAGGTGAAGACCACACCCGGGTAGGCGTCCTCGTAGAACGGCAACGGCTCACCCGTGGCGAAGGCGGTGAAGGCGAACAGGTCGCCGTCGAAGTCAGGACCGGGTGGAATGCCGAACGCGGTGAGGTCCAGGTAGCTGAAGTTGTTGAAGCAGGAGATCTCGAGGTCTGAGCCGGCGGGGTCACCGACCACCACCTCGTAGGTTCCGTCCAAGCCGACCAGCGTCGGCTGGGTGGGGGTCCAGGTGATGGTGTTGTCGTCGACCGACACCTCATCGCCGGGGTCTTCCCCGTCGACCTGGATCGAGTCCTCCACCAACTCCATGCCGTCGGGCAGCTCGTCGACTATCTCGTACTCGATGTCGGTGTCGGTGACGTTGTCGAGCACCTCGATGGTGTAGCTGACGGTGTCACCGGTCTCGGCTTCCTCGACGTTCGCCGTCTTGACCACGTCGTCCTCGAAGCGGTTGATCGTCACCGGGATGGTCCCGATGAGGTTCTCATCCGAGCTGAGGGTGATCGTGCCGTAGTAGCTGCGGCCTGGTTCCATCTCCTCGTCGTAGGCGACGGTCAGGTCGTAGGGGACACCCAAGTCGGGCGACTCCACGGACGGGATCACGGCGAGGTTGCCCTCGTCGCCGCCGACCAGGACGGTCGACAGGGAGTAGGCGTCCACGGCATCGGGTGCCGAGGCGGTCCAGTTCTGGACCAGGATCCAGTAGGTGCCGGCCTCCGGATCAGTCAGCTCGCAGAACTCCGCGGCCGTGGCCGAGGTCGACCGGCACAACTCCGTCTCGGCAGACGGAGTGTCACCGGTCCCGACGAAGAGGTCGAGGTCCGGCGCTTCGGAGTCCACGATCTCGGCGATGAAGCGACTGGTGCCCGCAGGTACCTCGACGACGGTGGTCTCGGTGCCGCTGTCGGTGTCGTAGATCTCGTCGTTGGTCGGGTCCTGCGGGACCGCACCCTCGGTGACGTCGCCGGCGACGAGGCCGGTGACCTCGATCTCGAGCGGGTCGGCCGCGATGGTCTCCAGGCCCTCCTCGACGACGCTGCCCGCGTCACGACGGGTGTCGGCGACGATCTCGTCCGGAACCACTCCGGCGGAGGGGATCACGGCGACGGTCAGGTGGGCATCCGGGACCGACGGGTCGTCGGCATCGAAGACGACGCGCCCGAACAGCGGCTCCCCGACCGGTGCGCCGGTCACCGAGGCGGTCACCTCGATGTCGAAGTCGGTGTCCGGTGTGGTGCTGACCTCCACGCCATCGGCGCTCGTGGTCAGGTCCAGTCCGTCATCGCTCACGACAGACACCACCCAGTCGCCCTCGATGAGCGGCGTCATGGTCCGGGTCCAGCTGCAGCTGTCCAGGCAGTCCTGGTTCGACAGCGAGGCGTGGTTGAGGTCGGTCGGGTCGCCACCCTCAGCCGGGTTGGCGTCGGTGTACTCGATCAGCGGCGCATCCATGATCAGACCGGTGTCGTTGGCAGAGTCGACGTCGACGTAGCCGGCCCCGTGGTCGTACGGATCACTCGGCGTGGCGTTGTCCTCCTTCAGGAGGCCGTCGTACCGCGCCGTCAGCATCAGAGCGGACTGGATCTCGGCTGGCGTCCACTCGGGGTGGGCGGCAGCCAGCAGGACACCAGCGCCTGCGACGTGCGGTGAGGACATCGACGTTCCCGAGAGGAAGCCCCACTCCACCGGTGCGTTGTTGGCCGCGGTGGCGATGCCGATCGCGGCGATGATGTCGACACCGGGAGCGGTGACGTCCGGGGTCAGGTAGTCCACGCCGCGGTTCGGCCCGCGGGAGGAGAACGAGGCCTGCAGCAGACCGAAGTCGTCGTCGATGACGGCCTCGGTCGGGCTGATCGTCCCCTCGACCGCGCCGGCGGCGACCAGGTCCTTCAGGGCACCACCATCGACGTCGGTCAGGTGGATGCCGGGCAGTGCGAAGGCGTCGCCGCTCAATGACGCGGAGTTGACGGGGTCGTTGACGTGGATGAAGCCGACGGCACCGAGTTCAGCGACGTTGACGCTCTTCTGGACCCGGCCGATCTCGCCGCGGTCACAGATCACGATCTGGCCGGAGAAGTCGGTGCCGGGCTCGAAGTCCTCGGGGATGCACAGCGGACTACCGAAATCGCCGGCGTAGACGATCGGTGCAGCATCGGGCAGACCGGGTGTGAAGCCCTTGCCGGTGAAGCTGTCGACCACCGTGGATCCCTCGATGACGTCGAGGGTCTGCAGGTAGGACCGGCTGTGCTGGCTGGCACCGACGCTGGTCATCCAGGGCGTGCCGGCAGGAGAGCCGACGGTCGCCGGCAGCGGTCCCGAGTTGCCGTTGGAGGTGGCGACGAAGATGCCGGCCGCGCGAGCGTCGAGGAAGGCCAACGTGTCAGGGTCCTCCCAGGGCCGAGCCGGTGCGCTCGAACCGATGGAGTAGTTGATCACGTCGACGATGCCGTCGAGCACCGTCTGGTTGATCCCGGCCAGGATCGCCGAGCCGGGGCAGCCCCCGATGTCGCAGACGCGGTAGGAGATGATGTGGGCGTGGGGAGCCACACCGGAGATGGTGACCTGCGTCTCGGTCTCGGTGTCACCGATGGTGGCGAGCACCTGATTTCCGGCGGTCGTCGAGGCCGTGTGCGACCCGTGACCGTCGTCGTCGCGGGCGCCGAACTCCGACTGGGCCACCGGTACGAAGTTCCAGGCACCGATGAGCTTGTCGTTGCAGAACGGGTCGGGCAGGTTCAGCGGGTCCGAGCTGTCGTTCGTCGGGTCGCAGACCCCGAGGTAGTCGCCGTCGTAGGTGTGGACGTAGCCGTCGCCGCCGTCGGCGACCGGGACGCTGGCCGCGAAGGAGGGGTTGGCGGGCGAGATGCCGGAGTCCAGGATGCCGGCGACCATCCCCTCACCCAACGTGCCCGTGCCGGTGTCGGTCTCGATCAGCGGCGAGACCACGTCGTCGACGTACTCGAGGGCGTTGATGTAGGAGGGACCGACATCTGAGGTCAGCTGGCGGACGAAGTCGGGCTGCACGCTGGCAACGCCCGGAAGCGCTGCGATGCTGCTGGCCTCGTTCGCCGACACCTCGACGGCGAATCCGTTGAAGGCTGCGGTGTAGCGGTAGGCCACCTCCACCTCACGCTCGAGGACATCGGTGACGCTCTCCAGCACCACGTCCTGGCGGCTGGTCAGCTGCTGGGAGTAGGCCACTGCGGCGTCGGAGTTCGCGTCCAGGCGGGCACCGTTCGCCCCCTCCTGCTGGAACTCGGCCCGCCCCTCGGCGTGGGCGGCCAACGAGTCCTCCGTCAGTCGGACGATCCACAGGCCGGTCTCGCTCTCACCTGGGATGAACTGGTTCACCCCTGCGGCGGGGACCGCACGAGCGCCGGCCTCCTCGAGTTGGTCTCGTTGATCTGCGACGGTGGTCTCGGTGCGCTCGTCTGCGGATTGCGCGGACTCGGCGAGACCGGGGATGGCAGGCATCAGAGCCAGGATCATGGCGATGACGCTGCCGAGGAGGAGCACGTGTCGATGTGCTCGGGAAAGACGGGTGTGTCCCATGCGCGAAGTGGTTCCTTCTGATCGGCGATATGGCGGCGGCTGGACAGTCGCTCCCCGTTAGGATCTGACTAGTCCAGCTGGCCGGATCCTATACACCTCGCCTGAGGAAAAACCAATCCCTAGTAGGTCGGCTCCGGCGTGGCGTCCGATGCGTTGCGGTCACGGGCTCGCGACCAGTCGGGCAGATGCTGTGGAGGCATGGGGAATGCGATGTGGAATCCCTGCCCTCGATCACACGCCATGGTCTCCAGGGTCAACTGGATCGCGGCGGTCTCGATGCCCTCCGCCACCACCTCGAAGCCGAGCTCATGGCACAGTCGCAGGATCCCGCCGACCAGCGGCGTGCTGCTGTCCGGATCGGCTGCGATCGGCAGCACGAAGGACTTGTCGATCTTGATCTCGCGAACGGGCAGCCGCTGCAGGTAGGCCAGCGAGGAGTACCCGGTCCCGAAGTCGTCGATCGACAATCGCACGCCCAACTCGGCCAGCTCGTTGAGGACGATCAACGACCGTCCCGGATCGCTGATCACGCTGCTCTCCGTGATCTCGAGTGTCAGGTTCGTGGGGTCCGCGCCATGGTGTGCCAGCAGCCGATCGACACGGCGTGGCAGCCCGATGTCGAGCAACGAGCGGGGGCTGACGTTGACCGAGACGGGGACGTCCAAGCCCTCTCGCGCCCACTCGCAGTGCCAGTGCAGCGCGTCGTCGAGGACCACATCGGTCAGCTCCTGTAGCAGGCCGGACTGCTCGGCGACCCGGATGAACTCCTCGGGCAGGACCTGACCCAGCTCGTTGTCGTGCCACCGTGCCAGCGCCTCGACGCCCACCAGTCGACCCGTCTTGAGCTCGATCTGAGGCTGGTAGGCGGCGATGATCTCACGGTCGCCCAGGGCGTCGCGGAAGCGGGTGCTGACCTCCAGCTGTCGAAACGCCCGACCGGCTGCCGCCGCGCCGAACGTCACCACCTTCTCGCTGCTGGCCTTGGCGTCGTACATGGCCAGATCCGCGTGCTTGAGCAGCTCGACCGCGTCCTTGCCGTCCTCCGGGTACATCGCGATGCCGATCGAGCCGTCGACCTGGAGGCTGTACTGACCCACACGAACCGGACGGCGCACCTCGCGCAGGATCCGCTGGGCGGTCCGACGAGCGACCGCCTCATCCCCGGCCACCAGGACGGCGAACTCGTCACCACCCAGTCGCGAGACCAGCAGCAGGTCCTCGGCCATCGGCTGGAGGCGCTTCGACACCTCGATCAGCACGTCGTCGCCGGCGGAGTGCCCCAGCGCGTCGTTGATCTCCTTGAAGTTGTTGAGGTCCATGAGGAGCGTCGCGAAGGGCATCTCGGCCGACAGGATCTTGGCTATCTCCTTCAGCAGGGCCGAGCGATTGGGCAACCCGGTCAGCGAGTCGACGAGGGCCCGGCGGGCAGCATCCTCGGCCTGTTCGCGGAGCGCAGCCGACTTGGAGGCGTTGCTGAGCGCGACGGAGGCGTGGTTCACGATCTGTGAGATGGTCCCGGCAAGGACGCTGGAGGAGGGGCCGTCGGGGTCGGTCTGGACGATCAACGTGAACGCGCTGTTCTCGCCGAGCGGCCACGTGAGCGTGGTGGTGCGGTCGGACTCCGAGATCGTCCCCTCCAGCAGGTTCTGGGCCTGCCGATCGCCGAAGTCACCGATCGTTGAGAGGACCTGCCCGTCGGCGGTGTGCGCCACGATCCCCGCTCGGTGGACGCCCCCCAGATCTCGTGTGGTGCCCAGGACCTGTGCCAGGACCGTGTCGTCCCCGTCACCGCCGCTGGTGTCCCGCGTGAAGGTGAGCACCTGACCGAGCCGCTCGTGAAGATGGATCAGGTCGATGTGGCTGCGATAGCCGAGGTACAGCACGATGACCGTGAGGAGCGGGGCCCAGGTGAGCCACGGTGACGCTTCCCAGATCGCCAGCGTCAGGAGGCCGAACGCAGCACTGGCGAAGGCGGGGCCGAAGGTCTGGTAGAGGACGGAAGCCGGCCGGATCACCTTCAGCTGTCCCCGATAGGCCGAGACGGCGGCGGACATGGCCGCCGTGCTGCCGAAGGCGGTGATGATCGCGACCAGCAGGACCACGACGGAGACGCGGAGGGCGTCGCCCACGTCGGAGGGGGCGACGAGTTGGAAGGCGACGACGCACAGGAGCGTCTCGAGCCACATGAAGGCCGCGTTGTAGGCGGCCTTGAACGGCTGCTGCCGTATCACCAGCAGAGAGCTGATGAGGACCGAGAGCACCCGTGAGACGACCAGGACGACGGGGCTGACGATGAATAGGCCGATGACCAGGGGGATCTCGCTGAGGGTCAGGCTGGTGGTCTGCTTCGCCAGTCGAATGGAGATGGTCTGCCACTCGAAGATGACGAACGCACCGGTCATTGCGGCCAGTGACAGGAACGTCTGGCTGGTCTGTGCTGGCGTCGGGAGCGTGCCGGTCCCGAGTAGGGCGACCAGGGTCAGGGCAGCGCTGAGCAGCCAGATGCGCCGTGCTCCGGCATCACCACCGCTGCTGGTCTGGGACATCGCTCCCTACATCATCGACTTGTGCGCTCGGTATCTGAGCGTACCGCCAAAGAACTAGTCCCAGCGTTGGCCGTCCCAGCGTTGGCCGTCCCAGCGTTGGCCGTCCCAGCGTTGGCCGTCCCAGCGTTGGCCGTCCCAGCGTTGGCCGTCCCAGCGTTGGCCGTCCCAGCCTAGGTCCGGCCCCTCGTCGACTGAAGATGCCCCGATGGCCGCCAGGGCCGCCTCGACATCGATCACGCCGGCCGTGCTCCCATCGATCGCCGTGCTGGTCCGGACCAACACACTGGCGACCTCGTCGGGGGAGAGCGAGGGGGCCACCTCGAGGAGCAGCGCTGCGGCCCCGCCGACGATGGCAGCCGACTGCGACGTGCCAGTCCCCCGGAACAGGCCACGTCCGCGGTCCGCCACCGGGTTGGCCTCCGACAACCACGATCCTGGCACGCCGGTCGACACCACGCGTGTCCCCGGCGCCAGAACGTCCGGTCCACGCAGCGCCGTCCCGACGGGGGAGTACGCCGCAACCGCGTCGTCGGACGCCTCGGCCGTCTGCCATCCCTCGACGGCGCCGACCGCGATGACCCGGTGGCTGCTGGCCGGATGGGACACCTCCGGCGCCTCGGCCCCATGGTTGCCGGCCGAGACGACCACGACGATGCCTGCTTCAGCAGCGGCGTCAACGGCCTCGACCAGTGCCTCGGCATTCGGATCGCGGTCCTCGGTTCCGTACGCCAACACCAACACATCGATTCCGTGGCTGGTCCGATTCGCCGTCGCCCACTCGACAGCCTGGATGACCTGCTCGGTCTCGACCGAGCCGTCGGAGGCCCCGGCCTTGATCGACACCAGTCGCGCATCGGGGGCGACGCCCGGCGCGTCAGGACGGTCCGACGTGATCAGACCGGCCAGGTGCGTCCCGTGCCCGAAGGCGTCGAGGTCGCGAAGAGCCGGAACGGTTTGATCCGATGACACGTCGGTCCCGAAGACCACGTCCTCGAGTCCCGCAACCGGGCTGACACCCGTGTCGATCAACGCCACACCGACGCCCAGACCCGTCGCGCTGCCACCGTTGATGCCCAGCGTCGTGACAACGTCAGCCGCCACGGCATGATCGTGCGCCTTGCCCACGGAGAGCCCCGGGTCCTGCGGCGGCGTGTCGCCCAGCGCAATGCCAGGACCAGCAACCATTAGTGACACTACAGAAACGACTGTCGAGAGCACTCTTAGTAGTATTGGCATGGTGCTGAATTTCGTCGAGTGAGCGCTCACCTTGAGCCCTTAAGGCCGCCGGACCACCGAGTTGAGCCGAAAGGACTAGTCGGCCCTACGCGTCTCCAACGACGTCTCGACGTGGCCGCCAGTCGGCGGTGAAGAGCTGGCGGCTGATCACCAGGGCAATCACACTCGTCGAGGTCGCGACCGCTCCGAGGACCAGGTACATCACCACGATCTGGACCAGCACCGCGTCAACCGGTTCCACGCCGGCCAGGATCAGCCCTACCATCGCGCCGGGGAGGGACACGATCCCGACGGTCCTGGTGCGCTCGATCTGCGGTGAGAGGGCATCCCGCAGGACCAGGCGCAGCATGGGTTCGACCGCTTGACCTGGCGTCATCCCGAGCGCAAGGCCGGCCTCGACCTGTCCGATGTCGCTCACGAAGCGCTCGGTCATCGTCCTCGCGGCCACGATGGTGGCCGTCATGGAGTTGCCCAGTGCCATCCCGGCCAGCGGGATCAGCGTCCGCCCCTCCAGCGGAAACACCCGGAGCCCGAAGAGGACGCCCAGCGACACCGCGGCTGTGGCGCCGAATGCGAGCGCTGCTGCCACGGTGACACCGGGGGCGTGTGGCACCCGGCTTCGGACGGTCCACACGGCGGCACCGATGATTCCGACGACCCACACCCAGCTGTAGGCGATGGGCTGCTCGGGCGCGATGATCAAGCCCAGCGCCGAGCCGACGATGAGCAACTGGACCAGCGCGAGAACGGTCGCCCCACCCAGGTCGCGGATCAGGCCCAGCCTGAACCGCCACGACACCCCTGCTGCCACGAGGATGAGCACCAGCGCCACGGCGACGCCGATGGGCTGGACGTCGCCGCTCATCGGCCTGCTCCGTGCGTCCCGGGCACCCGGCGTCGCCAGCCGACTCCGCTCCGCTGGAACGGCCCTGTGGACAACCGATCAGGCGATCGAGGCACGTGGAGTACGGTCATCCGCCCATGGAGGATACGATCGATTCCGATGCGGACAGTCCTGATCGAGACACCCCCGCTCGTCGCGGAGTGGCTCGAAGAGCGGCGCGTTCGTGGTCTGGACACCTATGACGAAGTCTGGGCGGGGGTGCGACACGTGGCCCCGGCGCCGAGCGGTGCGCATGGCGACCTCGATCACCAGCTGAGCCGGGTGCTCGGGCCACTCGCTGACGCGGTGGACCTCGTCGGGTTCGGCCCCATCAACATCGGCCAGCCCGATGACTACCGAGTGCCGGACCAGGCGTTCCTCACCGTGCGGTCGTCCGCCGTCTTTCATCCGACCGCCGAGATCGTCGTCGAGATCGTGTCTCCAGGCGATGAATCCTGGGAGAAGCTCGAGTTCTACGCTGCACACGGCGTCCAGGAAATGCTCATCGTCGATCCGCGTACGAAGGGCATCCAGTGGTTGCACCGCTCTGGGGACACCATGACCGCAGTGGGCGGGAGCCAACTCCTCGCCATCGACGGCGCCGGGCTCGCGCAGCAACTGGAGTGGCCGACGATCTGACTGCGGGATGGTTCCGACGGATCCAGTGGGAACACGGCGGCCCCGCGTGGCGTCCAAGAGACGTCGCAACCCTCCCCCTCTGTTTGGAGCCTGAGTAATGCACCCGCCGCCAGTCCACCCGCGAGGCCGGAGACCATCGGCCGCCCGATGGCGGTCACTCACCGTCCTGAGTCTGGCGGTCCTTGTACTGGCGGGCGCTGCAGCGTCCATGGCCGAGACCCGTCAGAGCAGCGACCGACTGGCGGGTGAGACCCGGATCGACACGGCCGTGGCCATCGCCCAGCGCGCGTTCCCGGACGGAGCCGATGTCGCATACTTGGCCAACGCAGACAACCCCGTGGACGCCATCGTCGGCGGAACGCTGACAGACGGCCCGATTCTGCTGGTGCCAGGCTGCAACGATCTGCCCGTTCAGGTTGCTGAGGAGGTTCGTCGGTTGGACGCCACGACGGTGATCGCCCTGGGCGGGGAGGCCGCGGTGTGCGAAGCTGTGCTGGACGAGGCGCAGGTTGCACTCCAGCCGACTCCGCCACCGTCTGCATCCGACGTGATCAACATCAGGGTCTCCATCGAACTGTTGGCGCTGGATGGCCAAACGCCCGCCGACGCTCCTTACACGGTCTCGGTCACCCGTCCGGACCGGTTCGTGGAGGGCGGTGAGGCACGGCACGATGTCATCTTCACGTCCAGCGACGGTGATCTGCTGCTGGACGACCCACGCTTCGTGGGCATCACACAAAATCGCTTCGGTGAGGGTCAACTCGTGACGTCTGGCCGAGGGTGTGGCGCCCAGTACGACCCCGAGCGCGACGAGGTGGTCATCCCCTGTACCACCGATCTTCGCTACGTCGAGCTCACCGAGGATGAGTCCGCGTCCCGCCTCGTCCGCATCCAGACCGACGATGCAGCGGTTGGTCCGACTCCGGTCTTGACGGGCCGGTACGTGCTCGACCAGGTCGTCCGCTGGGCCCGGCCGTCGACCCAAGGCGAACCTGAGTTCTCCGAGGGCGACATCGTGCGAATCACCTACGAGGTCGAAGCTGTCGATCAACCTCGCGACGGATACCTGGACCGGTGCGCCGGAGGGAGTTGGGGCATCGACGGACTACTTGATCAGGGCGGTGCATACGCCCCGGACGCGGAGACGGTGCTCCGGGAGCAACTTGAGCCGTATCGGGATACCTACGGCGGCGAGATCGTGATCTCGGCGGACGGAACTCGAGCAACCCTGGTGCTGCGGGGCAAGGAGGTCGTGCAGGCCAACGCCACGGGACGAGGGGGCGGATGGGCCGTCGACAGCGTCGCCGGTTGTGACCCGCCCGTCCCACCACTCGACGGGTAGCTACGCTCGAAAGCTCGACGCACCTCACATTCAGGAGAGACGACCGTGCCCCGCGTGTTCTCAGGCATCCAACCGACCGGCGACCCGCACCTGGGCAACTGGATCGGGGCGATCTCGCGCTGGGCCGACGAGCAACAGCCCGACCACGTCTTCTGCATCGTCGACCTGCACGCCATCACCATCCCCAAGCCGCCGGGCGAGGTGCGCGAGAAGACCCTCGACCTTGCGATGTGGCTGTTCGCAGCAGGCCTGGACCCCGAGGTCTCGACCGTCTTCGTGCAGTCCCACGTCCGCCAACACACCGAGCTGGCCTGGATCCTCGCGTGCACCACCCAGATGGGCGAGCTCAACCGGATGACCCAGTTCAAGGAGAAGTCCGACGGCAAGGATGGGGTCAGTGCCGGCCTCTACACCTATCCGACGCTCATGGCCGCCGACATCCTGCTGTACCAGACGGACGAGGTCCCCGTCGGCGATGACCAGACCCAGCACATCGAGCTCACGCGCGACGTGGCGCAGCGCTTCAACGCCCGGCATGGCGAGACCTTCGTCATCCCCAAGGCCACGATCCCAAGAGCCGGCGCTCGTGTGATGGACCTGCAGCGCCCCGAGGACAAGATGTCCAAGTCGGCCGAGAGCCAGTCTGGAGCGATCCTGCTGGCCGAGACCGAGAAGCAGACGGCCAAGAAGATCATGCGGGCCGTCACCGACTCGGGCTCGGAGGTCGTGGCCGGCCCGGACAAGCCTGGCGTGACCAACCTGCTCGACCTGCTGAGCGCCGTGACCGGCAGGGACATCCCGACCCTCGAGGCCGACTTCGAGGGCAAGATGTACGGGGATCTCAAGAAGACGGTCGCCGAGGCCGTGAACGACTTCGTCCGACCGGCCCGTGAGCGCTACGCCGAACTGGAGAAGGACCCGGCCGAGGTGAGGCGGATGCTGGCCGCTGGGGCCACGAAGGCCGGCGAGGTGGCGGAGCAGACCATGGCCGACGTCCGCGAGGCGGTCGGCTTCCTCCAGTGATGGGGGCCGTCACCCTCCCCGCCATGCCGGTAACCCTCCCCGCCATGTCGGTAACCCTCCCCGCAGGACGGGGGATCAGCGACGCCCGATGAACATCGTCAGCCTGGAGAACGTCCGGAAGCAGTACGCCGAGAAGGTCCCACTCGACGGCGTCAGCCTGGGCCTGGACGACGGCGACCGTGCCGGCGTCATCGGGATCAACGGCAGCGGCAAGTCGACCCTGCTCAAGATCATCGCCGGCCTCGAGCCCGCGGACGATGGGCGGGTCGTCCACCGCGGCGGCCTGCGGGTCCGCTACCTGGACCAGGACCCCGACCTGCCTTCCGGTCACACGCCCCTCGAGGCAGCCGGTGGCTCACGACAGGCCGAGGCCTACCTCGACAAGCTGGGGCTCGGCGACGTCACCCAGCCGGTCGGGACCCTGAGCGGCGGGCAGCGCCGCCGGGTCGCCCTGGCCACCGTCCTCGCGGACGATCCCGACCTGCTCATCCTGGACGAGCCGACCAACCACCTCGACCCCGACGTCATCGAATGGCTGGAGGGTCTGCTCCTCAGCCGCCCCGGCGCCCTGCTGTTCGTCACCCACGACCGCTACCTGCTCAGCCGCGTCGCCGACCGGATCATCGAGGTCCACGAGGGCGAGGTCTTCACCCATCACGGCTCGTACGCGGAGTACCTGGAGGCGCGAGCCACCCGGGTGGAGCAGGCCCAAGCCGAGGCTCGCAAGCGTGCGAACCTTGCCCGGACGGAGCTCGAGTGGCTGCGCCGTGGACCGAAGGCCCGAACGTCCAAGGCCAAGTACCGGGTCGATGCTGCGAACGAGCTGATCGAGCAGACGTCCATCAGGGTCGAGGAGCGCGAGCTGTCGATCGACTTCCCCTCGCGCCGTCTGGGCTCGACCGTCGCGAACGCCACCAACGCGGGGAAGTCCTATGACGGCCGAACCGTCCTCCAGGACGTCGACCTGCTCGTGGCGCCGGACGCCCGCTGGGGCTTCGTGGGACCCAACGGCTCGGGCAAGTCCACGCTCCTGCAACTCCTGGCTGGCCGGCTGGAACCCGACACGGGATCCGTTCGGCTCGGCGCGACCGTCCACGTGGGCTGGTACGGCCAGGACCCGGCCAGGCTCGCCCCGCGAACTCGGGTGATCGACGCGGTGCGCGAGGTGGCCGAGGAGGCCTCCACCATCGACGGCCTGGTCGTCAGCGCGGGCGATCTGCTGGAGCGGTTCCTGTTCACCAAGCCGGCTCAGCGGGCCTACGTGGAGGAGCTCAGCGGCGGCGAGCGGCGACGGTTGGAACTGCTGCGGGTCCTGGCCGACGCCCCCAACTACCTGATCCTGGACGAGCCGACCAACGACCTGGACCTGGACACGCTCACCATGCTCGAGAGCTACCTGGACAGCTGGCCGGGCGCCCTGCTGGTCGCATCCCACGACCGCCACTTCCTCGACCGCGTGTGCACCGACCTCTACGCCATCCAGCCCGACGGCCGTCTGCAGCACCAACCGGGTGGGTGGACTGCCTACCGCGAGCAGCAGAAGGAGCAGGCACGTATCGCCAAGCTCTCGCGGCAGGCGCACCAGACGGAGTCGAGCGGAGGCTCCGAAGAGCCCGCGGTGTCCCGTCAGAAGCTGACGTACAACGACAAGCGTGAGTACAAGCGGCTGGAACGGCGCATTCCTGAACTCGAGGCCAGACGGGAGGCGTTGGAGGCGCAGTTGGTGGACGCAGCTGATGACTACGTCGTCGCCGCGAGCCTCGCCGAGGATCTGTCGGCGGTGAACACCGAGTTGGACTCGGTCGAGACACGCTGGTTGGAGCTCGCCGAACTCGCGGAGTCCTGATTGCGCCTCACCCGCCGACCCCCACAGCCGGGACTGACGGACGACCTGTAGGCGATGTTCCACCATGTGGGATAATCCCAAAGGGTGGACCGGCGGTTTGATAAGGTCCCGCCGACTCAACCCGCCTCGGGAGGCTCAGGTCGTCCGCCGTCCTCCCGGCGTGACACTAGGGAGTGCTGGATGGCCGAGAACGATTCGCACCACGATGACCTGACAGACGAGGTCGCCGAACATGACGCCGTGGAGGCCGAGGAGCGCCACAGACGGCACGCGGCCATCCACGAGAGAGCCAAGTTCGAGGGTCTGCAGATCGATCCTGACATCGACTTCTACCCCGAGGTGGCAGACCGCGAACCCGGCGACACCAACATCGTCAAGTGGGGCTTCGACCTGCACCCGCAGGTGACCTTCTGGTCGGGCGGCATCCTCGTCGCCTTCGTCGCCCTCACGTTGATCTTCCAGGAGCAGGCGTCGAGTGCCTTCGACACCGTCCTCAACTTCGTCGGCAACACCTTCGGCTGGCTCTACATCATGGCGGCCAACATCTTCGTCCTGGCCTGCGGGTTCTTCGCCTTCAGCCGCTACGGCAAGATCCGGATCGGTGGACCGACCGCCCAGCCGGAGTTCTCCTCCGGCGCCTGGTACGCGATGCTCATCAGTGCAGGCATGGGGATCGGTCTGATGTTCTGGTCCGTCGCCGAACCGATCTATCACTTCACCGGCCCCGCGCCGCTGTTCGGGGTCGAGGGTGGCACGGGGGAGGCCGGTAACGCCGCCCTGGCCACGACCTTCTTCCACTGGGGCCTGCACCCCTGGTCGATCTACGCGCTGGTCTCGCTGGCACTCGCCTTCTTCGCCTACAACCGCGGCCTCCCCCTGACGTTCCGCTCGGTCTTCTACCCGATCCTGGGGCCGAGGATCTACGGCACGTGGGGCAATGTCATCGACATCCTCACCGTCCTCGCCACCCTCTTCGGCCTGGCCACCTCACTCGGGTTCGGTGTCGGTCAGGCCGCCGCCGGTCTCGGATTCCTGTTCGGGACCCCGACGGGTACCGGGTTCCAGGTGCTCCTGATCGCGGTGATCACCGGGATGGCCACCATGAGCGTCGTCGCCGGGCTCGATGGCGGCGTGAAGCGACTCAGCCAGATCAACATCTATCTGGCGATGGCCTTCATGATCTTCATCATCGTCGTGGGGCCGACGCTGTTCATCGCCAGCGTGTTCGTGGAGAGTCTCGGCGAGTACATCACGGTCCTGCCACGGCTGTCCTTCTGGAACGAGGCGTTCACGGCAGGCGAGTGGCAGGGATCGTGGACGATCTTCTACTGGGGCTGGTGGATCTCGTGGTCGCCATTCGTGGGCATGTTCATCGCCCGCATCTCCAAGGGGCGCTCGGTCCGTGAGTTGCTGCTCGGCGTCGTGGCGTTCCCGACACTGCTGTCGGCGCTGTGGATGTCGGTCTTCGGTGGCACGGCGATCAACCTGCAGCTGAACGGTGTCCGCGACGTCGCAGCGGCAGTCAACGAGGATGTCGCGACGGCGCTCTTCGACATGCTCGAGGCGTTCCCACTCACCTCGGTCACCTCGATCCTCGGCATCCTGTTGGTGACATCGTTCTTCGTCACCTCCTCCGACTCGGGGTCGCTGGTCGTGGACCACCTGACCTCCGGCGGCAAGCTGGACTCCCCAGTCCCGCAGCGCGTCTTCTGGGCGATCATGGAGGGGCTGCTGGCCGCGGTGCTGCTGATCGGTGGTGGCCTGGATGCCCTCCAGACCGCCGCGATCACGACCGGGCTGCCGTTCGCCATCGTCCTGCTGATCATGTGCTACAGCCTCTACATCGCCTTCAACGAAGAGCTCGACCTGCTCGGGGCGCACTACGACGCTGCGCTGCATCGAGCCCAGCACACGGGGCTGTACGAACGGGTTGACCCGGGTGGCGAGGGCGGTGTGCCGGATGGCGACGCCGCGGTGGAGTCGACTGACCAGCCCGCAGCCGTCGCCGTGGCCGACAAGCCGAGCGCCGACGACGAGAAGGACGCGTGATCACTGTGGCCAGGACGCGCTTTCAACCTGATCGCCACCTGGCAGTGCTGGTCGTGCTGCTGCTGGCGTTGGCTGGCTGCAACAGCACCGACGACGGGACTGCCGATGGCGGGCCCGCTGCAGGGGAAGGAGGTGGTGGCGCCAGCATCACGATGGCCCGTGCCACCTGGGATACCGGCTGGATGCAAGCCGAGATCTACCGTCAACTGCTCGAGGAACTGGACTATGAGGTCAGCGACCCCGCCGACCTCACCCGCGATGCCGCCACGTTCTATCCGGCTCTTGCGCAAGGACAGGTCGACCTCTGGGCCAACGGCTGGTTCCCGCTCCACGACATCTACTTGAGCCGCCCGCTCTTCACCGGGCAGGAGATCTCGGAGTCGATCGAGGTCGTCGGCACCCAGGTCGAGGGAGGAGCCGTCCAGGGCTACCTGATCGACCGGGCCACGGCGGAGGAGATGGGCATCACGTCGATGGATGACCTGTCCGATCCAGCCGTCGCGGCCGTCTTCGACATCGACGGCAACGGTCGGGCTGACCTGCAGGGCTGCAACGAGGGGTGGGGCTGCAACCTCGAGATCACCTCACAGATCGAGGAGCTCGGGTGGGGGGACAACGTCGAGCAGGTCGTCGGCGAGTACAACGACCTGCTCGAGGACGTCCAGAGCCGCGTCGAGGAGGGCGAGCCGACGCTGTTCTACACCTGGACCCCGAACTGGACGATCGACGTGCTGCAGCCCGGTGAGGATGTCGTCTGGCTGGAGTCGACGGCACGGGAGGACGTCGAGGAGTCGACCGAGGTCGACATCGAGGGTTGTGCGGGCGAGGAGCCCTGCGACCTCGGTTGGGTGGTCAACGACATCCGTGCTGTCGCCAACCCGGACTTCCTGGACGACAACCCGGTGGTGCGACGACTGCTCGAGGTCGTGGAGATCCCGTTGCAGGACATCGCCGACCAGAACGCCCGGATGAACGAAGCGGGCGAGTACACCGACGCCCAGGTCGCCCAGGACGCGGCGGACTGGATCGAGGACAACCGCGAGCTCGTGGACGGGTGGTTGGAGACGGCACGAGGCTGACGCGGCCCCGACGAGGGCGCTCACCGATTGGTCACACGATCAATCGGCGAGCGCCCCGAACCACTGGTCGTGCAGCTGGTCGTAGACACCGCTCTCGATCACGTCGAGCAATGCCAGGTTGATCTGCTCGCGGCGATCGGCGTCGTCCCCGACGGCGATCCCGTAGCGGACGTCTTCGAACACCGGCCCGACGGTGCGGAACCGTCCGCTGCCCTCCCGGGCCGCGAAGAACTGCAGGATCGGGGCGTCGAAGACGATGGCGTCGACCTCACCCTCGTCGAGCAGTTCGTAGGCCTCCGGCAGGTCTCCGACCAGCACCGGTCCGATGCCCTGCCCGTTCAGGTACGCCTCGGCCGGGGAGTTCGGGAGCGTGGCCACGACGTGGTTGGGAAGGTCTGACGGTCCGGCGATCGAGCCCTGCAACTCATCGACGGCCAGCGAGGACGTGATCGATGCGGTGAACGAGGCGAACACGAAGTAGCCGGCGATCATCCACAGCAGCGCGAAGCCCCGCCCGGCGACGCCCTTCGGTGCCTTGTCGCCGTACCCGACCGTGGTGATCGTCACCGCCGACCACCAGAAGGAGTCCCAGATCCCGCGGCCGTACAGCTCGGGGAAGTCGGGGTTGTCCCGCCGTTCGAGCCACCAGATCATGTGCGCCGCGAGGAGCAGCACGAGCACGAAGGCCAGGATCAGCCATGGCAGTTCGGTGGTGAAGATTGCCCCCGCCAGCGACCGGATGCGATCACCGATCCCACGGCCCTGGTCAGCAGGAACCAGGATGGTCAGACCGGTGTCGAACACCGGCAGGGAGAAGTCGATCCCGGCCTCCCGGTCGGCGGTGATGCTGATGCCGGAGAGGGCGAGATCGGCGGCGCCGCGTTGCACGTCGTCGATCTGCTTGGCGACGCTGTTGACCCCGTAGTACTCGACCTCGACGCCCATCCGCGCGGCGAGGAGTTCGGTCAGCTCCACCGAGAACCCGCCATAGACACGGTTCTCGTAGGTGACGAACGGTTCGAAGGTCCGCACCGCGACCTGCCAGGTCTCGCCCGTGCCAGCCGGGCCCGTTCCTCGCTGCTGGTCGAGGGGCACGGCATCCGGGTCGGCCAGGTTCAGCCACTCCTGGACGGTGGCCTCATGTTCAGCCACCCACTCCTCGGCGTGTCGGGCGATGTCGGTGCTGTCGCCCTCGCCGTCGACCATCCGCGCGTTCTGACGCTGGATGTCGGCAAGCGGGATCTGCACCTGCTCCAGCAGCGTCTCGACCTGTGGGTTGGCGTCGAGGAACGAGGCGCCGGCCACCGCCCGGATGTCGTTGGGTGCCCAGCCGGTCTGACAGGGATCATCGGCGCAACCGGGCACGTCCGCCAGCGTCATCGAGTCCAGCACCGACGGGTCCGGAGACGGCTCGGGCAGGCTGGGGAAGGGGGTCTGCAGCCAGGCGACGTCCTCGCCGGGCTCCAGGAACGCCGGGATCCAGTTCGGGGTGAACGTGTAGTACAGCACCGGCTCGCCGGCCTGGAAGCGTCGCACCGTCTCCTCCATGAGCGGCGAGTAGTCGCCCGAGACCTGTTCGACCGTGTCGGTCAGCTCGTACGCGGTCAGGTGGTGCTCGACGATCTCGTGACAGGCCCACTCGAGGTTGCAGCCGATCAGGTCGGCACGTCCGTCCTCGTCAGTGTCGAACCGCGCGGCGATCTCGGGATCGGCCAGGTCACCGAGCGAGGTGATCCCGACCTCCTCGGCCGTGGCGAGGTCAGTGAAGTACCCCTGGAGGGCACCGTCGTCCACTTGGGTTCCGACGATGCGGACGTCGTCGTCATCGCCGAGGAGTGGGCCGTGGAGCGGGAACCAGCCGTTGGCCCACAGATCGATGTCGCCACGGGCGACCGCATCGTAGAAGGCCTCGTTCTCCATGGTCTGTGGGCCGTCGACCGCGAATCCCAGGCGTTCCAGGAGGATGCGGTTGATCTCCGCCTGGAACCAGCCGGTGTCCCAGGTGGGACGCGCCAATCGCACCGTCGGCACCTGGTCGTCGGCAGACGGGGGCTGCTCGGACTGAGCCTCAGCAGGGGAGATGGTGACGATGAGGAGGCAGAGAAGGCCGATCGCCGCGACGATGTGCCTGTGAAGAGGTCGATGCACCAGTGCCTCCTGGCTCGGGCCTGAATCCTAGCTCTCGACTCCGCACGAGAGAATTGCTAGAATGCCACCTGGTAGAACAGTACCGCATAGCGGAACAACCCTGGTGGTGACGATGGAGCAAGACGACGACCTGGACCTCTCGGCGCTCGACGACGAGGAACTCGTCGCCCAGATGCACGACGACCTCTACGACGGGTTGGCCGAGGAGATCGCGGAGGGGACACAGATCCTGCTCGATCGCGGCTGGGATGCGCAGAAGGTCTTGGCGGACGCACTCGTGGAGGGCATGCGCATCGTCGGGATCGACTTCCGGGACGGGATCCTGTTCGTCCCCGAGGTCCTCCTGGCCGCGAACGCGATGAAGGCCGGCATGGAGCTGCTGCGGCCGCTGCTGGCCGAGACCGGAGCTGAACAGGTCGGCAAGATCGTCATCGGCACCGTCAAGGGCGACATCCACGACATCGGCAAGAACCTGGTGGGGATGATGCTCGAGGGCGCCGGGTTCGAGGTCATCGACATCGGCATCAACATCGAAGCCGAGACCTACATCGCCGCGCTGGAGGAGCACAAGCCCGACGTCTTGGGCATGTCCGCACTGCTGACCACCACGATGCCGTACATGAAGGTGGTCATCGAGGAGATGAAGAAGCGCGGCATCCGGGACGACTACATCGTGCTGGTCGGGGGCGCGCCGCTGAACGAGGAGTTCGGGGCGGCCGTCGGGGCCGACGCCTACTGCCGCGATGCCGCGGTTGCGGCGGAGACCGCGCAGGCACTCGTCACCGCCCGCCGACTGGCGGCTGCGTGACCTGATGGGCGGGACCGTCTCACCGCCCGACACCCTGGTGATCGCCTGTGGCGCCCTGGCACGCGAGCTGCGCGCCGTGATGACCGCCAACAGCCTGGACACGGTGCGCTTGGAGTGCCTGCCAGCCGAGCTCCACAATCGGCCGGGGGAGATCGCCGAAGCCCTGGAACGGCGGCTGCAGCGCGTGGCCGGTCCGTACTCCACCGTGTTCATCGGCTACGCCGACTGCGGCACGGGCGGTGCTGTGGACCGGGTCGCACGCCGATGGGGAGCGGAGCGTCTGCCGGGGGCTCACTGCTACCAGTTCTACGCCGGGGCGGACACCTTCGCGGAACTGCACGACGCGGAGCCGGGCACCTTCTACCTGACCGACTACCTGGTGCGGTTCTTCGACCGGTGGGTGTGGCAGGGCCTGTGGCTCGACCGGCATCCCGAGCTTCGCGACGCCTACTTCGGCAACTACACGCGACTGCTGTACCTGTCACAGGAACCCACGGAGACGCTGCTGACCACGGCACGCGAGGCTGCCGAGCGATTGGGGCTCCGATTCGAGCACCAGCACGTCGGCTACGGCGAGACGGTCCCGCAGCTCGTGGCACTGGGGCAGCGACCTCCGTCGTCGGCGCCGTCGGCCCTCCCAGCCGCATGAGCCGCCGGTCCCGGGGCCCTGAACTCACCGTGATCGAGTGGCGGGGCATTCCGGCTCAGGTCACCGCGCGACACGGGCGCGCGATTGAGAAGCTCGAACTGCCGCTGCGCTTCCAGCGCGCCATCGATGTGCTGTCCATGCGGCTCGGGCTGGACGGGACCGATGACTACCTGGACGCCTGGGAGCGGCGGACGCGGCCCTGCGGACCGGACCTGGTCGCAGAGGTCCGGGCCGAGGCCGAGCGACTCGAGGGCGCCTTCGACGCCACGACACTGCGCACGATGAGCGGCGCAACACCTGATGAGAAGGGATCACCCACCGCATGACCGACACCATGATCAGCTCGGCGACGAGAGAGACCGTCATCGGGTTCGACCGCCCGTTCGTCATGATCGGCGAACGCATCAACCCGACCGGCCGAAAGGCGCTGGCCGAGGAGATGAAGAACGGCGACTTCAGCCGGGTCGAGGCGGATGCCCTGGCGCAGGTGGCAGCGGGCGCGCCCGTTCTGGACGTCAATGCCGGAATCCCGTTGGCCGACGAGCCGGCGATCCTCGCCGACACGATCCGGCTGGTCCAGTCCCTGGTGGACGTGCCGCTGTCGATCGACTCCTCGATCGTCGCTGCCCTGCAGGCCGGGCTGGAGGCGTATGAGGGCAAGGCCTTGGTCAACTCCGTCACCGGCGAAGACGAGCAGATGGAGCAGGTCCTCCCCCTGGTCGCCAAGCACGGCGCCGCCGTCGTGGCCATCTCGAACGACGAGACCGGCATCTCGGAGGATCCGGACGTTCGCTTCGCCGTCGCCCAGAAGATCGTCAACCGGGCGGCCGACCACGGCATCCCCGCCTCCGACATCGTCGTCGACCCGTTGGTCATGCCCATCGGCGCCATGGCGACGGCAGGCCAGCAGGTGTTCCAGCTGGTGCGGCGGCTTCGCAACGAGTTGAAGGTCAACACCACCTGCGGCGCGTCCAACGTCAGCTTCGGTCTGCCGGAGCGGGCGGGAATCAACAGCGCGTTCCTCGCCATGGCCATCGCCGCCGGCATGACCTCGGCCATCACCAATCCCCTGGAACCCGAGATCGTCCGTGCCATCCGTGCCGCGGACGTGCTGGCCGGCCACGACCCGGACTGTGCGACCTGGATCAGCACCTACCGGCCAGTCGAGACCGAGAGCCGGGGCCGACGTCGAGGTGGCCGCCGACGTGCCACCGCCTGAGCCGGGCGGCGACTCGACCGTCGCGATCACGTTCAGCCCCTCGGGCCGCCGCGGCCGCGTGGCTCCGGGGACCACGGTGCTGGACGCCGCCCGGGCCCTGGGCGTGGACCTCGACAGCGTCTGCGGGGGCCGGGGGCTGTGCGGCCGCTGCCAGATCGGCCTGGGCGAGCAACCCGGCGTCGGGGCCGACCCGTCCCATCTCGGCGCGGTCACCTCCACCGAACGCGCCTATCGGGGGCGACGGCCCTTGCTCGAAGGCCGACGCCTGGGCTGCGCGGCGATCGTGGAGGGCGACGTCGTCATCGCTGTGCCGCCCGAGAGCCAGGCCCATCGACAGGTCGTGCGCAAGGCGGCCGGCGACCGACCGGTCGACGTCGACCCGGTGGTGGTCCTGCGCTACGTGGAGATACCCCCCGCGACCATGGAGGACCGTCGCGGTGATCTGCAGCGACTTCGGGATGCGCTCGCGCACAGTTGGGGTGTCGCTGAGGCAACGGTGGACCTTGCCGCCCTGGCGGAGCTCGGGCCCGCCATCGCACAGCACGGGGGCGGCGTCACCGTCGCGCTGCGCCGGGAGGACGGTGCAGCCCGGATCGTGGCGGTGTGGCCGGGCTTGAAGGACGCGGTCTACGGGGCTGCCTTCGACATCGGTTCGACCACCGTCGCCGGCCACCTCTGCCATCTGGGATCCGGGGAGGTGCTCGCGTCAGCCGGCCGGATGAACCCGCAGATCGCCTACGGCGAGGACCTCATGAGTCGGGTCTCCTATGTGATGATGAACGCCGACGGACGTGAGCGCCTGACCGCCGCCGTGCGCGGGGCGCTGGCCGACCTGGTGCAGGACCTGTCGCGCGACGCGGGTATCGACCCCGACGACATCCTGGAGGTCTGCCTGGTCGGCAACCCGATCATGCACCACCTGGTCCTCGGGCTCGATCCGACCCCCCTGGGCAGCGCCCCGTTCGCGCTGGCCACGACGGAGGCCATCACCGTGCCAGCCGCCGAGTTGCGCCTCGGCACCCATGCGGGTGCACGCGTCTACCTGCCACCGCTGATCGCCGGCCACGTCGGCGCGGACGCCACCGCGATGGTGCTGGCTGACGCGCCGGACCAGCGCGACGAGCTGACGCTGTTGGTCGACGTCGGCACCAACGCCGAACTGGTCCTGGGCAACGCCGATCGGCTGCTGGCCGCCTCCTCACCCACCGGTCCGGCGTTCGAAGGGGCCCAGATCAGCAGCGGCCAGCGAGCGGCACGAGGTGCCATCGAACGGGTTCGGATCGACCCGATCACGCTGGAGCCGCGTCTGCGCGTCATCGGCTCGGAGCTCTGGTCGGACGACCCGGGCTTCGCTGCCTCGATCCAGACGACCGGCATCACCGGCATCTGCGGGTCGGGGATCATCGAGGTCCTGGCAGAGCTGTTCCTGGCCGGCGTCATCACCGCTGATGGTCGGCTGCAGCCGCGTGACGGCGACGCCGGCCACCCCCGGCTGGTTCGTGACGAGCGGACGTGGCGCTACCGGCTGGTCGAGGGTGACCCGGGCCGGGGCCAGATGGCCGTGGACATCACCCAGAACGATGTCCGAGCGATCCAACTCGCCAAGGCGGCGCTGTACGCCGGGGCCCGACTGCTGATGGACCGACTGGGGGTCGACGCCGTCGATCGAGTCCATCTGGCTGGCGCGTTCGGCAACCACATCGACCCGCTCCGGGCGCTGGTCCTCGGACTGGTGCCCGACTGCGAACCGGCCCACGTCACCTCCGTCGGCAATGCGGCCGGCCATGGCTCGCTCATGAGCCTGCTGTCGGTCGCGGCCCGGCGACGCGGGGAGCAGTTGGCCAGCAGCATCGAGAAGGTCGAGACGGCGATCGAGCCGAGGTTCCAAGAGCACTTCGTCGCGGCCATGGGCTTCCCGCACACCACCGCCACCTACCGCCACCTGGCCGAGCACGTGGCCCTCCCGGCACCGACGACGGGTCCGCCCGCTGCGCGGACGAGCGGACGACGAACAAGGAGCAGACGATGAGCCGCGAGACGTCCTCGAGCCGCACTCCGGGGCGCAGGCGTGGGGGCGGCAGGGCTGCGCGACAGGCGGAACGCCTGGCCAAGGCCGTGGAGTCGGTTCCCTACCTGACCCGCAAGCTGGCGCCCACGGAGGTGCTGTCCACCGAGGGATTGGAGCTGATCGAACTCAACGCCGACATCCTGCTCGAGACTGTCGGGGTCGACGTGGTCGACTTCCCTGAGGCGACCGAGATCTTCGCAGCGGCAGGGGCGGAGGTCGACGGAAGTCGAGTGCGATTTCCGCGCGGGATGTGCCGGGACCTCATCACGGCGTCGGCACCCGCCGTCTTCACCCAGCACGCACGCAACCCCACGAAGAGCGTTCAGATCGGCGGAGATCACACCGTCTTCGCACCCACGTACGGACCCCCATTCGTACGGGATCTGGTGGGGGGTCGCCGCTACGCAACCTTCGCGGACTTCACCAACCTGGTGAAGGTTGGGCAGATGACCTCGGCCCTGCACCACGGCGGAGGGACGCTCTGCGAGCCGACGGACCTGCCTGTCAACAAGCGGCACCTCGACATGGTGTACGCCCACCTGCGGTACGCCGACAAGCCGTTCATGGGCTCGGTGACGGCACCTGAGCGAGCCGAGGACACGGTGGAGATGGCTCGGATCGCGTTCGGGGCCGAGCGGCTCGAGTCTGACTGCGTGCTGGTCAGCCTGTGCAACGCCAACTCCCCGATGTCGTGGGACTACGCCATGCTGGGCTCGGCCAAGGCCTACGCCGAGGCTGGCCAGGGCTGCCTGATCACACCGTTTATCCTGGCCGGCGCGATGGCCCCGGTGACCATCGCCGGTGTGGCCACCCAGTCACTGGCCGAGGCGATGGCCGGCATGGCGTTCTGCCAGATCGTGCGGCCGGGTGCACCGGTCATCTTCGGCTCGTTCGCCTCGTCCATGTCCATGCAGACCGGGGCGCCGACCTTCGGAACGCCCGAGGCCCAGCTGATGCTGATGGTCAACGCGGCCCTGGCTCGCCGACTGGGGGTGCCGTTCCGTAGCGGGGGCAACCTGACGTCGGCCAAGACGGCCGACTACCAGGCTGCCTACGAGAGTGCGATCACGTTCCTGGCCACCATCCAGGCCGGAGTCAACTTCGTGCTCCACAGCGCCGGCTGGTTGGAGGGCGGGTTGGTCATGGGCTTCGAGAAGTACATCCTCGACGCCGACCGGGTCTCGATGGCCGGCACCTACACCGACGGGGTGTCCCTGGACGACAACGCCCAGGCGATGGAGGCGCTGACCACCAACCCGCCGGGCCAGCACTTCCTGGGACACCCGCACACGCTGGCCAACTTCGAGACGGCGTTCTGGTCGTCAGCCGTGGCCAATCACGACAGCTACGAGCAGTGGGCGGAGGAGGGGGCCAAGGACGCTGTCGCCACGGCCAGCGAGACGTGGACGTCCCGCCTGGGCGAGTACCTCGACCCAGGGCTCGATGACGCCGTCGACGAGGAGTTGCAGGAGTGGATTCGCACGCGCAAGGCTGCCGTTCCTGATTCGGACATCTGAGTGACCGCAACAGGTAGCGTCGGTCGCATGTCTCTGGTCCAGTCGGTCGAGCGGGCCTTCACGATCCTGTCGGTGTTGTCCGGCGAGGCCATGCCGCTGACGGCGATCGCCGCCCAGACCATGCTGCCGAAGTCGACGGTGGCACGCCTCCTCACGACACTCGAGGCGCTGGGGGCCGTCGAGCGGGAGGACGACGGGTGGAACTACCGTGTCGGTCCGGCCATCGCCGAGATGGCCCGCGCCACGGACCTGGACGCGCGACTGGTCAGCATGGTCACGCCGCACCTGAAGAACCTGACCATGGCGGTCGGGGAGGCAACGGGCTTCGCGGTGTTGGAGGGCTATCGCGTCCGCTTCATCGCTCACGTCGAGAGCCCGACACCGGTGCAGATCCGCGACTACACCGGGACGGTCTGTCCGGCCCACGTCGGTCCGAGTGGTCTGTGCATGATGACGGCGTGGCCGGCGGAGGAGCTGTCGCGATACCTGGAGCGACCGCTCGGCGCATTCACGCCGAGCACGGTCACCGATCCGGAGGAGATCCGCAAACGCCTGGAGCAGATCGAGGAGGACGGCTACCTCTGGATCCACGACGAGTTCGCCGAGGGCATCTCCTCGGTGGCGGCCCCCGTCCAAGACACGGACGGTGTGATGGTCGGCGCGGTCCATGCTCACGGGCCCAGCTACCGGTTCCCTGCCTTCGGCCAGGCCGAGGGAATCGGTGAGGTGGTGCGGGATGCCGCCGCCTACATCCGCATCGGCGGTCGCGCCTGAGTCCTGGCCGGCGAGCCTCCGCGGTGCACACCGGACGAGACGGGTTCAGCCACCAGGCAGGCCTATGACGCGGCCGCCGCTGCGCCAGTACTCCGCGCCACCGGCAGCTGGCTGCCGGTCGAGGAAGCCCTCGTCGACCAGAGCGCGGCGCAAGGTCGACCAGTCGGTTGAGAAGGGGAGGAGCATGGCGTTGACCTCGGACTCCGGGTAGCGCCGGCCGACGTCGAACTCCAGGGCCACGCGGGCCAGCACGATGACCCGCTTGCTGCGCTGTGTCGGCAACCGCAGCAGCGTGCGACCACTGAAGTAGTGCTCCAGCACCTCGCGTTCGTCCTCGGTCATCCCGAAGCCGATCACCGGGTCCATGGGTATCTCGGCCTCAGCCTGCTCCCGGGCACCCTCCTGCAGCCGCCCGACATCGAGCTCGTACCTGCCCGCCCGCTCGTGCACGAGTCCCACCGCGCGCAGCTGGCCCAGGGACGTCAGCACGGTTCGGCGGTCGCGGCGGGAGACGTCCACCAGCTCCTCCGAGGTCATCGGGCGAACGGCCAGCGCCCCGGCGACAGCCAGGCGATCGTGGTCGAGCAGCACGGAGCCGATCGAGGTTGCCATCGGTTTCCAGTGAAGCATCTCAGTGGCGTGGCCGACTCCAGGCCAGCGCGGAGAGCGTTCGCCCGCCCGTTGCCGGGTGTGGCGCGCGGCCAGCCCGTCGAGCTCCCTCAGTCCGCGTCGAACGAGTTGACGACGGTGACACCCGAGTACGACTGTCCTGCGTTGAGGTCCTCCGAGATGACCGTCTCACAGCCCAACTCACGGGCCGCCTCGATGATCGCCGCGTCCCAGTAGGAAACCTGATGACGGGCCACCGCCTCCATGGCCGCATCGACCACCCCCGCAGTGATCGGCTGAACCGCGAACCGTTGGAACGACCGGACCAGCCGTACGGCCTGGTCCTGGGAGATGCGGTCAGCGCGCGACGGTCGAGTGGCCTGCACGTAGAACTCGCCGAGCACCTGGGTGGACAGCCCCAGATCCCGGCCGGTCAACAACTCTCGGGCCGCTGCGCTCTTCGTGGCTTCTGCGGGATCGGTCGAGATGACGTACAGGAGGACGCTGGTGTCAACGAACTGCACGGTGATGGACATCCTCGCGTGACAGCCGGTCTGCAGCCGAGAACGCGGTGCCCTGCGCCCTGACCTCGGCGATCACCTCGCCCTGGAGCGCCTGCAATCGCTCGAACTCGGCATCCCGGTCGTCCGTCCCCGCCAGGAACTCGGCGACCATGGCGCTGACCGACGTCCCGCGTTCAGCGGCCCGGATGCGTGCCGAGCGATACACCGCATCCGGCACACTCACGGTGATGTTGGCCATGTGTCACACAGTAACACAGCTTCACAGCCACAACTCTGGCGGAGGCGGACTTCAGCCGCGCGCCTTGATGGCCGCCACGATCGCCGGGACGACCTCGTGCAGGTCGGCGATGACGGCGTAGTCCGCGCGGCTGACCATGTTGGCCTCGGGATCGGTGTTGATGGCCAGGACGTGCGACGCGCCCTTCGCGCCGGCCCAGTGCTGGATGGCGCCGGAGATCCCGCACGCGATGTAGATCTTCGGTGCGATCGCCGTCCCGGTCTGCCCGACCTGGTCGGCGTGTGGTCGCCAGCCGTTGTTGGTCACCACCCGCGAACACCCGACCTTGCCGCCGAGCAACTCTGCCAACTCCTCCAGCGGCGCGAAGCCCTCGGCAGAGCCGACCCCGCGGCCCCCGCCCACCACAACTGGCGCCTCGGCCAGCGTCACACCCTCGGCCGTGACAACCCGGTCGACGACGCGACTGCGCACGAGTCGGTCGTCCAGGTGGACCACGAGGGGCTCGACCTTCGCCTCGATCGGATCGTCGACCGTGCTGGCCGCGCCGATGGCGTGGGGCGCCGTGGTCACCATCGGGACCCGAGCCGATAGCTCCGCGTGCTCTAGGAGGGATCCGCCCCACCGCACCCGCGTCAGCTGCCACAGGTCACCACTGGTGTCGCGGAACTCCGTCACGTTGGCCACCAGCGGGGCATCGGCGATCGCCGCGGCGTGGGCCATCACCTCCGACCCGCGGTCGGAGGCGGCTGCCACGACCGCAGTCGGCTCCAACGTCCGCACCGCGTCGGCAAGGGTGGCACCCCACAGCTCCGGCCCGTACTCGCTCAGCACGTCGGCACCAGCGATGTGGATGACCTCGGCGCCGTGCCGGCTCAGGTCGTCAGCGACCGGGGCGCGCTCGACGCCGCTCGACTCGATCAGCAGCGCGTGGACCGGCCAGCCATGCTCAGCCGCCACGACACGCGCCGCGGTCACGGCCTGACGGGACAGCTCGGTCAGCGCAGCGCCGGTGCCGTCCGTCTCGACGAAGGTCAGGATCATCGCAGTACCTCCAACTCCTCCAGGATCTCCACGACCCGGTCGGCAGCCTCCGGGCCGGTGCCGATGACCTCGGTCTCGGTGACCTGCTCAGCGGTCTGGACCAGCCGGACCATCCGTTGACCACCGGCTTCTGGCTGCTGTTCGGCAGACTCCACCGCAGCCTTCTTGGAGGTCAGGCGACCCTTGAAGGTCGGATACCGGGGCAGGTTCAGCCCCTCCCGGACGCCGACCGCGGCGGGCAGCGGGAGCCGGTAGACCTCGTCGGCGTCACCGGCCGGTCGGGTCAGCGTCACCTCGCCATCGCCGAGTTGCAGACCCTTGATGCCGTTCACGATGGGCCGGTCCAGCGCGTGCGCGACCCGCACGCCCACCTGGTAGCCACCTGAGTCCGCCGACTCGTTGCCGAACAGGATCAGGTCGAAGGGGCCATCGCGGTCCTCGAGCATGCGAATTGCCGCGGTCAGGGCGCGAGCGGTGGCCTGCGGGTCGGTGTCGGTGCCATCGGTCGGCACCAGGACGCCCTGGCTCATCCCAAGCGAGATGGCGTAGCGCACCTGCTCCTCGGCCTCGGCGGGTCCCATGGTGAGCGCAACGGCCTCACCGCCGTGCGCCTCGCGCAGCCGGACCGCCTCCTCGACCGCACACTCCTCGTGGGGGCTCATCGTGAAGCCCAGGTGAGCGGTCTGGACGGCCTGACCGTCGTCGGTGACGGCGATCTTGGCGCCCGGGATCGGCACCCGCTTCAAGCAGACCAGGGTCCGGAGCTCAGCCATTGCCGTCTACCCCTTCATCCGCTTGTTGTCGGGGTCGAAGGCCGGGCGGGAGCCGGCGACGGTGACGACGACCGGGAACAGCTCGTTCATGTACATGACCTGCAGTTCGCGTCCCTCGACTGCGTGCTCGGGTGGCAGGTAGGCCATCAGCAGGTAGCTGCCGAGCGATGGGGCGTTGCCGGCGGTGGTGACCCGTGAGACCCGGCCCTTCGCGTCCAGGATCCGTTCGCCGTCCAACGTGAGGATTGGCTCGTTGCCGCCCGTCGGGTACCGCTTGGTGCCGTCGGCGGCCGTGTGATCGGTCATCGTCAGGGTGCACAGGATTGCCGCCGGCTCCTCCTCCCGGGCCGCCAGGTAGGCCTCCTTGCCGATGAAGTCGGCCTGCTTGACCAGGCGTCGGGCCAGGCCGGCCTCGACCGGGGTGTACTCGCTCTCGAGCTCCGCGCCCATGAGGCGATAGCCCTTCTCGATCCGGCCGGTCGTGCCGTACACGCCGATGCCGACGGGTCGGACGTCGAGGTCGGCACCGGCCTCGGCCAGGATGTCCCACAGCGCCAGACCTTGCGGCGCGTCGGTGTAGACCTCCCAGCCGTTCTCGCCGACGTAGGAGATCCGGAACAGCGTGACGTTGATCCCCTGGATCATCGCCTGCTGCACGGTGGCGTAGGGAAAGGCGTCCTGGGACAGGTCGGTCTCGGTGACCGTGGCCAGCAGGTCGCCGGCGTCCGGCCCCCAGACCCCGATCGTGCAGATCGCGTCGGAGTTGTTGACCATCTGCACCGAGCCGTCGGTCGGCAAGTGGGAGCGGAACCAGAAGTCGTCACGGCCGCCGTCGAACACGCCGGTCACGACCCGGAAATGGCGCTCGCCCAGGCGGAGGACCGTCAGGTCGGACCGGAACCCGCCGCCGGGGGTGAGGATCGGGGTGTAGATCGAGGAGCCGACCGGCTTGTCGCACTTGTTGACCGTCATCTTCTCGATGTAGGAGACGACCCCGGGGCCGGTGAAGTCGAGGATCTGGAAGGCCGAGAGGTCGACCATCGCGACGTGGTCCCGCATGTGCAGGTGTTCGGCGGTGATGATCGGCGACCACCAGCGGCGGTCCCACTCATGGTCGCGGTCCGCCACGTCGTAGCGCTCGACCAGATCGCTGTTCGAGGTGTACCACTGGGGCCGCTCCCACACGCGGGCCCCGTAGTACTCCGCCCCCAGGGCCTCGGTGCGGGCGTGGAAGGGCGACCGCTTGATGCCTCGCTCGGAGGCCCACTGCTCCCGCGGGTGGACGATGCCGTAGGTCTTGTTGAAGTGCTCGGCGCACCGCGCCTCGATGTGGTGGACGGACCGCTCCTGCGGGTACAGCCGCGCGATGTCCGAGCCGTGCGGGTCGCACATGTGGGGGTAGCCGTGGGTCATCCACTCCGCGATCAGCTGGGCGATGCCCGGGCCCTCCTTGATCCAGACCGCGGCTGCCGACCAGAGGCCGTCGACCTCGGTGGTGGGGCCGAGGACCGGCATGGCATCCGGGGTCAGGGACAGGAGTCCGTTGATGGCGTAGCGGATCTCGGCCTCCTCGAGGATCCCGCCCATGATCTCCAGGGCATCCTCCAGTTGGGCGTCGAAGTCCTCGTCGGTGAAGGGCATCTCGGTGGGGGAGAGAGCCGCCTCCTCGTTGGAGGGGATCTCGTCCGGCCGGTGGAAGATCGGGCGGTGGGCGTAGGAGCCGACCTCCATGGAGCCGGCGGACTGCCGCTCGTACATGAAGGTGTCCATGTCCCGGATGATCGGGTAGCCGATCTCGTTGCCGGTCTGTTGCAGGATGTCGATCGGCCCGACGTCGGCCATCTGGTGGACGGCCGGGGTGAGGGGGATGGTTGCGCCCGCCATCTCGGCGATCCGCGGCGACCAGACGCCGCAGGCGACCACGACGGTCTCGGCCTCGATCCGGCCGCGGTCGGTCACCACCGCGGTGATCCGCGGACGGCCGAAGTCCGTGGGTGTGGTCTCCAGGTCCAGCACCTCGGTGTTGGCAAAGACTTGCAGGTGGCCGGCATCCTGGGCCTTCTCACGCATCAGGGTGCCGGCCCGGAGTGAGTCGACGACCGACACCGACGGCGTGTGGAAGCCGCCCAGGATCACGTCGTCCTCCACGAATGGGACCAGCTCTTGGACCTGCTGCGGCGTCAGCAGTTCCGCGTCGATCCCGTAGGTCTTGGCCGACGTCATCCGCCGTCGGAGCTCCTCCATGCGCTCCTCGGACCGAGCCACCTCGATACCCCCGCAGGTGGTGTTGACGCCCATCTCCTCGTACTGCCGCTGGCTCTCGAGCGTCAGGAAGGCCATCTCCTTGTTGTGGTCCACCGGGAAGATGAAGTTGGAGGCGTGTCCGGTCGAGCCACCGGGGTTGGGCAGCGGTCCCTTGTCGAGCTGGACGATGTCGGTCCAGCCCATGTCGGAGAGATGGCCGACCAAGCAGTTGCCGACGATGCCGGCTCCGATGACGACGCACTGGGCTTGGGTGGGGAGCTCTTGCTGGGACACGGCGGTCCTCCTGATGTTCGACTGGTCGATGACTGATCGACAACTGATATACCAGTCATGCTAGACTGCGGACCCTCATGTCGGCAACACCTGATCTGCTGTCCACTGCGGAGCCGCCACCGTCGCAGGCGCATGCGGCGTACGAGGCGCTGCGCGACATGCTCGTGACCCTTGAGATACGCCCTGGTGAGCCCATCTCCGAGGCGGTCCTGATGGAGCGACTGGGGGTCGGCCGGACCCCGCTGCGCGAGGCGGTGAACCGTCTGACCGAGGAGCGGCTGGTCCAGAAGTATCCGCGCCGCGGGACGTTCGCGGCTGAGATAAACCTGGCGGACCTACCGCTGTTGACCGACCTGCGGCGGGAGATCGAGGCGCTGGCGGCCGGGCTGGCGGCCTACTCGGCGACCGAGTCGGACCGCGAGGCGCTGCGGGCACTGTCGCCACAGGAGGGGGACGTCCGGCCCGGGGGTGACCCGGCCGAGCAGATGCGCAAGGACACCGCCATCCACCGCCACATCTACGAGGCGACGCACAACCACTTCCTGATCGAGACCGCGAGTCGGTACCACGCCCACTCGACTCGGCTCTGGTACCAGTTCACCGATCGGCTGACGGACCTCGGGTCGCACGTCGACGAACACCGTGCGCTGATCGCCCACATCTGTGCCGGCGAGGCGGATCGGGCGCGGGAGGTCGCTCGCCACCACGTCGACAACTTCGCCCAGGCGGTCCGAGACCTGATCTAGTCCCGTCCGCCAAAAGTATGTGGTGGTATGGTGTCAACACCATGAGTATTCGAATGCAGGTCACGATCTCGGAGGACGATCACCTGCGTGCTGCAGAACGGGCTGCCGCGCACGGGATTTCGTTGGCTGAGTACCTGCGGCGCTTGGTCCGGTCCGACCTGGCGGACGATGCCGAGGAGGATCGCCCGGACGTGTCTGAGCTGTTCGGTATTGGTGACTCTGGTGGATCCGACGTTGCGGTGCACAAGGACGACTACCTCGCGGACGCCATCGGGTCGGCGAAGACGTCGCCGCGCCAGTGACGCGGCGGTTCGTCGACACGTCAGCGTGGTACAGCGCGATGGACTCGGCGGACCGAAACCACAGGGCCGCCACCGCGCGTCTGGCCGAAGGAGGCCGGTTCGTCCTGACCGACCACGTGCTGGTGGAGACCTGGCGCCTGGCCGCCCACCGCTTGGGTTGGCACGTAGCGGAGCAGTTCTTCGGCACCATTCGACGTGGCGCGGCGCACGTCGAAGGTGTGACACCGGCAGACCGCGAACATGCCTGGGCGACGGGCATGGCGTTCTCGGATCAAGGGTGGTCTTTGGCTGACCGAACCTCCTTCGCGGTGATGGAGCGTCTCGGCCTCCACACCGTCGTCACCTTCGACGACGACTTCGCCATCTACCGCTTCGGACGCGATCGGGGCCTCGCGTTCACCGTCCAGCGCTGACGGCCTTGGCCCGACGCCCGACGATCAGCGCGACCGGGTCGTCAGACCGGCACCGGCCCCTTCGAGGTCGTCAGCTACTGACTGGCCCAGCTCACACCAATGATCTTCAGGCAGAGGGACACGAGGACAAGCGCGGCGGTCGGTAGGCGCCGCATCGCCCACATGGCTGAGTGATCACCGGTCGGTCGGCCGGCTCGCGCGGTCCCCAGCACGTCCACCAACAGGTACCCGGCGCCGAGAAGCAAGGAGGCGATCAGCAGCGTCGTCGATGCTCCGTCCAATCCCACAGCAATGAGGGAGGCGGCTGCGGCCACAGCGAGCACCGTCTCAGCCCCAAGGCCCGCAGCCACGTACAGCCACGCCGCATCACCGGACGGGTTGAAGCGCTGGAAGGCGGCCTGATAGCCCGGTTCGTCGGGTGATAGCCAGGTGTCACCGTCCCGGAGAGCGACGTGCGCCGGTGGGCTGGACAGTTCGACGCGAATGTGATCGGCAGGCACGCCGAGGCTGCGCCCGGCGAACACGTGGCCGTACTCGTGCACGACCACGAGGAGCCAGACGAACCCGATACCAGCCAGCAGGTTCCCGACGACGGCCACGGCTCCACCAGATCAAACGGCCAGACGCGCGTCAAGCGGCCGGGCTGGGACCTGTCGAGTCAGATCCGGTCGGAGATGTCCACCCGCAGACCGCGGGGGATCTCGCGCTTCTCGTCCTACGCGGGCAAGGTCCGTCTGGACGGCGCCCCGTGTACGGCCGTCTGTGCCTGCCACCTCAGCGTCCGTGCCGGGGCCCAGGTCATTGTCGTCGAGGCGGGCCCGCCGTGGCCGCTCAGGACAGCCCCGAGATGGTGCCGTCGTCGTCCACGTCCACGCGGAACGCCGCCGGCGAGGAGCCAAGACCGGGCATCGTCCGCATGTCGCCGCAGAGCGGGTAGATGAACCCGGCCCCGACCGAGGCGCGCACCTCGGTCACCGGCAGGCGCCAGCCCGTCGGAGCGCCGAGCAGGGTTGGGTCCGACGAGATCGACAGGTGGGTCTTGGCGATGCAGACGGGGAGGTGGCCGAAGCCGTTGGCCTCGTAGGTGTCCAGCGCCTTCGCCGCCTTCGCGGAGTAGTCCACCCCCTCGGCGCCGTACACCCTGGTCGCCACGGCCTCGATCTTGTCGCGCAGTGGGGCGTCGTCCGGGTAGAGCAGGGTGAAGTCGGACGGCTCCTCGGCCGCCTCGGCGACCGCCTCCGCCAGGTCGGTGGCTCCCTTTCCGCCGTTGGTGAAGTGGTGGGAGAGAGCCACGCGGGCGCCCGCCTCCTCAGCGATCTGCCGGATTGCGTCCCACTCCGACTCGTGGTCGGTCGGGAAGGCGTTGATGCACACGACCGGCGAGACGCCGTGCAGGCGGACGTTGTCGATCTGCTTGCGCAGGTTCGCCCCTCCCTGGAAGACCTCATCCGGATTCTCGGCCAGCAGGTCGTCGGGGAGTGGACGGCCGGCGACGATGTGATGGTTGCCGCTGTGGGCCTTCAGGGCGCGGACGGTTGCCACGAGCACCGCGGCATCGGGCACCATCCCGGACTGCCGACACTTGATGTTGAAGAACCGCTCGGCCCCCATGTCGGCACCGAAGCCAGCCTCGGTGATCAGGAAGTCGCCGGTGTGCTGCCCGATCCGGTCGGCGATGACCGATGAGTTGCCGGTGGCGATGTTGCCGAACGGACCGGCGTGGACCAGGACCGGGGTGCCCTCCAGCGTCTGCAGCAGGTTCGGCTTGACGGCATCGCGCATGATCGCCGCCATCGCGCCGGCGGCCTGGAGATCGTCGGCGGTCACCGGTTCGCCGTCGGGGGTGTAGCCGACCACGAGACGGGCCAGCCGCTGCTTCAGATCGCCCAGGTCGGAGGCCAGGGAGAGGACCGCCATGACCTCGCTGGCCGCCGTGATGTCGAAGCCGGTCTGGCGGGTGACCCCGTCCATCTTCCCGCCGAGGCCGACCACGATGTTGCGGAGGGCCCGGTCGTTGACGTCGAGCACCCGACGCCAGGTGATGTTGTCCAGGTCGAGCCCGGACTCGTTGCCTCGGAAGAGGTGGTTGTCAAGCATCGCCGCCAGCAGGTTGTGCGCGGCAGTGACCGCGTGGAAGTCCCCGGTGAGGTGCAGATTGAGCAGCTCCATCGGGATGACCTGGCTGTAGCCGCCACCTGCCGCCCCGCCCTTGATGCCGAAGGTCGGCCCCATGGACGGTTGGCGCAGCGTGATCGTGGCCCGTCTCCCGATGTGGGTCATGGCCTGCCCGAGACCGACCGTCGTCGTGGTCTTGCCCTCGCCGAGCGGGGTCGGCGTGATCGCGCTCACCACGACGTACTTGGCCCTCGGGACGTCGGCCAGCTCATCGATGGCGCGCAGCTTGATCTTGGCCAGGGAGTCGCCGTAGGGCTCCAACAGGTCGGTTGGCAGGCCCATGACCTCCGCGATCTCGGTGGGCGGCCGCAGTGTCGCCTCCTGGGCGATCTCCAGGTCACTCATCATGGCCACAGCAATGCCTTTCGTCGTGCCGTCGGGGGGTCACACGTCGTGGTCGGTCAGCCCCGCCGGCTGGGGGTGATCAAGCGGTTCTCGCGGTCGAGGCCGGCCTGTCCGGACTGGACCTCGGCCGCCCAGGTGAGTGTTCGGTCGAGGGCGCCGAACGGGAAGAAGTGGAAGGCCTGGAAGAGACTTGCTGGGTCCGCGTCTGCGGCCGAGGCCACACCGAGGACGGTGGCGTCGGGGAACTGCGGCGTCATCGACGCGAGTTGCAGCAGGCGCCGCGACTGCTTCTTCAGCACCGACAGGGACGGGCCGACCCCGCAGCGGATCCCGAACCGGATGAGCGTCTGGGCCGCGGCTGCACCCGGCAGGCCGACGTGGATGGGCAAGGAGCTGCCGGCCGCACGCAGCCGGCGCTCCCACGCGATGGTCGGCTCGGGGTCGAAGGTGAACTGCGTGACCAGGCGTACGGCGGTTCCGGTCTCGACGGCGTAGGCGTTCTTCAGTGCGATGGCGTCGGCCAGCTCGGATTCGGCGATGTCCGGGGCCCCCTCTGGATGGCCTGCAACGCCCAGCGAGGTGATCCCGTGCTCAACCAGGACCCCCTCGCGCAGCAGGTCGAGGCTCGATGTGAACGGCCCGACCGGGTCCACGCCGCCGGCGATCAACAGCACGTCGTCGACGCCTGCGTCACCGCGCAGTGACCGCAGCGCCTGGTCGAGTTCCTGGCGGCTTCGCAGGGAGCGGGCCGCGATGTGGGGCACCGGTCGGAGACCTGACGCGCGAAGCGCGACGGCGACCTCCAGTGAGGCCTCGAGTGGCTGTCCAGGGAGGTGGGTGATGTAGACCGACGCTCCGGACGGCAGCCGCCGCCGCAACACCTCGACCGCGTCCACATCGCGCGGCGTCACCTCGACGCTGGCCCCCGCCATCAGCCGCGCGAGCGCGGTCTGGATCCCCGTTGGAACCACCACGACCATGTCTTCTGCGGATGGGGCCATCGCCCTCACGGACAATTCGCCACCTCACCAATCCCAGATTCAGAAAGTCTCACCATGCGGGATAATGCCATATAGCAGAACATATCACATCCGACGGATGGCTGTCCACGGACACGTCGTGCCGCGGTCCGACTACGCTCAGGCGATGAGCGCACTGCAGGACCTGCATGATCCACTCATCTGGGTCGACCTCGAGATGACCGGACTGGACCCGGCGACGGAGGTGATCGTCGAGATCGCCGTCATCATCACGGATGGCCAGTTGGACACCCAGATCGAGGGGCCGGAGCTGATCATCAACGCACCGGAGGAGGTGCTGGACGCGATGCACCCCGTGGTGGTCAAGATGCATGAGAAGTCCGGCCTGACGACTGCGGTTCGGGAGAGTGATGTCACGGCCCGACAGGCGGAGCAGGTGGTGCTCGACTTCCTGCGCGAGCACATCCCCGAGTCAGGCGTGGCACCGCTGGCAGGGAACTCGGTGCACGCTGACCGGGCCTTCCTCAAGGCCTACATGCCAGAGCTCGAGGCGCACTGCCACTACCGCAACGTGGATGTGTCGACGGTCAAGGAACTGGCCGCCCGCTGGTTCCCGGAGGCCAAGGAGGCGGCTCCGAAGAAGGGTGGGGACCACCGAGCCCTGGCCGACATCCAGGAGTCGATCGACGAGCTGCGCTACTACCGCAAGGCGATCTTCCAGGACCGGTGACGCACCCCGTGCGGACGGCTACTCCTGACCCTGCAGCGCGGCCTGGATCTCGAGCTCGATCTTGACCTCCTTGCTCACCAGGACGCCGCCCGCCTCCATCGGCGCGTTCCAGGTGATCCCGAAGTCCTCGCGATTGATCGTGGTGGTCGCCTCGAAGGCAGCGATGGTGGGGCCCATCGGGCTCTTGTGCGTGCCCAGGTACTCGGTGTCGAGGACCACCGAGCGGGTCACACCGGCGATCGTGAGATCCCCGGTCACCCGCCACCCCGGTTCCACGGATGTGGAGCGGAACGTGATCTCGGGAAACTGCTCCACGTCGAGGAAGTCGCCGCTGCGGAGGTGGGCGTCCCGGTCGGCGTTGCGCGTGTCGACGGTGGACGCGGCGATGGCGATCTGCACGCCGGAGCGGGTGGGCTCCTCGGCCACCGTGATGGTGCCGGCGAAGTCGGTGAAGTTGGCGCGCACCTTGCTGACCTTGAGGTGGCGCACGATGCCCTGAACCTGGGAGTGGGCGGCGTCGATCTCGTAGGTCCCGACGGCCGGGAACGGCTGGCCGTCGACGCTGCGGTCGAGGGTTGCGGTGGCGGTGGTCATGACGATGCTCCTTGATTAGTTTGAAATCTAACTTGTCGGAGCTACAACGGACTCGACCCGCGGATATTCCCCCGCCTCCGAGAATCTGTGACGCCGCTCGTGAATGTCACCCGAGCCGACACGTGCGGTCGCTCGATGCCAGGCCACAGCGGCCCCGCTGATACCCTTTCGCTGTTCGGTTCCTTCCTTCCAGGAGACAGCGACAGATGAGTACGGCGACCCCTCCACGCAGCTCGATCGATCCTCTGGGCAAGGCGCCGAAGCCCAGCATCGAACGCTCGCGCTTCTGGATCGTGGACTTCTACCGGTCGGCCATGGGCAAGAAGTACGTGATGGCCCTGTCGGGCATCATCGGCCTCGGCTTCATCGTCGTCCACGCGCTCGGGAACCTCCACGTCTACGAGGGAGCCGTCAAGTTCACGGAGTACGGCGAGGGGCTTCGTGAGATCGGCGAGCCCCTGGTCCCACGCACCTTCTTGCTGTGGATCGGCCGGCTCGGACTGCTCGGTGCGCTGCTGGTCCACGTCCACGCGGCCTACACCCTGACCTGGCAGAACCGCAAGGCTCGGCCGGTCAAGTACCAGTCCGCGCGCTCCTACATCACGGCCGACTACGCCTCGCGGACCATGATCTACACCGGGACGATCCTGCTGGCGTTCATCGTGTTCCACCTGGCGGATCTGACGTGGGGGTGGACCACGGACGAGTACGTGCGCGGGGCGATCACCAACAACCTGACCGCCAGCCTCTCCCGGATCCCCGTCGCCCTGTTTTACATCCTGGCGGTGCTCGCCCTGGGCACGCACATCTACCACGGCACCTGGAGCCTGTTCCAGACGCTGGGACTGAACAGCACCCGGTTCAATGCGTGGCGCAGATATCTGGCCATTGGTCTGACCGTCGTCGTAACGGGTATCAATCTGACGTTCCCACTCGGCACCCTGTTCGGGGTCATCGAGTGCAACACCGAGTGCGAAGCCGTCGTCGAAGAGTTTGAGGAAGAGGAGTAGCCCATGACCACCCTCGAAGCCCGCAGCGTTCTCGACTCCAAGGTCCCTGACGGCCCGCTGGCCGAGAAGTGGACCCAGCACAAGTTCGACATGAAGTTGGTCAATCCGGCCAACAAGCGGAAGTACGACATCATCGTCGTCGGAACCGGTCTGGCGGGCGCCTCGGCAGCTGCCACGTTCGGTGAGCTCGGCTACAACGTCCAGGCGTTCACCTTCCACGACTCGCCGCGCCGGGCCCACTCCATCGCCGCGCAGGGCGGGATCAACGCCGCGAAGAACTACCACGGCGACGGCGACTCCGTCTATCGGCTCTTCTACGACACCATCAAGGGTGGGGACTACCGCGGCCGGGAGGCCAACACCTACCGCCTGGCCGAGGTCAGCAACAACATCATCGACCAAGCCGTCGCGCAGGGTGTGCCCTTCGCCCGGGAGTACGGTGGCCTGCTCGACAACCGCTCGTTCGGTGGTGCGCAGGTCTCGCGCACCTTCTACGCCCGCGGGCAGACCGGCCAGCAACTGCTGCTCGGTGCCTATCAGGCTCTGGCCCGACAGATCGAGCTCGGCACCGTGCAGATGCACATCCGCACCGAGATGCTCGACATCGTGGTCAAGGACGGCCAGGCGGTGGGCATCGTCACCCGTGACCTGCTGACCGGTGAGATCCGGTCCCACTCCGCTCATGCCGTGGTCCTGGCCACCGGTGGGTACTCCAACGCCTACTACCTCTCCACCAACGCGATGGCGTGCAACGTCACCGCGGCGTGGCGGGCGCATCGCAAGGGCGCGTTCTTCGCCAACCCCTGCTACACCCAGATCCACCCCACGGCGATCCCCTCCAGCGACGAGTTCCAGTCCAAGCTCACCCTGATGAGCGAGTCGCTTCGCAACGACGGTCGCATCTGGGTGCCGAAGGACGCCGACGACACCGGCAAGCCGGCGTCGCAGATCCCCGAGGCCGAGCGCGACTACTACCTGGAGCGCAAGTACCCGGCCTTCGGGAACCTGGTCCCGCGTGATGTCGCATCCCGCAACGCCAAGACCATGATCGACCAGGAGAAGGGCGTCGGGCCGCTGAAGAACGGGGTCTACCTCGACTTCGCCGACGCCATCGACCGCCTCGGCAAGGACACCATCGCCGCCCGCTACGGGAACCTGTTCGACATGTACGAGCGGATCACCGGCGAGAACCCCTACAGCCAGCCGATGCGGATCTATCCCGCCCCGCACTACACCATGGGTGGGCTCTGGGTCGACTACGAGCTCCAGACGACCGTGCCGGGCCTGTTCGCCATCGGCGAGGCGAACTTCAGCGACCACGGTGCCAACCGTCTGGGCGCCTCAGCGCTGATGCAGGGCCTCTCCGACGGCTACTTCGTCATCCCCTACACGATCGGCAACTACCTGGCGCCGAAGCTGGGTGAGTCGGTGGTACCGACCGACGACCCCGTGTTCCGGCAGGCCGAGTCCGAGGTCACCGACCAGATCGACCGGTACCTGGCCGTGAAGGGCACCCGGACGGTCGACTACTTCCACCGCGAGCTCGGCAAGATCATGTGGGACTACTGCGGGATGTCCCGGTCCCGTCAGGGCCTCGAGAAAGCACTGTCGGAGATCCCCGCCCTCCGCGAGGAGTTCGAGTCCGACGTCAAGGTGCTCGGCTCCGCGGCGACGCTCAACCAGTCCCTCGAGAAGGTCGGCCGCGTCGCAGACTTCTTCGAGCTGGGCGAGCTGATGTGCCAGGACGCACTGATGCGAGAGGAGTCCTGTGGCGGCCACTTCCGCGAGGAGCACCAGACGGAGGAGGGCGAGGCGAAGCGCGACGACGAGAACTTCGCCTTCGTGGGCGCGTGGGCCTTCACCGGCGACACCGGCGACGCCGAACTCCACAAAGAAGATCTGATCTTCGAGAACGTCGAACTCACCACACGTAGCTACAAGTAGGAACACACACCTCATGAAGCTCACCCTGAACGTCTGGCGTCAGTCCTCCCCGGACGACGCCGGCCGATTCGAGACCTACAAGCTCGACGACATCAGCGAGGACATGTCGTTCCTCGAGATGCTGGACGTGCTGAACCAGCAGCTGATCGAGGAGGGAACCGAGCCGGTCAACTTCGACCACGACTGCCGTGAGGGCATCTGCGGCTCCTGTGGCGTGATGATCAACGGCCAGGCCCACGGTCCGCAAGCCTCGACGGCGACCTGTCAGCTGCACATGCGGAAGTTCTCCGACGGCGACGCGATCACGATCGAGCCCTGGCGCGCTGCCGGGTTCCCGATCATCAAGGACCTGACGGTCAACCGGTCCGCCTTCGACCGGATCATCGAGGCCGGCGGCTACATCTCGGTCCCGACGGGATCCGCCTCCGACGCGAACCTCACCCCGGTCATGAAGGAGGTGGCGGACAGTGCCTTTGACGCGGCAGCATGCATCGGCTGCGGGGCCTGTGTCGCGGCCTGCCCGAACGGCGCCGCGCAGCTGTTCACCTCATCCAAGCTGTCGCAGCTCAACATGTTGCCGCAGGGGCAGCCGGAGAAGGCCGAGCGCACCCGCAACATGGTGGACACGATGGAGTCGTTCTTCGGGTCCTGCACCAACATCGGTGAGTGCTCGGTGTCCTGCCCCAAGGACATCTCCCTCGACTACATCGCCGAGATGAACCGGGACTACTTGCGGGCCCAGTTCACGCGGTAGCTCGGCGCAGCAGGAAGCTGAACAGCACAAGAGGTGGCCGGACGAATCCAGGCCACCTCTTGTTGTGTTCCGAGCGTGACGGTCTAGGCGACCTCGGCGACGCCGCGGGCGCGAGCCATCGCGTGACGGACGACGCTGGCGAGCGCCACCTTCACCTGGCTCTTGTCGCGGGCGTCGGTCAGGAGGACCGGGGTGTCCTCCGTGACCTGGAGTGCCTGACGCACGGCGTCGGGGGAGTGCAGCACGTTGCCGTCGAAGCAGTTGAGCGCGACGACGAAGGGGATGTCCCGCTGCTCGAAGTAGTTGACGGCGTCGAAGCACTCGGCCAGTCGCCGACTGTCGACCAGGACGATCGCCCCGACGGCGCCGGCCGTCAGGTCGTCCCACATGAAGGAGAACCGTTCCTGGCCGGGGGTGCCGAACAGGTAGAGGTACAGGTCGTTGCCGAGTGAGATGCGACCGAAGTCCATCGCCACCGTGGTGGTGGTCTTGCGCTCTCCGACGATCGAGGTGTCGTCGACGCCGAGGCTGGCCTCGGTCATCGGGACCTCGGTCGTGAAGGGCGTGATCTCGGTCACGGCCGTCACCATGGTGGTCTTGCCGACGCCGAAGCCACCGGCCACGACGATCTTGACGGATGTCGGGCCACGACGCGTCTCGGTGGCAGCGGTCGCGGTGTCAGAGGGATTCGATGCCATTGAGGACTTCCTCCAGGAGCGTTAGGTCTTTGTGCGCGGGGGCAGCTGACACACCAGCGTGAGCCGGTGTGAGAGCGTCCAGATCGAGGTTCACATCGGGTTCGTTGTCGATGCCGGTGGAGCCGGCGACGAGGTCCTCCGAGGCGAGCAGATCAGCGACGAGGACCTTGATGGTCCCGATCGGCAGCTTGAGAGAGGCGCTCAGGTCCACGGGGGACTGAGGCTCGGCCTCGCACAGCCGCATGATCTCGGTCTTCTCGGGTGAACCCGGAATGGTCGATGCCGACCCGCCAGCCTTGGACAACAGGGTGTCCAGTGTCAGTTTGGTCGTGACGTGCGTCCGTCCCTGGGTCAGGGCGTAGGCACGCAGACGACGTGGGGCACTCATTCCACACTCACCTCGGCAGCTGCGTGCGCATCGACTCGATCAGCTGCGGGCTCAGCTGGCCGCCGACCTGCTGGCCGAGTGTGGCCATCTCGTGGCCCACCAGACCGATGTCGCTGGCTGCCGCGGTCAGGACGGCCAGGACCGCACCCTCCCGCAGCGAGCTGAGAACGATGTAGCCGTTCTCGTAGGCCACGAGGACCTGTCGCAGCGACCCACCGTCGAACACGCGCGAGGCGCCTCGGGTGATCGACGCGAGCGACGATGCGACGGCAGCAATGCGGTCGGCGGTCGCCCGGTCGAGGCCGGATGATTGGGCGATCAGGAGGCCGTCGACGCTGACCACCACGGACTCGATGACACCAGGAGTCCGGTCGGTGAACGCGGTCAACAACCAGTTGACGTCGGTTTCGGTCTTCATTGCTTCTGCTCCTGCGGGGCGTATGGGGTGGACCAGGATGGGGTTGTCGAGCGGCGACGACGTTGCGGCCGCAGTTGCTTGGAGTCGGACAGGTCGGAGTCGGGCTGGTCAGGGTGGTTCGGGTGTCCGTTCTGCGGCCGAGCAGCTGATGGACCGGGGAACCCGGTGGTCATCGGTGCGGGGCTCGCTGCTTGGGTGGCTGGCTCGCCAGGAGCAGCCAGGCCGTCAGCCGGCCCACCGCTGGGGCGATGTGCGGACGGGAAGCCATCCGGACGGGCTGCGGATCCCGCTGCAGGCTGCTGCGGTGCAGTTGGCTGCCGCGGCGGTGCGCCAGCAGACGGATGCTGCGGCTGTCCAGTGATCGAGCCGAATGCTCCAGCCGCTGCCGCCAGGCCGTTCATGTCGGGACCGTTCATGCCGGGACGTGGCATGCTCTGTCCGTTCGTGCCCTGGCCGTTCATGCCTTGGCCCGTGACGGACGGCTGCCGAGTCGGCATGGGCTGCTCGCTGCCCGGAGCCTGCGAGTGCGCTGCCGCCCGGGCGGGCTGAGCAGCAGCACCCTGCGGTGCCGGAGCGGGGGCGGGGGCCTGCGGCGCTGCGGAGGGCACGTCCGACGGCGAGTCGTCGCCGAAGCTGAGTTCCTCGCCGATGCCGTTCAGGCCACTCATCAGATCGCGGATCGAGCTGGGGTCGAAGTCGACCTTCCGTCCCTTGGAGGCAGCCGACAGGCTGATGCCTCCACGGTCACCGTCGCTGGCGGGTTCTTCGGAGCGGGCGCGGGTGGGCAAGACCACCTCTTCCTTCGGCACGACCTCGGCCGGAAGTTCCGGCGGGGCTGCCGGCGAGGCATCCAGCAGCTGGCTGAGTGCCGCGAGTGCATCTCCGGAGGAGTCGAGGCTCGAGGGCAGGTTGGCGTCGCGACGGGCGGACTCGTCCTGGGCGGGCTGGCCGGCATTCTCGACGCCGTCGACGAAGGCGGTCGCGGGGATCGCGACGGTTGCGGTCAGGCCCTTGCCGGAGTCGCTGACGTCGAGGTCGACAACCAGGTTCAGGCGGTTCGCGATCAGCCCGACCACGTACAGGCCAAGGCGGCGAGACTCCGCCACCTCGAGCAGTGGCGGCGAGGCCAGCCGGCGACGTGCGTCGGCCAGGTCGCCCTGGGTCATGCCAAGGCCCTCGTCGGAGACCGCGATGGTGATGCCGTGCCGGTCGGTGTAGCCCGTGACGAGCACACGCGACTCAGGCGGGGAGAACTGGGCGGCGTTCTCGATCAGCTCGGCGAGCAGGTGCGAGAGCGGCGTCGAGGCGTAGCCAGCCACGGTGGCGGACACGCCGACGCGGACGTCGACCCGGTTGTACTGCTCGATCTCAGCCGCTGCGGTGCGGACCACGTCGACCAGGGACACCGGCGGGGCGTTGTGTGCCCCGGGCAGCTGACCGGAGGACAGCAGCAACAGGTTCTCCGCGTTCCGGCGCATGCGGGTGGCCAGGTGGTCCAGCTTGAACAACTGAGCCAGCTGGTCGGGGTCGCGCTCAGCGTCCTCGAGGACATCGAGCAGCGACAGCTGCCGTTCGACCAGGGTCTGCTCGCGCCGGGCGACGTCTTCGATCGTCCGGGCAACACCACCACGGATGGCGGCCTGTCGGGAGGCGATCTCGACGGCCTCACCGGTCGATGACTTCATCGCTCGTGCCAGCTCGCCGAGCTCGTCAGCACGGGAGGTCAGTTCTTCGGCGATCTCACCATCGAAGGCGGTCTCCTCGATCGTCTCGCCGTCGGCGATGCGGTCGACGTCCTCCTTCAGAGAGGTTCGCACGCGGTCCGCGATGCTGGTCAGCTGCCGCAGCGGCGTGACGACACCACCGATGATCGCCGAGAGGAGTGCAAGGAGGGCCAAGACGACCACACCGAGGACTGCGGTGGTACCGAGGGTCGTGACGGCGCCGTTGCGGACGGCGTCTGCAGCGGCGACGGCGTCTGCGGCGTAGCGCAGCTCCAGTGCCTGGAGGCTGCCGGCCACATCGGTGCTGCCCTCGACCATGGAGTCGACCTCGGACGCACCGTCCTCACAGCCCGATGCACCGGGCACGTCGAAGCACGCCGTCTCGGGAGTCGCGGCCTGCTCCAGCTCGTCCAGCTCCGTTGGGGTCAGGATGCCCTGGGCGATCTCGAGCCAGGTCTGCCGCTCCGAGATCTCCGAAGCCTCGATCTGCTCGCGGTTTCGCGGGTTCACGCCAGCGTCGGCGTCGAGCAGGCGGACGGCGGACAGGGCCAGCGTGGCGTCCTTGACGTTGGACACCGTCTGCAGGGCGCGGAGTTCCGCTTCGATGCGCGCGTTGTCAACCTCGTTCAGCAGGTCGCGGTCGGCGTCCAACAGCGAGCCGATCAGACTGCCGTAGTTGTTGTAGACGGCCAGGCTCGCGCCCTGTCCGGACAGGATCTGCTCGCGCAGCTCGGCGATGGTGACGACGGCGGCTTCGGCGGCCCGCAAGGACTCACGGGTCTGGTCGCTGAGGAGTTCGATGTCCGGCTGATCGCCCAGAGACAGGACCTGGGCCGCAGCGACGTCGGTGGTGGCGTGGGCGGCAGCCAGCTGCTCCTCGAGCCGGGCGGTCCGCTCGGCGTCGTCGCCACGTGAGCCGAGGACGTACTGGATCGACTGGGTTCGCTCGACCTGCAGGGCGCTCAGCAGGCCACGCCCGTCAACAGCGATGTCGGCCACGATCTCGACGTTGTTGGTGGCGCGGAAGTCCTGGAAGGCTCCGAAGGCCTGCCAACCGGCGGCGAGCAACAACAGGAGTGTTGGAATCGCGGCACCGACGATCAGTCTGGTGCGGACACTGGCGTTGCGTAACATCTGAGGGGTCCGATCAGGGGCGGATGCGGGAAGGGGCTGGTCGCTCTAGCTATCGGCTATTCGGCGGGCTTGCTTTAGGCTGTCTTGTCCAGGCTCTGGCCTAGTCCTGAGAGCACATCGGCCAGCCGTGTGGGGAGCTCTTCGATGTGATCCTTCTGCACGTACGGCACGCCGAGGCTGCGGTGGTGCCGCTCGAGTTGGTCGACCGTCGTCGCGGACCAGAACGCGAACCGTTGACCTGGCCGCTCCGCGCGAACGGCGCGGACGACCTCCGGGCCGGACACGCCGGGCATCATGACGTCGCACAGGACGATGTCGGGCTCCACCTCGATGATCTCCCTGATCGCCGACAGTCCGTCGGCTGACTCGCCGACGACGGTCATGGCAGGCGCGACGTCGATGATCCGTGAGGCCAGCAGGCGCATGGCCGCGTCGTCATCGACGATGAACACGCGGCTGACCTGGTCGGCCGGCGTGCTGCTACGCGGCGCACGGGCAGCAGACTGGTTGGGCTCGGCACGCTGCTCACCGCGACTGACCTTCCGGTCGCGCTTGTCGCCCAGCATGATCTCGTCAGCCAGGTGGAGCAGGCTGAGGTCCACGGAGGTTCCCGGCGGGGCGATGGACATGCCCAGGCTGGCCCACGTGGCGGCGGGACCCGCCGTCGTCATGTACGGCTCGTTCAGCAGGTCGCGCATTCGTTCGGCGATCGCCGTGGCGGCCGTCTCCGCCGTCTCCGGGTCGAGGTCTTCGCACAGCACCACGAACTCGTCGCCGCCCAGCCGAACCGCGGTGTCCTCGTTCCGCAGGGCGCTGCGGAGGCGGAAGGCGACCTGGACCAGGACCTCGTCGCCGGCCGCGTGCCCGAGCGTGTCGTTGACGGCCTTGAAGCCGTCCATGTCGATCACCAGCAGCGCCGTCGCACTGCCGCGCCGCGATGCTCGATCGTTGGCCCGGGTCAGACGGTCCATCAGCAGGGTGCGATTGGGCAGGCCCGTCAGGCCGTCGTAGAGCGCTTGATGGCGGAGCATGCTGGCCTCGACGATGGTCTGGCTCAGGTGCTCGATGCGGCCGGAGATGTCGGCGAAGGTCACCAGCGTCGCCTCCGCCGTCTGACTCGTGTTGATCAGGAACCACCGACGGCTGCCGTCGGGCATCTGGCGACCGAGGACGCTGTCAGGTGCCGCCTCGCCGCGGAGTGCCCGTGCGACAGGCTGCTCGGCGTAGGGAACGGGGGAGCCGTCGATGTCGCTCAGGTCGAGCCCGGCCAGGTCCTCGGCCGACATCAGCGTGAACTGGTCGTCCAGACCGAGGATCGAGCCGAGGGAGGCGTTGGTCTCCACCACCACCCCTGCCGGGTCACAGACCATGACGCCCACCGGGAGGTCCCCCAGGCCCGCGGTCGGAACCCTGGCCGGCGAGTCTGATCGCCGCCGTGCGCGCACGACGACCACGCCGACGACCGTCAGCGCACCAAGGACCAAGCCGAGGAAGAACACACCTGTTTCATCGGTCAGATGGCCTCGTTCTTTAGCGTGGCCGCCGCCCCTCGCCGACGACCGGATGCCGAGCCAGCAGCGAGCGCGCCGCTGCCGTGGGGGTGGTCCTGCCAGCGCGGACCGCCTCCTCCGCCGCGTCCATCGCCGCCCGGGCACCCGCGTCGGCTCTGAACGCCCGCAGGAGTCCGTCGTTGACCTCGGCCAGCAACCATCCGATGTTCTGCTGCCGGCGCAGTGAGGCGAGTTGACGGGTGACGCGGAGATGGTCGCGGTGCGCGCTCACGGCCTCGACCACCGCATCGATCCCGGTGCCCTCGTGGGCGGAGGTCAGGACCACCGCAGGGTCCCAGCCGGGGTGACGGCGACGCAGCAGCGCCAGTCCCTGACGGGCATCGGCGGCCGCAGCCCGTGCCGCCGGCAGCAGCGCGCCATCCGCCTTGGTGGCCACCACGACATCCGCCAACTCCATCACGCCACGCTTGATCCCCTGGAGGTCATCACCGGCCGCCGGCGGCAGCAGCAGCGCCATGGTGTCGACGATGCCGGCGACCGCTGTCTCGGACTGGCCGACGCCGACGGTCTCGACCAGGACGTGATCGAAGCCAGCGGCCTCGCAGAGCAGCAGGACCTCCCGGGTCCGTCGTGCGATGCCACCCAACGACTCCCCCGCGGGAGAGGGACGGATGAAGGCGCGCTCGTGGGCGGCGAGCTGCGGCATCCGGGTCTTGTCGCCCAGGATCGACCCCCCCGATTGGGTGGAGCTGGGGTCGATGGCCAGCACCGCGACACGGGCCCCCTCGGAGCTGATGAGGTGCAGACCGAGTGCCTGGATGAACGTCGACTTGCCAGCTCCCGGCGGACCACTAATGCCCAGCCTGACCGCCGTACCCGTGTGGGGGAGCAGGAGGTCCAGCAACTCCGCGGCCTGGTCCCGATGATCCTCGCGCGTCGACTCGACCAGCGTGATCGCCTGAGCCAGGGCACGCCGGTCGCGCTGCACCAGCCGGTCAGCAAGCTCGGAGATCTGCTCGCTCGTCGGGGTGGCAGTCATTCCGACGGGGGTCGTCTCAGCACTCGGCGGCCGCGCAGCGCTCAGCCCAGCAGCGACACGACTTCACGTGCCGCGGCTGGGATGTTCGTGCCGGGACCGAAGATGGCTGCCACCCCGATCTCGGTGAGCATGGCGTAGTCCTGGGGCGGGATCACCCCACCGACCACCACCTTGATGTCTGCTGCCCCCTTGTCGCGGAGTTCCTGGATCAGCTGTGGCACCAGGGTTCTGTGTCCGGCCGCCTGACTGGACACGCCGACGACATGTACGTCGTTGTCGATGGCATCGCGGGCCGCCTCCGCCGGCGTCTGGAACAGCGGACCCACATCGACGTCGAAGCCCAGGTCGGCGAAGGCCGTGGCGATGACCTTCGCGCCGCGATCGTGCCCGTCCTGGCCCATCTTGACCACCAGCATGCGGGGCCGACGACCGTGCGCGTCGGCGAAGGCCTCCACGTCGGCCACGACGGCCGCGAACTCCTCGTCGCCCTCGTAAGCCTGCCCGTAGACCCCGGCGATCGAGCGGATCGTGGCCTGGTGGCGCCCGAACACCTCCTCCATCGCATCACTCATCTCCCCGACCGTCGCACGGGCTCGTGCCGCGGCCACGCACAGCTCGAGGAGGTTGGCGTCGCCCCGAGCCCCCTCGCTCAGGGCCGCCAGTGCTGCGCTGGTCGCGGCCTCGTCCCGTTCCGCCCTGGTGCGCTCCAGCCGCGCGATCTGAGCCCGCCGGACCTCGGCGTTGTCGATGTCGAGGACCTCGACGGCCTCCACGTCATCGGGGACGTAGGCGTTGACGCCGACCACGACGTCCTCGCCGCGATCCACCCGGGCCTGCCGGCGGGCGGCGGCCTCCTCGATCCGCAGCTTGGGCATGCCCGACTCGACGGCCTTCGTCATGCCGCCCAGTTCCTCCACCTCGGCGAGGATCTCGCGGGCCTTGTCGGCCAGGGCATGGGTGAGTGACTCGACGTAGTAGCTGCCCCCGAGCGGGTCGATGACGCTGGGGATGCCGCTCTCCTCGGCCAGGATGAGCTGGGTGTTCCGGGCGATCCGGGCCGAGAAGTCGGTGGGCAGGCCCAGCGCCTCGTCGAAGGCGTTGGTGTGCAGGCTCTGCGTCCCACCGAGCACCGCGGCCATGGCCTCGACCGTGGTGCGGACGACGTTGTTGTACGGATCCTGCTCGGTGAGGGAGACACCGGAGGTCTGGCAGTGGGTCCGCAGCATCTTCGACTTGGGGTTCTGCGGGTCGAACTGGTCCATCAGCTCGGCCCAGAGCAGGCGGGCGGCGCGGAGCTTGGCCACCTCCATGAAGACGTTCATGCCGATGGCGAAGAAGAACGAGAGGCGAGGAGCGAAGGCGTCCACGTCCAGTCCGGTTGCGATGGCTGCCCGCACGTACTCCACACCGTCAGCCAGCGTGAAGGCCAACTCCAGATCAGCCGTCGCTCCGGCCTCCTGCATGTGGTAGCCCGAGATTGAGATGGAGTTGAAGCGGGGCATCTCGGTGGCGGTGTAGCCGATGATGTCGGACACGATCCGCATCGAGGGGCCCGGCGGGTAGATGTAGGTGTTGCGGACCATGAACTCCTTGAGGATGTCGTTCTGGATGGTCCCGGCGAGCTGGGCGTGGTCGACCCCCTGCTCCTCAGCGGCCACGATGTAGCAGGCCATGATCGGTAGGACCGCGCCGTTCATCGTCATCGAGACGCTCATCTGGTCCAGCGGGATCCCGTCGAACAGGATCTTGGCGTCTTCGACGGAGTCGATGGCGACACCGGCCTTGCCGACATCCCCCTCGACGCGCGGATGGTCGGAGTCGTAGCCGCGGTGCGTGGCCAGGTCGAAGGCGACCGACAGGCCCTTCTGCCCGGCCGCCAGCGCGCGGCGGTAGAAGGCGTTCGACTCCTCGGCCGTGGAGAACCCGGCGTACTGGCGGATGGTCCAGGGTCGGTTGGTGTACATCGTGCCGTAGGGGCCGCGGACGAAGGGCTCGAAGCCAGGGAAGGTGTCCTGGTACGGCAAGTCCGCGGTGTCCGCGGCGGTGTACAGGGGCTTGACGGCGATGCCCTCGGGGGTCTCCCACGTGCGCTCGGAGGGCGCGGTGCCGCCGAACTCCTTCGTCGCCTTGGCGTCCCAATCGCTGCGTTCGGTCATGGCCGTAGCGTAGGCGTGGCTGTCGGACGCAGTACAACCGGCGTGGTCGCGAGCGCCACGGGTGGGTCGTCGCCCGTCCGTTCGATAGTAGGACTACTCCTGATGTAGCAGGTGTGCTACATTGCCCGACATGAACGACGTGACGGTTGTGGAAGTCCGCGACCTCCGGATGCGCTACGGCACCCATGATGTCCTCCGAGGCGTCGACCTCGAGATCCGCAGGGGCGAGGTCGTCGCACTCCTCGGTCCCAACGGCGCCGGCAAGACGACGACCATCGAGATCCTCGAGGGCTTCCGGCGCCCCTCCGCAGGGCACGTCGCGGTGCTGGGCGCGGACCCCCTCCACGCCGACGAGCACTGGCGCTCCCGCGTCGGGATCGTCCTCCAGTCCTGGCGCGACCACGCCCGCTGGACGCCGCGCGACCTCCTCGACCACCTCGGCGCCTACTACGCGCCCTACGCCACCCCCGACCGCGCTCGGCCCGTACCCACCGACGAACTCCTCGAGCTGGTCGGCCTCACCGAGAGCGCCGACCGCCGCATCGCCACCCTCTCCGGCGGCCAGCGGCGCCGTCTCGACGTCGCCGTCGGTGTCCTGGGACGGCCTGAGTTGCTCTTCCTCGACGAGCCCACGGCCGGCTTCGATCCCGAGGCGCGGCGGCACTTCCACAACCTGGTCCACCGCCTCGTCGACGTCGAGGGCACCACGGTCTTGCTGACCACCCACGATCTGGCCGAGGCCGAGGTGCTCGCCGACCGAATCCTGGTGCTCGCCGGCGGGCGGATCGTCGCCGACGGGTCCGCCGACGCCCTCAGCCGGCTGGTCCGCAGCCGCGCGGAGGTCGTGTGGCTCCAGGACGGCCAGCGGATGGTCCACGCCACGAGCGACGCGACCGCGTTCGTCCGCACCCTCTTGGCCGAGCACCCAACCGGCATCGACGACCTCGAGGTCCGGCGCGCCAACCTCGAGCAGACCTACCTCGCCCTCGTCGCCGAGCACGATCGGCCGCCTCCACTCGCCTCGGTTGCCACGGCCGGTGCCCGAGCCCAGGAGGTGGTGTGATGCGCCCGTCGATCCGCGCAGCGGGCATCGGAATGCGCCGCGGCTGGCACGAGTTCGTCATCGGGCTTCGCAGCCCTTCTGACCAGGGCTTCTACATCGGCATGGGGGCGGGCGCGGTCGCGCTCCTCTGGTTCGCCGACGGGCCGCTCGAGGGCACGGCCCTCACCGCTCCCCAGGTCGCGCTGCCAGGGCTGCTGGCCGGGATCCTCGTCTTCACGATCGTCATCGGGCCCGCGTACGCCCTCGCCCTAGAGCGTGAGGACGGCACCCTCCTGCGCAGCCGCATGGCCCCCCACGGCCTCGTGGGCTACCTCACCGGGGTCGCGACGCTGACTGTCGTCTCGCTGGCACCGCTCCTCGTCGTCGTCCTCGGCGGCACCGCTCTATTGCTGCCGGGGACGATCCCAGGCGGCGCGGGCCGGTGGCTCGTCCTGATCCTCACAGCGCTGCTGGGGATCCTGGCTTCGCTGCCGCTGGGCTTCGTCATCGGCTCGGTCGTCCGCCGCCTGCAGCAGGTCACCACCTGGGGGATGCTCCCAATCGTCGGCCTCGCCTGGATCTCGGGGATCTTCGGGTCGATGGACGATCTCTGGGGGTGGGTCCAGGGGCTCGCCCAGATGTTCCCGCTGTACTGGCTCGGCCACCTCATGCGCGCGGTGCTGCTGGGCGACCCCGCCGTGGGTGGCGAGCTCGGCGGCGAGTGGCGGATCGCTCTCGGCATCGCGGTGCTGCTCGCCTGGGCGGTCATCGGCACCGGGCTCGCGGGGCTGTTGGTCCGGCGGATGGCGCGGCGCCAGTCCGGGGCCGCGGTCGCAGAGGCGCGCGAGCAGTCGGCCATGCAGTTCGTTCGCTGACGGCGAGGATCGTGCGTCCGTGAGCGACACCGTCCACAACCGCATCGCCCTGCTCCGCGCTGAGCACGGCGTGTCGCGCCGCGACCTGGCCGAGGCCCTCGAGGTGCACTACCAGACCGTCGGATACCTCGAGCGGGGGGAGTACAGCCCGAGCCTCCACTTGGCTCTGCGCATTGCAGAGTTCTTCGAGGTGCCGGTGGAGCTCGTCTTTTCCATCGAGCCGTTCCCGCGGATCAGCGACTCGCGGAGCGCCTGAGCCGCTCCCGGACCCGGCAGACCTTGCACGACGACTCGGTGCGGTCCGGGTAGACCTGCACATCGAGGCGGTGACCGCAGAGCGTGCAGAACCGGTCGGGGTCGAAGGCGTGGCGCTGCTCGCAGCGCGCCTCGCAGGTCCCAGCCGGGGCGCCGCAGCGACCGCAGAACGACGGGGTGGTCCGCTCCATCTCGGCCACGGTACTCCCAGCTGGTCTCCGCCAACCTCTAGGCTACGGAACATGAGTGACACGCAAGCCGCCTCCGCGAGGATCCTGGTCGTCGAGGACGACAAGACCGTCGCTGAGGTCGTGACCCGGTACCTGACCCGGGAGGGGTTCGAGGTCGAGCACGTCGGCGACGGCGCGGTGGCCTTGGCCCGCGTCCAGGACCTCATGCCCGACCTGATGGTGTTGGACCTGATGCTCCCCGGTGTCGACGGGCGTGAGGTGTGCCGTCGGGTCCGTGCCGTCAGCGACATCCCCGTGATCATGCTGACCGCTCTGGGCGAGACCGGCGACCGGATCGCCGGGCTCGAACTCGGCGCCGACGACTACCTGGCCAAGCCGTTCAGCCCGCGGGAGTTGGTCGCCCGGGTGAAGAACATCCTTAAGCGCTCCAGCGGCGGGCAGGCGGAGGCGACCAGTGAGGTGCTCGAGGTCGATGGCATCTCGCTCAACCGCAAATCCCGTGCGGTGACCATCCACGGTCAGTCGGTGGACCTGACGCAGCGGGAGTTCGACCTGCTTGGCTTCCTGATGGAGCACCCCAAGGAGGTGTTCCGGCGTGAGGTGCTGCTGGAGCACGTCTGGGGCTACACGTTCGGTGACACCTCAACCGTCACGGTCCACGTGCGCCGGTTGCGGGAGAAGATCGAACCCGACCCCTCCAACCCCACCTTCGTGCAGACGGTGTGGGGAGTCGGGTACAAATTCGGGGTGTGAACGAGCAGGCGCCCCGCGACACGCCACCGTCCCCCGGGACCAAGCGCAGGGCCGCCCTTGCCGGCGTCGTCGGGCTGGTTGGAGTCGTGGTCCTCGCGGTCTTCCTCGGATTGCCCCGCGAGGACCTGATCACCCTCATCACCATCGCCGGCTCCGCCGCGCTGGTGACGGGGCTCCTCGGGGCTGCGGCACTGCGTCTGCTGCGTGGGCGGTCGTTCACCGCCCAGGTCGTCGTGGTCGCGCTGACCTCCACGTCGGCGGTCACCGCCGGCGCGCTGGCCGGTTCCAGCGCCATGTTCTTCACCACACACGACCTGCAGGTCCTGGCCGTCGTGGTTGCCGTCGGCGCGGTCGTCTCGATCATCGCCGCCCTGCTGCTGGGTGAGCGCGTCGGCGCCGCCAGCCGGTCGCTGGGCGAAGTGGCCCGGCGCCTGGGGGACCTGGACGGCGACCGCCAGCCGACGGCTGACGTCGCCATGCCCGAGAACCTGATCGCGGAGTTCAAGCGGGTCGGAGAGCAGTTGGAGACCACCCGTCAGGAGCTCGAGGAGTCCCGGGCGCGCGAGCGCGCGACCGACCGGGCACGGCGGGAGCTCGTCAGTTGGGTCTCCCACGACCTCCGCACACCGCTGGCCGGCATCCGCGCCATCACCGAGTTGCTCGAGGATGGGATGGCCGAGGATCCCGAGGAGCTGCAGGGCTACTACGCCACCATGCGTCGGGAGTCCGACAAGCTGGCCGACCTGGTCAACGACCTGTTCGAGGTCTCCAAGATCGAGGCCGGTGCGCTCACGATCGAGCGCACCGAGATCAACCTGGCCGATCTGGTCGCCGACACCCTGGCCGCAGCCATCCCGGTGGCGGAGAAGCGGGGGATAACGGTGACGGGAACGGTCGAGGACAAGAATGCGTCGGTCGAGGGCGGACTCCGGGAGTTGACCCGGGTCCTGCGGAATCTGGTCGCCAACGCGGTTCGGGAATCCGAGGAGGGCGGCAACGTGACCGTTGAGGCAGGGATCGCGGAGGCCCGCGGCGGCCCGCACGCCTACCTGGCGGTGGAGGACACCTGTGGCGGCATCCCTCCCGAGGTCATGGCCCGGGTGTTCGACGCCTCCTACCGGGCCGAGTCAGCCCGGACGCCACGCAACGACGGCGGGGCGGGCCTCGGCCTCGCGATCGCTCGCGGCTTCGTGGAGGCGCACGACGGCTCGATCACCGTCGGCAACGTCGATGGCGGCTGCCGGTTCTACGTCGCGATCCCGCTCGACGGTCCGCACGGGGCGGTCGAGGCGTCCGGTGCCCTGACGTCGGCGGACCGCATTCCACCTGTTCCACTGGGCGAGCCGTCGCACGCCCGCTCGACCTAGTGGTGCCTATCCCGGCTTGCGAGCCACCATGATCATGTTGGCGCCGAGCTTCTCCAACCAGGAGAGCGGCAGTGACCGCTCCGCGGAGTGGCTGAGCTTGATCGACGTCCGGGCAGGCAGCAGCGGCTTCTTCGCCACCTGCAGCGGTCCGATCCCGTGCCCCAGCAACCCGACGACCTCGACCCCGGCCCGCTCGGCCAGGCCACGCAGCGTGGACGCCGAGAGGTACTGCCGCGGGTAGCCGGTCGGGGGTGGACCCAAGAGCCCGATGGCCACGCCGATCGGATCCAGCGCAAAGGCCAGGCGGTAGGGGTTGGGGCTGGTCACGACCATGTGGCCACCCGGCACCAGCACCCGGGCGAACTCCTCCACGGCCTCGCCCGGATCGGTCAGGTACTCGATGGCTCCCAGGCCGGAGACCCAGTCGAACGTGTCGTCCTCGTACGGCAGGTGCCGCATGTCCGCCAGTTGGATGTCCGCGGTGGCACCGGCAGCCTCGAAGGTCGCGGTCGTCGCCTCGATCATGCCCTCGGACACGTCGACGGCGCTCACCTCGTAGCCGCGCTGCGCCAAGGCCAGGGCCATCTGCCCGGCACCGCAGCCGACGTCGAGCGCCCGCCTCGACTCCTCCGAGAGCGGCTTGCCGCTGACGGGTCCCAGCGTGTCGACGGCCTCGAGACAGCGGTCCATCCGCCGCTGGATCACGTGGTCGTGGAACGACTCACCGTCGTAGATGGTCTGCCACTGGTCGACTCGGGTGTCGTAGTTCTCGCGAACCTTCTCGACGTGGAGGTCTGCGGAGGCGCTCATATGCGGTCCTTCGTGCTGGTTCAGCTTCTCGACGGGATCCGAGACCGGGTCCTCAGGACCGGTCCAGAGCCTCGGTCACGGTGATCTTGACGATCAGGTAGTCGGGCGTCGTGCCGCCGGGGAGGAGGGAGCGGACCTTGCTGAGGAGGGGGATCATGCGGCCCATGATCGGATACTGGCCGCGGATCGCCGCCACCGTGCGCTCCACGATGGGCGGATCGGTGATCAGCTCGGCGGTGCCCCGGAAGCGGGCAGCGCCGGGGGCCACGTTGCCGCGCACGTCGCACGGCGCCACCTCCACGGTCGGGTTGGCCTGAAGACGCCTGACCTTGTGGCTGTCGGCCGCGGTCATGACGTCGTAGACGCCGTCGGAGCCGCGCAGCCAGACCGGCGTGGCCACCGCACTGCCGTCCGCCCGAACGGTCGAGAGCGAGATGTAATCGGCGTCGTCGAGGACGCTGGTGTCGGGCGTGGTCTGCTCTGGATCGCTCATGGCACCGCCAGAGTCTAGATATCGGGTCGTGGTGGCGCCGACGGCCCATCGGACGACCCGAGCGACATCCGGGTCGGAGCAGCATCTGAGCGGTGGCCCAGGCGGGCCATGCCCGCATACAGCAGTTCGGCGACCAACTCCAGCAGTCGGGTGAGGGCGACCAGCGCCAGGATCGTGCCCCCCGGCAGCAGTGGAGCCAACACCACGGCGGTCACACCCTCCCGGGGCCCCAGGCCGCCCGGGGCGAACACGGCCAGCGCCCCGATGAGGTGCCCCAGGGCGAAGGCCCCGAGGACCCGTCCCCACGCATCCGTCGGGCCGCCGATGCCGACGTAGAGCGCCACGAACCCGAGCAGTCGGACCGTGAAGTTGCCCAGGTAGGCGGTGGTCAGCACAGCGGTGTCGCGTCGGGTGACCTCGAGGTCGGACGCCGAGGCAAGGCCCCCGATCCGCCGCAGCAGTGGCAGTCGACCGGCCCAGGACGCCAGCCCGACGAAGGCACCGGGCGCGACCAGGGCCAGTGCCAGCACCAGCCCGGGGACGACGGCCAACCAGGCCGCCCAGGTGAGCCCGGTTCCCGCCAGCCACCACGGCACCGTCGCGACCGCCACAAGAGCGTTGACGCAGGAGTACCAGATGACCTCGAGCAGGGTGGTCATCGCCCCGGATGTCCGGCTCATCCCGTGCCGGCGAGCCACGACGGCGCGGCTGGCGACCTGGGCCATGCCGATCGTGTAGCGGGTCAGCTGGGTGGATGACCACACCCAACGCGCGAGGGACGTCCGGAGTTCACCCCCACCAAGACGGACCAGGCCCATCCACGCGCGCACCAGGATCTCGTTGGCCAGGACGAAGCAGGCCACGGCGGCAACGATGGCCCACCAGGCAGGCAGGACGAGGTCGGCTGCCTCGACAGCGTCGACGCGCTGGAGGAAGACGCGAACCAGGACGGCCAGGACCAGGGCGTACAGCCCCCATCGCACCGCCTGTCGTGCCCGGTTCGGGCCCACGCCCTATAGCAGACCGGTCAGGGCCTTGACCGGGATCTGCAGCTCACTCAGCATCTCGATGT